>NZ_JAUSYO010000001.1:0-317174 GCF_030816935.1 Arthrobacter sp. B3I9
CTGCCTGCCGGGCCAAGCGCGGTGCCCCTCGTCCGCCGGCAGCGGTAAGACGCACGCTCCTTGATACTTCGGAAATTTCCGACATATACTCGGAGCGTGCTTCCTGATGTGTTCGGTGCAGTCGCCAACCCTGCGCGGCGCGTCATTCTTGACGAGCTCTGCGAAGGTCCCAGGACGGCGGGGGAACTCACCGGCCTGCTCGAGTTGAGCCGTTCCGCCGCGTCCGAACACCTGGCCGTTCTCCGCGAGGCAGGTCTCGTGCGCGAAGAACGGCACGGCCGCCATCGGCTGTACCACCTCCAGCCGGCGCGCCTCGCCGAGATCGGTGGCTGGGTGAAGCACTTTGAGCGTTACTGGACCCAGCGCCTCGACGCGCTTGCCGAACTTCTAGACGAGGAGAACCCGTCATGACCGAGAACACCATCCGGCTCGAGCGCCACATTCCGCACCCCAGCACAGCCGTGTGGGCTGCGCTCACCACACCGGAACTGCTGGCCCGCTGGTGGGCACCTGGCGACATCAGACCCGCCGTCGGCCACCGCTTCACCATGGACATGGGCCCGTGGGGCCAGCAACAGTGTGAGATCCTCGCCGTGGAGCCCGGCACGTCGATCAGCTTCCTCTTCTCGGAGGGGCAACTGGACACCACCGTGACCTGGCGCCTCGACGCCGTCGACGACGGGACCATCCTGCACTTCGAGCACGCCGGCTTCCGCGTCGATACGCCCTTGGGCCAAAAGGCCTTCGAGGGCATGGGCAACGGGTGGCCGGGCCTGCTTTCCCGGATCGACAGAGTCCTCGCCACGGTGTCCTGACCCGGCTGCGGCGCCGGTGCCCTGGCCCGGCAGGGGCGACGCGGACTGCCGCGGCCGCCGGTCAGGCGTAGGGAAGAACCAGTTCCGCGTACCGCGCCTTCATGGTGGCCAGCGTGCTGTCCCCGTCGGCGTCCCAGATCTCCTGATTGAAGATTTCAACTTCGATGTCGCCGGTGTAGCCGGCGTCACGAACCCAGCCGCCGATGGTTGCGAAGTCGATGACGCCGTCGCCCATCATGCCGCGGGACAGCAGGGCGTCGGCTGCGATGGGCAGATTGAAATCGCACACCTGGTACGAAGCGATCCGGTTTTCCCGGCCCGCGCGTTCAATCTGGGCCTTCAGCTCCGGGTCCCACCAGGCGTGGAAGGTGTCGACGGCGACGCCCACGGCGCGCGCATCGTAGGGGGCGGCCAGATCCAGGGCTTGCTTGAGGGTGGAAATCAGGGCACGGTCCGCCGAGTACATCGGGTGCAGCGGTTCCAGCACAAGACGGACGCCGTGCTCCACGGCGAAGGGGACAAGATCTTCCAGGCGGTCAGCCACACGCTGGCGTGCCGCGACGACGTCCCTCTCCCCCGGTGCCAGGCCTCCGACCACCAGGAAGAGCTCCGTGGTGCCCAGTGCCACCGCCTCCAGGATGGCGGCCCGGTTGTCAGCAAGGGCAGCAGCTTGTCCGGCCGGGTCCGCGGCGGTGAGGAATCCGCCGCGGCACAACGAGGACACCCGCAACCCGGCCTCCCGGATCAGCCGGGCGGATTTGTCCAGCCCGGCCTCGGCGACGATGTCGCGCCAGGGCCCGATCGAGGGAATGCCGGCCCGGACGCAACCCTCCACGGCCTCCGCCAGGCTCCACTTCTTCGTGGTGGCGCTGTTGAGGGATAGGCGGGAAAAGTCGCTCATAGTGCCACTCCGTTGATGCGAAGGAAATCGGACATCCGGAACGCGGCGAGGGCCGGGTCCTGGAGCAGTCCGGCCTGGTCGGCCAGTTCGATCGGATCTGGCGCGAAACAGGCACCACGGTGATCCTGGTGACCCACTCGGTAGCCGAAGCCGTGTTCCTCGCCAATCGGGTCGTCGTCATGAGCCCGCGTCCAGGCCGCATCCTCGAGACGCTCGATGTCCCGCTCGGGACTAACCGCGACTACGGGGAAACCATGGAAAACCCCGAGTTCGTCAAAATCGCCGCAAGGGTGCGTGACCTGCTCGGAGCCACACACGCCGCCGACTGAGCGAGCTACGCCAGGAGGAACCGCCGGCAAGCGCCGGCGGTTCCTCTTTGCTTAATCGGCAGCGCCAGCCTGCGCGGCGTAGGAAGTGGCCTGGCCGCGTACTTTGTCGATGTACGAATCGGACTGGTTGTAGGAGTAGATGGCGTCTGTCCAGCCCCTGGCCGTTGTGAGGTCGCGGCCGCGGGCGCATAGGTAAGAGGCCGCACTCAGCGCGGCGTCGTCAATGTTGAAGGGGTCGGCTTTGCCGTCCCCGTTCCCGTCCCGCCCGGCATACCGCCACGTGGAGGGGATGAACTGCATGGGCCCCACGGCCCGGTCCCACCGCGCGTCACCATCGAGGGCGCCTGCATCCGTGTCAGCGATCGCGGCGAACCCATCGCCGTCAAGGCTGGGGCCTATTATCGGCCCGCTCGCCTGCCCCGCGGCGGTCAGGTGTCCCCCACCGTGCGTTCCGTGGCCGGACTCGACGAAGCCGATGGCCGCCACCGTATTCCAGCCGATCCCGCAGGCCGGAGTGGAATTGTTGGCCGTTCCGGCAGCGGCCACGTAGGCCTGCAGTGCGCGGGCCGGGATGCCGGTCTGAGCCGCAGCCCGGATGATCCACTGCGCGTCCGCGCTCGGGGTTATCTCCACAGCAGAGGTCGTGCCAGTCGGCAGCTCCACCAGTTTGGCTTCCGCCCGCGGCGGCGGGGGCTTAACGCCGCGGGCCTGCGCGCCGGACAACGGAAGCGCCCAGAACAAGAACCCGGTGACGACGCAGCATGCGAACACGGTGAACACTGCCAGGCGTTTCAGACGGAGCACGGGCTACCCACAACCCCGGTGGCCGATATTGATCCGCTGGATGCAGGGCATGCGTCGTATTCCTAAGTTGTTCCGAAGGGAGGCCAACGTACATCATGGCCGCGGGTGCGAAGGCATGCAACTCTGCCGTGGCTTCTGGGGATAAAGCAAAGGCGCCCGGTCCCCCAGCCCGGAATGTCCGACGGCGGCACGCACCTTCTCCTTCGTTTGTTGCAGAACGTGTCGTCATTGTTGGTGAATCGAAGATTATGCACGAAAGTGGACACTGTCCGGGCGTGAAGCGGCCGGATGGGAGCGAAAGCTCCCCGAAAGCGAATTTCCACCATCCAGATCGGCTGAGAGACCTGGCTCGATGACGCCGTAGCAACCACCCTTCGGGGCACGGTGCTAAAGCCAGGACCGATGGCGATTGCCGAGATCCCACGTTCCACCGTGCGCGTTGAGTCCTGCGCCGGGAACGCGGTCGGTCTCGGAGTCCCTTGGTCACGACCGAGAGGATCCCGATGGATACCAACGAAACGCGCACTTCCCCTTCGCGGGCGGCGACGAAGCGCCGGCCCTTGGCCGTGCTGGCCCTGTTGAGTGCCGCGGCCCTGGCCCTGAGCGCCTGCGGCGGCAGCACCGGCGGCGCAGCGGCGGGGCAATCCGCCCGGGACGGCGCTCCGGTCCAGGGCGGCACGTTCGTTTTCGCGGAAGTCACGCCGATCAACAACTTCCAGACCCAGGCAGCACGCTTCTACGAGAAGGCCAACGTGCTGAACAGCGTGCTGGACCGGCTGACGTACTTCGACGCCGAGAAGGGCCAGCTCGTCCCCTGGATCGCCAGCAAGTTCACGGCGAGCGAGGACCAGACAAAGTTCACTTTCACGATCCGCCCGGGAGTCACCTTCAGTGATGGAACACCCCTGGACGCGGCCGCGGTCCAGGCCAACCTCGATGCGCTGGGGAAGGGCATCGAGAGTGCCAAGATCCAGCCGAACGTGGACTTCTCCGCCTACAAGTCCTCGCAGGTCATCGGCGGCGACCAGGTGGAGGTGACCCTGTCCTCCCCCGACGCCAACTTCCTGCGGGCCACGTCCTCCGTCACCGCGGGACTCGTTTCACCGAAGACCCTCACCTTGGACAACGCCGGACAGTCAGCCATCGCGAAAATCTCGGGCTCGGGACCCTTCGCTTTCGAATCCGAAAAGGCCGATGAGGAAGTTGTGCTGGCCAAGCGCGCAGACTACGCCTGGGCTCCGGAAGGTGCTCCGAACCAGGGGGCCGCCTACCTGGATAAAGTCGTCGTGAAGTACCTCCCGGAGGTGGCTCACCGTGCCGGCGCCGTGCAGACGGGCCAGGTTGACCTGGTTCGCGGCCTGCAGCCCGCGGATGAAACAACCCTGGCCGGCAGCGGCAACCAGGTCCTCCCGGCCAAGGGCATCGACCTGACCTCGAACATGGCGGCGGTGCGCATCGGCAACGGCAAGCTGGCCGACGCGAAGGTCCGCCAGGCCCTGCAACTCGGCATCGACCGGCAGTCGCTCAAGGACACCGTGCTCTCCGACAGCTACGAGCTCGCCGGCTCCATCCTGAACCGTGAAGCACCGGACTTCGTTGACCTGTCCGCGGAGCTGGCCTACAACCCGGACAAGTCCAAGAGCCTGCTGGAGGAAGCGGGCTGGGTGCCCGGAGCCGACGGCATCCGGGCCAAGGACGGCCAGAAGCTCGAAGTCACCGTCACGTCGTCAAACAACTCGGTTGTCATCAAACCTGCCTTCGAGCTGATCGAACAGCAGTGGCGGGAGATCGGCGTGAAGCTGGTCAACCGTGCGGCTGACAACACCTTCCTGGCCACGGCCATGAAGGATCCGAACGTGGAGTTCTTCGGCACGCGGCAGTTCGTGTACGGCGGCCTCGGCCCGGTCTTCGGACCGGCGACGAACACCCAGACGCTGAATGCCGACCAGCAGCTCAATGCGCTCTTCGCCGCCGAACGCGCCGCCACCAGCAGCGCCAAGCACAAAGAACTGGTCTCGGACGAACAGCGTGCTCTGGTGGTGGACCAGGCACTGGCACTGGTTCTTTGGGACGAAGTCCAGGTTTACGGCGCCAACGCCAAGGCGCATGTCGACTTCACTTCCGGCACCGCCCCGATCTTCCAGGGCGCCTGGAAGAACAGCAAGTAGCCGATCATGGGCCTCTACGTTGCGCGACGCCTCGGGCAGGCGCTGCTCGTCATCTGGCTGGCGTACACGCTGGTTTTCCTGGCGGTGCAACTCCTGCCCAGCGATCCGGTCACCATCTTCCTCTCGACGGATGCGGCGGCGGATCAGGCAACCGTCGATGCCATGAAGGCCCAATACGGCTATGACCAGCCCCTGCTGGTGCAATACTTCAGCCAGCTCGGGCAGCTGCTCCGGGGCGACGTGGGGTACTCGCTGGCCTCGGGGCAGTCCGTGGCCACGCGCATCGGAGCAGTAGCGGGATCCACGCTGGCTCTGGCCTCGAGTGCGTTCGTGGCGGCCGTCGTCCTTGCTGTGGCCCTCGTGGCTGCCGCGGTGCTGACCCGTTCCAACCTGCTGAAGCGCCTCATCACCAACCTCCCGCCGTTGTTCGCGGCGGTCCCGGTGTTCTGGCTCGGCCTGGTGCTGCTGCAGCTGCTGTCCATCCAGCTCGGCGTGATGTCCCTGTTCCCTGACGGGTCCTTTGCCTCGCTGGCTGTTCCCGTCCTGGTCCTGGCACTCTATGTTTCCGCCCCGATGGCGCAGGTACTGCTCAAGAGCATCACGCACGTCTACGAGCAGCCGTTCATTGATGTTCTGCGGGCCAAGGGCGCCTCCCCCGCGTGGATCTTCTACCGCCATGCGCTCAAGAACGCGGCCGGCCCCGCCATGACCATTGCCGGGATTACGGTGGGGACCCTGCTGGCCGGTTCGGTCATCACCGAGACGGTCTTCGCCCGGTCCGGCCTGGGATCGGTGGTGCTCCAGGCCGTCACGGTCCAGGATGTGCCGCTTGTCCAGGGCCTGGTGCTGCTGACGGCCTCGGCGTTCGTTGCGGTGAACCTGATCGTCGACCTGCTGTATCCGCTGCTGGATCCCCGCATTCTGAAGAGCAGTGCCGCCGGCTCGCCCCGAGCCCTGACCGCTTAAGGCCGAACGGAGAATCTTGTGAGCACCGAGCTAGTAGGAACAGATCCCGGAACCGGGACGGCAGCACACACCCCCGGTGCCGGGAACGACGACGGCGTCAGGGACGGCGCCGTCGGGAACAGCGCCGTCGTTCTCGCCCCGGAAAAACGCCGGCGAACGGCGCTGGGGCCGGTCAGCCTGTGGCTGACCGTGATTCCGTTGTTGATTCTGGTCGGCTGGGCCGTCCTGCCCGGCCTGTTCACCGCGTTCGATCCCATCAGCGGCGTTCCCAAGCAGAAATTCCTGTCTCCAAGCCCGGACCACTGGTTCGGCACTGACCACCTCGGCCGCGACATCTACGCCCGGGTCGTGTACGGCACGTCGCAGACCCTGCTGACGGCCGGGCTCGCCGTCCTGATCGGTTTTGTGGTCGGAACGGCACTGGGACTGCTCGCCGCCACCGCCGGCCGCGCTGCCGATGCCACCACCATGCGCCTGGTTGACGTGCTCCTCGCGGTACCAGGCTTCCTGATCTCGCTGATCATCGTGACCGCATTCGCGCCCGGGCCCATTTCCCTGGGCGTGGGGGTCGGTATCGCCTCGATTGCCGCGTTTGCACGGGTGGTGCGCTCGGAGGTCCTGCGCGTGCGGAACCTGGACTACGTCGAGGCCGCATTCCTTAACGGCGGCTCCTACTGGTCCGTGATCTGGAAGCACATCCTGCCGAACTCCTGCGGCCCGGTCCTCGCGCTCCTGGCGGTTGACCTCGGCGCAGCCATCCTCGCAATTTCCGGCCTCGGCTTCCTGGGTTTCGGAGCACCGCCTCCCACGCCGGAATGGGGGCTGCTGATCTCCGAAGGACGGCAGTACCTGGCACGCGCGTGGTGGATGACGAGCCTGCCGGGCCTGGTCATCGTCATCGCGGTGATGCTGCTGGCCGGTCTCGGACGCCAGCTTCTCAAGTTCTTCCGGTTCTAGTCAGGAGCCCTCATTGAATCCCAACACCGACACTCCCCCCAGCGGAGCCGCCCCCTTGCTTGAAGTGCGGGGATTGCACATCGAGTACGGCCGCGGCCCGGAGGCCGTGACGGCCGCGGAATCCCTCGACCTTGTCCTGATGCCCGGCGAGATCGTTGCCCTCGTGGGCGAATCCGGGTCCGGTAAGAGCACCCTTTCCAAATCCATCATCGGGCTCCTCTCTCCGTCAGCCAGCATCACTGCCGGTTCCATCCGGTTCGATGGAACCGAACTTGCCGGCCTGCCGGAACGCGAGCTGGAGAAAATCCGCGGGCGCCAGATCGGCATGGTCCCCCAGGACCCGGGCGGTTCCCTGGACCCGGTCAAAACGGTCGGATCGCAGGTGGCGGAAGTGTTCCGGCTGCACCCGGAGGCGGGCAAGCGTTCCAAAGCGGAGATCAGGGCGGAGGTCGTACGGCTCTTCGAGCTGGTGGGCATCGACCGCCCGGAAGAGCGCCTGAAGCAGTACCCGCACGAACTTTCCGGTGGACTTAAACAGCGCGTCCTGATCGCCATCGCCTTCAGCCTGGGACCGAAGCTGCTGATCGCCGACGAGCCGACGTCGGCCCTGGACGTGACTGTCCAGCGCCGCGTCCTTGAGGTCTTCAGCAGGCTTGCCCGGGACCGCGGGACTGCGGTCATCTTCGTCACCCACGACCTCGCCGTCGCCACCGACCTGGCTGACCGCATCGTGGTGATGCAGCAGGGAAGGATCCGTGAGGACCGCTCCGTCACCGACATCCTCACCCGTCCCGAGGATGACTACACCGTCAGGCTCCTCGAAGAGGCCTCGCCGGCCGTCCCCAAGGGTGCTCCTGCCGCGGCGGAGTCCGCCGGCGAGCTGCCCGTGGCAGCGATCGAGGTCCGCGGGCTCACGAAGGTCTTCGGCCGGGCAGGCAGCGAACACCGTGCCGTCAACGACGTGAACTTCTCGGTACGCCAGGGGACCACCTTCGCGCTGGTCGGCGAATCGGGGTCCGGCAAGTCCACCACTGCCCGCATGATCATGCGGTTGCTGGACCCGACGTCGGGCAGCGTCCGGGTGCACGGCACGGACGTCACCGCACTGGCCGGCAAAGGCAAACGGGAACTCTGGCGCACCCTCCAGCTGGTGTACCAGAACCCCGACTCGGCCCTTGACCCGAGGCTGACCGTCGGTGACATAGTTGCCGAGCCCCTGGTCAGCTTCCGGATCGGTTCCCGTGCGGAACGCCGCGCACGCGTTGCCGATCTCCTTGACCAGGTGAACCTCCCCGCGCGCGCCGCCGGCAGCAGGACCAAAGAGCTCTCGGGCGGCCAGCGCCAGCGCGTCGCCATCGCCCGCGCCCTTGCCCTCGGCGCCCGGACGCTCGTACTGGACGAGGCCCTTTCCGCGCTCGATGTGCTGACCCAGGCGCAGATCCTGGATTTGCTCGAACGGCTGCAGCGCGACCTGGGATTGTCCTACCTGTTCATTTCCCACGACCTCCACGTCGTGGAACGCGTCGCCCACGACGTGGGCGTCATGAGCCGGGGACAGCTGATGGAAACAGGCCCGACGGCGCAGGTCTTCCGCAATCCGCAAAGCGACTACACGCGCCTGCTGCTCGACTCCAATCCCGGCCACCGGCTGCGCGAGCTCGCTGCCGCCGCTGGCCGCTAAGGGCCCTCACACGAACTTTGAACCACTTCCAACGTTAGGAACGGAATGACAATCTCGGAAGAAGTGCGGGAGCTCAGCGGGGAAGCCCGCTACGCGGAGCTGTCCGCAAGGTTCCGGCCCGTCTTCGCACGCATCGCGGAGGGGTCCTTGGAACGGGAGGCCAACCACGTCCTGCCCTTCGAACCGGTCGCCTGGTTGAAGGAAAGCGGATTCACGACGCTCCGTGTTCCGGCCGGGCATGGCGGGGACCCCGTCAGCTATGAGCACCTGAGCCGGCTCCTGATCGAACTCGCCGCGGCGGACTCCAACGTCTCGCATCTGCTGCGTTCACATTTCTCCTTCGTGGAGACGATCGCCCTGCAGCCCCCCGCCTTCCGCAACCGCTGGTTCCCCCGCGTGCTCGCCGGCGACATCTTCGGCAACGCCGCCACCGAACGTTCCGGAAATGCCCTCGGAACCACGCAGACCAAGCTCCGGCAGGAGGACGGCCGCTGGCTGCTGAAGGGCGAAAAATACTACACAACCGGCAGCATCTTCGCCGACTGGGTGGTCGTCATGGCCAGCACCGAAGGGCACGAGGGGCGCCAGTACGCGTTGGTCCCCGCCAGTGACCCCAACGTCACCATCGTCGACGACTGGGACGGCTTCGGCCAGCCGCTGACGGGCACCGGAACGGCCATCTTTGATGACGTGGTGGTCGACGCCGAGGACATCATCCAGCGCAAGGTCAGCAGCACCCTGGAACCGGCATTCTTCCAGCTCGTGCTGCTTTCGGTCCTCGCCGGGATCGGCCATGCTGCGCTTCGGGACGCCAGCAGCCTCGTCGCCGGACGCACCCGCACCTTCAATACCGGCTCCGGCTTGCCGTTCCGGGACGATCCCCTGATCCAGGAACGCGTCGGGCAGATCGCCGCCGGCGTGTACGCAGCGGAATCCATCGTGGTCGCCGCGGCCCGCGACCTGGATGCCGCCGTCGACCCCTCCCTCGGGCTGGACGCCGAGGATGCTTTTGTCCGCGGCGAACTGGGCGTCCAGAAGGCCCACGTGACCGTCCCCGGCCTGGTCCTGGCCGCTACCAACGAGCTCTTTGATGTCACCGGCGCCTCTTCGACGGGCCGCGGCAAGGGGCTCGACCGCCACTGGCGCAACGCCCGTACCGTCGCCACCCACAACCCGGCGGTGTTTAAGGCGCGATCCGTCGGTGACTACCACATCAACGGCACAATCCCCGTAGGCCTCAACAGCATCGGCGATGCCGTCGCCGGAACGAACGCAACCAACACCACCGAGAAGAGCGATTCCTGATGGGTACCTTTGACGAACGCCCCCGCCTGCTCCTGAGCGCCTTCGTGATGAACACGACCAACCACATCCTGGGCGGTCAGTGGCGGCATCCCGAGGCCCAGCAGCACCGCTTCAACGACCTGCAGCTCTGGGTCGAGCTGGCCCGTGAACTGGAGGAGGCGAAATTCGACACGATGTTTTTCGCCGATGTGGTGGGACTGTACGGGGACCACGAAGGCGGCTGGGCCTCGCTGGTCGAGAAGGGTCTGCAGGTGCCTTCGAACGATCCGCTGGTGCTCTGCTCTGCGCTGGCGGCGGTCACCAAGGACATCGGACTCGCCATGACAAGCTCCGTCATCCAGTCCGATCCTTTCCAGCTGGCACGCCAGATGTCCACGCTGGACCACATCTCCAATGGCCGCGTTGCCTGGAACATCGTCACCAGCGTGCTGGAGAACTCGCACCGGAATTTCGGAAACAGCGGGCTTACTCCCCACGACGACCGGTACGACTGGGCAGAGGAGTACGCCGAAGCCGTGTACAAGCTCTGGGAGGGGTCCTGGGACGACGACGCCCTGCTCGCCGACAAGGTCCGTGGCATCCACGCGGATCCGGCCAAGGTCAATAAGATCAACCACCGCGGCACCCGGTACTCCATCGACGGGCCCCACCTCGTCTCGCCTAGCCCGCAGCGCACGCCGTTCCTTTTCCAAGCAGGGAGCTCTGCCCGCGGCAGGAAGTTCGCCGCGGAAAACGCTGAGGCCACCTTCCTCTTCGCACCGCACGTTGATTATGTGGCCAAGCAAACCGCGAGCATCCGCGCACTCGAGGCGGCCGGCGGCCGTGCGCCCGGCGACGTGAAGATCTTTGGCGGCCTGTCCTTCGTGATCGGCAGCACCGAGGACGAAGTGGCCCGCAAGCAGGCGGAGTACGACGAGTATCTGGACCTCCACTCGATCATCGCGCACATCGGCGGAGGAATCGGCGTCGACCTCGGCGGCCTCCCGCTCGACACTCCGCTCGGGGAGGTCAAGACCGAAGGCGCCCAAGGTGTTCTGGAGGCTGCCATCGCTTCCGTCCCCGGCGGCAATCCCACGGTCGGGGACCTGGCCCGCTACCGCGCCAAGGCCCAGCAGATCGCGGGGACGCCGGAACAGATCGTGGACGAGCTGGAACGCTGGCAGGACGCCGGCATCGACGGGATCAACATCATCAACCAGATCATCCCCGGTTCGTATACGGACTTCATCCAGGGTGTCCTGCCCGAACTGCAGCGCCGGGGTCTTGCCCAGACTGAGTACGCGCCGGGCACCCTGCGCGAAAAGGTCTTCGGCCGGGGCCCGAGGCTCGAGCCGACCCACCCGGCTGCCCGCTATCGAGGCGCTTTCAGCGATCTTTCGGCCGCAGCTACGGTACAGCCGGCCCGCCTGGCAACGGTGGATGCCTGACCCGGGCGCCTAGAGCCGGGCGCCTACTCAGGAGCAGGCCTTGGCGGGGGTCCGCTTCAGCTCTTGAGGCCCACGCCGTAGTTCAGCACCCGGTAGCCCGCCGGGCACCATACCCAGGCCGTCTCCTGGCTCCCGGCGACTTTCCAGTCGCTTTCGACGAATTCGTCGTCATAGGGCCAGAAGTTCTCTTTGCACGCGGCCCACGCCTGATACCAGCCTGTCCCGCCGGAACAGTGTGCAGTGACGTAGGGAAGCCAGACACCGTCGTTGGTCCAGCAGTCTGTAGGCGCGGCCGTCGCAGGCCCGGCACCCAGAGGCAACAGCAACAGGCCAAGCACCGTGGCCGTAAGCGCAATTCGTTTTGACCGTTGTCTCATGGCGGCCCCCCTACAGGCCGGCCCGGTCCTGGCCATCCAGTCCCGATTAGCTCAATCGTAGGAGGCTGCCCGATCACGGGCAAGAGGCGGGCAGGCTCCTGGAATGCACGACGCCGGCCTGCGCCTCCGCCAGGTCGTTTCACGCCAGGAACGGCGCCGGTTCAGCCGAAAGGTGGCATGGAGTTCCGTGGATTTTACGCCCCGGCCGGGGCAGGCGCCCGGTGCTTCCTGCTGGTCAGGTAGAGCCGGTGGGCGGTGATGACCAGCGCCAGCCAGGCCAACCCGAGGATCCAGGCGGCAAGGACGTCGGTGAACCAGTGGTGCCCCAGGTAGACCCTGCTCAGGCCTATCGTCACGGCGAAGGCGGCGGCCAGGGCGGCAGTCCAGATCCTGCTCCGGCGGGACTTGAGGCGGAGTATCACCAGATACGCCACGACGCCGGCAATGACAACCGAATTCAGCGAGTGCCCGCTGGGAAAAGATGCGGAGTATTCGTAAGGGGGCACAGCATCGGCTAGGAGCGGCCGGGTGCGTCCGATGAGCTGCTTGCCTGCAATGGTCATCAGCAGGGAGCCGGCAGCGGCGATGACGATAAGGATCGCCGGCGTCCAGGAGCGACGGCGCAGCGCCAAGGCCACCGTGATGACTGAGGCGAGGATCGGCATACCGATCGTCCCACCGACGTCGGTATACCCGGTGATGATGAGGTTCAAGGCAGGGGAACGGACACTCTTGGCCGCGTCCAGGACGGGATGGTCAAGGCCGGCGACGCCGTCGGCCTCCACCACCGATTCGTATACCTCGGAAAACAAGGCAGTAAGCACGGCGGCGATAAGCGCACCGGCCGCCAGGGTCAGAATCAGTGTTGCATGCGGCCCGAGAACGTTGCTGATTTTTCGGGCGGCCCGGGCGAGGGCCTGCCCGCCGGGGCTGGTCCAGCGGGTGAGATCTTGCTCGCCGACGAATCGGTCTTGGTGCAGTTCGCCCTGCACTCCGGTCGCGGGGGGATCCTGGTGTTCAGTAACCATCAGTTATGTCCAATCCCGCAGAGTCTTGGCCCGTCGCGAAATGCCGGTGCCCGGCCGCGTCCAGCGTACGTTCCGTAGACTGGCCCGGTTGGGCGGGACCCGGTTGCGCGGGACCCGGCTGGGCAGGGCCCGGTTGCGCGGAGCCCGGTTTCCCGGGACCCCCCTGCGGGCCCGGCGACGGACGCTGCAGGGAATCGACGAACCGTGCCAGTTGTTGCTGGAGGATCTCCCACCCCTCGGCGTCCATTGTCGCCGGAAAAGCGTTGACCTCCGACTTGCGGGCGGCATCCAGGGCCGCCGTTCCCGCCTCCGTCAGCTCCACCTGAAGCTGGCGCCGGTCGGTTTCGCTGCGGGTCCTGGTGACGAGCCCCTGGGATTCCAGGCGGGCCAGGACCCTGCCGAGAGTCTGGCTCTGCACGTGTACTTTCGCTGCCAGCTGTTCCTGGTTCAACGGGCGCGGGGCGACAGCCTCCAGGGCGATAACGGCCGCGCGGGTCAGACCCAGGGGTGCCAGGGCTTCGTCCTGGCGGCGCTGAACCAATCGGGCCGCCGTGGCCAGCAGGCGGTAGCTGCCCCGGAGGTTCGGTTCACGATCGCGGCTCATCCGTGATGCCTTCCTGGGTCGGGGACTTGCAAAGCAAAATGAGGGCGGAAGCCAGGGCCAAGGGCGTGGCCCTGGCTTCCCGATGTTGCCTACCGCCGGATGTTGTCGTCACCGTCGGTTTCGATGCGCTCCTTGCGGATCTCCTCATCCACGGTCACGTGGTCCGTGACGGTTTCCTTGTCGAGCCGGACCCGCTCCACCGGAACGGTTTCCTTCTCAATTACAGGGCGCTCCTCGTGGAGGATGACTTCGTGCTCTTCCTCGCTGAGGTCCGGACCGGACAACGCGTCACCGCGGTTGGCGTCCGTGATGGGTTCGCGTTCAATCCGGACTTCTTCGCGCTGCACGGGAACGGTCTGAGTGACGTTTTCCGTGGTGATGTACTTACGCAGCCGGGCCCGTCCGGCGGCCTGCCGTTCCGTGCCGACGTTCAGACGCTCCTCAGAGCGGGTCATGGCGTCATCGGTCGTGGGGCCTGACGTGTCATGTCCCACGGTGCCACGAGCGTCGGTGTCGTAGCCGCCGGCGGCAACTCCCGAGGTACGGTCAGTAGCCGCAAAGTCTGCGTCACGGCCGGTTGTTGCCTCCGTGTAGGTCTGGCCGCCGAGGCCGTAGTGGGCGTAGAGCCGGTCCTCTTCCGTCGGCTCGAGGTGGCCGTCGGCGTCCACCCGGGGGGCGTCCTTGACCTGGTCCTTCGTGTACGGGACAACGAGGTCACTGCCCTCAACGCGGGCACCTTCCAGCGGGACAAAGGATTCCGAGGTGCCGAACAGGCCGGTCTTGACGGTAGCCCAGGTGGGCTGGCCGTTCTCATCGTCCGCGTAGACCTGGCCGATGGATCCGATCTTGGCTCCGTCGGTGGAAACAATGTTTCCGTTGCGCTGGAGCAGGTCGTCGATATGTTCCTTGGCGAGCATGATGTCTCCTTGGATCTGGGATGCGGTTTGGTTTTGCAGCACCTCCAACTGGAAGCCTGCATGACTCCACCATAAGCATGCTTAGTAAGCGTTTGGCAAGCATGCTTACTAATATTCTTTCAAATCCAGGCTGTTTTTGCCGCAGCCGCGGAGGGCGGCGCGGGGTCCCGATCCGCGCCACAGCAGGGTTTGCGGCGCGACGAGGGGGACGGCACCTGAGGACGCAAAAGAAAATTGGGACCAATTGCGTCTTGCGGCGAATAGCAAGTGTGCTTACGATCTACTTAGTAACCATGCTTACTGTTCGATTCAGCACGCTGGTTCTTATTCGCCAGCTAATCTTCCGAAAAGAGAGCAACGATGACAGAGAACCAATGGCCGCAGGCATCAGAGCCTGACTCCACCATTCAGTACACGGGCACAGGAACATCGGTTCCCTCCACAGTGGGTTCCGAATCCAAGAAGGACGTTGCCAAGGACGAGGCGGCGAATGTTGCCGGGCAGGCAGCCGGAGCCGCGCAGAACGTCGCGGAAACGGCCAAGTCGGAAGCCGCCAATGTGGCCTCCGAGGTTAAGACCAACGCCAAGGACCTGCTCCAGCAGGCCAAGTCGGACCTGACGAGCCAGGCCGGGACGCAGCAGCAGAAGGCGGCCGAAGGCATCCGCACGATCTCCTCGCAGCTGCACACCATGGCCGAGGCGCCCGACCAGCAGGGTGTTGCCTCCGATCTCATCCGCCAGGTCGCGGACCGCTCCGCGTCCGTAGCTTCCTGGCTGGAGAACCGGGATCCCGGATCCCTGCTGGACGAGGCGAAGTCCTTTGCCCGCCAGCGCCCGGGAACGTTCCTGCTGCTTGCCGCCGGCGCGGGCCTGCTCGCGGGCCGGCTCGGCCGCAGCCTCCAGGCCGGAGCCCCCGATACCACTGCCACGACGGGGACTTCTGTCCCGCCGCGGCCGCTGGTGGAGCCGGAACTCAGCACCAGTGCAGGCGTCGGCGCACCATTCTATGACGAGACCACCACCGGCCTGCCGCCTTACACCGAAACCGTGTACGGCGAGCCGCCGCTGCCTGGCGCCACCCGGCCGGGCCCGGCGCAGACCCTTCCGGGAAGCACCGGCGCACTCCGCGACGTCAATGATCCGTACATCGAGGGCGAGGGGCGGCACCTGTGAGCAGCCAGATACCGGAACCACCTCCCACGGCGGCTCACGCCAAGGCGGACTCCGCTTCTCTGGGGGAACTCCTGGGTGACGTCACCCGGGACCTCTCCACTCTGATGCGGCAGGAAATCGAGCTCGCCAAGGCCGAGCTGAAGCAGTCGGGCAGCAGGGCAGGCAAGGGCGGCGGCATGCTCGCCGGCGCCGGCGTGGCCGGCCACTTCGTGCTGCTGTTCCTCTCCATCGCGCTCTGGTGGGGCCTCGGCAACCTGATGGGCCTTGGCTGGTCCGCCGTCGTCGTAGCCATCATCTGGGGCATCATCGCCGCAGTGCTCGCGTCCATGGGCCGCAAGGAACTCAAGAGGATCCAAGGCATGCCCCAGACCGTCGAAACCATCCAGGAAATTCCGCCCACCCTGAAACCTAATGAGGACAACCGATGAGTGAAAACCCGGACGCCATCCGCGCCGACATTGAAGCCACCCGCGCACGCCTCGGTACCAACGTCGATGCGGTCGCCGACAAAGTGACACCGTCCAACATCGTCCACCGGCAGACCGACAAGGTCAAAGACGCCGTCTTCGGGGTAAAGGACAAGATCATGGGCGCCGCCGACACGGCAACCAGCAACGTCCACTCCGCCACCGGCAACGCCGGATCCGCGGTGGGAGACGCCCGGGCGTCCATCGGCTCGACGATGGGCGACGCCGGTTCAGCCATTGCCGACGCACCGCACCAGATGGCCGTAAAGGCACAGGGCAACCCTCTTGCCGCCGGTCTGATTGCTTTCGGCGCGGGGCTGCTCGTCTCCTCCCTGATCCCGCCGAGCCGGAAGGAACGCGAAGCCGCCGATGCACTGAAGAGCGCCGCAGAACCGGTCACCACCCAGCTGACGGAGGCCGCCAAGGACATGGCGGAGGGCCTGAAGGAACCGGCACAGGAAGCGGTGGAGAACGTCAAGGCCACCGCCACCGACGCCGTTCAGACGGTCAAGGAAGAAGGCCAGGGCAGCGTTTCGGACGTCAAGGCCAGCGCTACCGACGCCAAGGACCGCGTCCAGAACACCTGAGATTGAGTCCTGCGTGTCGGCGGGCCGCCTCCCAGACCGGGAGGAGGCCCGCCCGCTTTTAACCGGCCCGCCCTCGCGCCGAAGCCGGCGGCCGCGATCAGCCCGGCGGCCTGCTGCCCATGGCGAGCCGGGCGAGGACTTCCGCGGGCCGGTTCGTGGTGATTTCGTGCACGCCCATGTCCCGGCAGAGGGCGATGTCGTCCTCCTCGTCCACCGTCCAGACCCGCAACCGCCGGCCGGAGTCGAGCCAGCGCCGGACAATGCCCTGGTGCCCGCGCAGATATTCGATGCCGGGCCCGGCCATGCCGACGTCGCCCGCGTCAAGGATCCGGACGCTCTCCAAGTGCGCGGACCTCATGACGTTGGCCAGCGCGCCGCCGGTGAGCGCACCGAGGCGCAGTCCTTTGCGGATGTCCGCGACGTCGACGTCCTCAAGGAGCTGGCACAGCGCCTCCGCCGGAACGGACTTGAGCAAATGCTTCATCGCGTCCGGGCTGAAGCTCATGAAGGACACCTTGACGCGTCCCAGCATCGACGTGGCCGGATCCCACCCTTCGGCCCTCAGGACGCCCAGGACCCGGTCCTCGAGCCTGAGCTGGTAGGGGCTCGGGTGCTTGAACTCGATCGCCAGCCCGATGTCCCGGTCCGCCGCCCGGAGGATCGCCAGCAGCTCGACGAGAGTCAGGAACTGCGCCGAGGTGCCTCCGTACTCAGCGGGAATCCGGGCCCCGCGCCAGGAGGAGAAATCCAGCTGGCGGAGCTCGCGGAGGGTCCGGTCGGCGACCGGGCCGGTGCCGTCAGAGGTGCGGTCCAGGTTGGCGTCATGCAAAAGCACGGGGTGCTGGTCACGCGTAAGGTGGACGTCGCACTCGACACCGTCGGCGCCGTCGGCGATGGCCTGCAGGTAGGCCGCGCGGGTGTGCTCCGCGAAGGCTCCGCTCGCGCCCCGGTGGGCGTAGACAAGCGGACGCACGCCTCGGGACTCGTCGGTCGTCATAGAGCCACGTTAGCGGACCGGGCCGGCCGGCAGGCGGACTAGGCTGGGCACATGCAGGTGAAAACTGATCTACCCTCCAGCTCCGCGTCCGCGTCCGCCGTCGAACACCGGTACGCCGCGGCAGATGCCGGGAAAGCCGCGGCGCTCCGGAAGATGAAGCTGCTGGCGGTGTCGCTGCTGATCGCGATGGCCGTCATCTTCCTGCTCGCGTTCGCCCTGCAGAACCAGTATCCGTGGCTCGAATACGTCCGGGCGGCGGCCGAGGGCGGCATGGTGGGCGCCCTCGCGGACTGGTTCGCCGTCACCGCCCTGTTCAAGTACCCCATGGGCCTCAAGATCCCGCACACGGCCATCATCCCGAACCGGAAGGACCAGATCGGCGCGTCGCTGGGCGACTTCGTCGAGACCAACTTCCTCTCCGAGCAGGTGGTCCACGAGAAGCTTGCCTCGATGGACATCGCCCGCAAGGTGGGAACCTGGCTGTCCGGACCGGGGGGCCCCGAGCGCGTGGCCAAGGAAGGCGCCGCGGTCATCCGTGGCGCGTTCACCGTCCTGAACGACGACGACGTCCAGGCCGTGATCGAGAGCATGGTCCGCAAGCATCTGCTGACCCCGCCGTGGGGACCTCCGGTGGGCCGCTTGGCGCAGCGGATCTTCGACGACGGGCACCATCACGCGCTGGTGGACCTGCTGGTCGACCGCACGGTGGACTGGGTCCGGGACAACCACGAGACCGTCAGCAGGCTCGTCACCGACCGCTCCCCCACGTGGGTGCCGAACTTCGTGGACGGTCTCGTGGGCGACAAGGTTTACGTGGAGATCCTGAAATTCACCAAGGCGGTGCAGGACGATCCCCAGCACCAGGTCCGGTTGTCCATCGACACGTACCTGCAGGACCTCGCCCAGGACCTGCAGCATGAACCGGTCATGATCGCCCGTGCCGAAGGGATCAAGTCCCAGGTCCTCGGCGACCCCGAGGTCCGGGAACTGGCCTCCCGCACCTGGGGCACCATCAAGAAGGCGCTGCTTACCGCCGTCGACGATCCGCACAGCGAGCTGACCGTGAAGTTCAAGGCCGCGGTACACGACTTCGGCACACGGCTGGTGGTTGATTCCGACCTCGCCGGCAAGGTGAATAAGTGGATCGGCGACGCCGCAGGCTACCTCGTGAAGACCTACCGCTCGGACATCGCCGCGGTGATCACCGATACCGTGGCGCGGTGGGACGGAGAGGAAACCTCACAGAAGATCGAGCTCCAGGTCGGCAAGGACCTGCAGTTCATCCGGATCAACGGCACCGTGGTGGGTGCCCTGGCCGGGCTCGCCATCTTCACCGTGGCGCACCTGCTGTTCGGCTGAGCCCCTAAGCGAAACTTTCCAGCTCGACGCCGGCCTGCTCCAGGGCCGTACGGACCACGCCGGCCGTGGCGATGGAATCGGGGGCCTCCCCGCCCAGGCGCAGCGATTGCGCTTCCAGCCGTAGCACCGTGCCGTCAACAGCTTCGATCTCGCCCTTCACCGCGAGGCGGACGGCCCGTTCGGCGATCTGCCCGGCGTCGTACAGCACGGAGCCTTCCTGCGAGCGCGGCACAAGGGTACCGTCGGGCAGGTAGCCGCGGTCGGCGAAGGCTTCGGCGAAGACGGGGTGGCCGGCGTCCGCCGCGAGAGCAAGCAGTTCGGAACCCGGAAAGCCAAGCACGGGAAGGCCCGGGTCGTAGGCCTGGATGGCGGCGATCACGGCGGACGCGTGCTCGGCGTCGTTCACCGTCCGGTCGTAGAGGGCTCCGTGCATCTGGACGTAGTCCACGGAGGCGCCGACGGCGTGGGCCACCCCGTCCAGGGCGCCGAGCTGGTACAGCACCGAGCCAAAGAGATCATCGAAGGACATGTCCAGGAACCGGAGGCCGAAGCCGGGAAGGTCCGGGTATCCGATGTGGGCACCCACGCGGACATCGAGCTCGTAGGCCGCGCGGCACGTGTCCAGCATGGTCACCGGATCCCCGGCATGTACCCCGCACGCCACGCTGGCGCTCGTGACAAGCGGGAGCATCGCGGCGTCATCGCCCATGGCCCACGTGCCGAAGGATGCCCCGAGGCCGGCGTTCAGATCCAAGTTCTGCCGCCTTCCGGCCCTGAGTCGTTCCCCGGGCCCAGTCCGTTCTGCGGGCCATTGCGTGTGCCGGCGCCGTTGGGGTTGCCGAGGGCATCCGGCCCGGCAGCGTCCGCGATGCCCCGCAGTTCGCCGGGGATGGTGTCCGGCATCGGCCCGAAGGCTTCCTTGGCGTTGGCGATGACGGCGAGTCCCATCATGCGGTTGCCCACGCCACCCACCACTGCGCCAATGCCGAACGGCAGGGCCCGCCCCAGCAGGGCAGTGCCCTGGCGCTTGAGGAGGTTCCGGAGGAACATCGTCTGGATCCGTTCACGCACCGAGCCGAACCCGGCCATGGGGACCCTGCGGGCGAAGATGGAGCCCCACGCCTGCGTGGGACCCGTGCCCTGCCCGGCGGACTGCGCGCCGAGGGACCCCAAAAGGGCCGTGCCCTCCTCACCGAGCATGATGGCCATGACCAGGGTGCTCGCTTTGTCCGGGTCCACCATCTGCACGCCGTGCAGTTCGGCAAGGGACGTCGCGAACACGGCGGTGGCCTCCAGGAACCCCACGGTGGCCGCCGCCGACAGGCCCAGTGCGGCCACCGTGCCGACGCCGGGAATGACGGCCGTGCCGCCCACGAGTGCGCCGCCGCCGGTGACCGCCAGCAGATAATCACGCTCCAGCTTTTCTGCGAGCTGCGCCGCCGTGGCATGCGGATGCCGCTTCTGCAGCCGCCGGAGGTTTGCCAGCACCAGCGGCCGCTGGATCTCAACCGCCCGCAGGAGCGCATTGTGAACGCCGGGCTTGGGGTTGCCCTCGGCGTCGAACATC
Organism: Arthrobacter sp. B3I9; assembly: GCF_030816935.1. Classification (NCBI taxonomy): domain Bacteria; kingdom Bacillati; phylum Actinomycetota; class Actinomycetes; order Micrococcales; family Micrococcaceae; genus Arthrobacter; species Arthrobacter sp. B3I9. The sequence goes on from NZ_JAUSYO010000001.1 coordinate 20,430, forward strand.
ACCTTGTGCGCGGACTTCTGTGCCATCTTCATTGCCGGGTTGCTGCGCTTGGCCATCGTTGCCTCTCGTCGGAACCGGAACTGTCGGTAGGTGCTGGCAGCTGACGGCTGCCCTCACGCGTTAACACTAGGCCAAAGCAGCCGCGGAGGCGGACCCTGCCGGCACCCGGCAGGGCGGGCAGGTTCCGGCGCCGCCTTTCCCGGCGAAAAGTGCCGGGCGGGCCCTTAGACTGGGCACATGCGCGCTCCGCGAGCCCTCCGCCCCTTCGCGCACCGGGAGTACCGGGTGCTGATCGCGGCGCTGGCCATCTCCATCTTCGGCTCCGGAATGTGGGCCGTGGCGATGGTTTATCAGGTGCTCCACCTTGGCGGGGGGCCGCTGGAGCTTTCGCTCGTGGCCACGGCCGGCAGCGTGGGACTCGTGGTGTTCCTGCTCGGCGGCGGCATTGCCGCGGACCGGGTCCCGCAGCGGCTCCTGATCATCGGCGTCGAGGGGGCCAACCTGGCCGTCATCGCCAGCATCAGCGGCCTGTCCCTGCTCGGCTGGCTGCAGCTCTGGCATCTGGCGCTCGGGGCGTTCGTGCTGGGCGTCGGGGCCGCGTTCTTCTTCCCGGCCTACTCCGCCATCCTGCCCCGGATCCTCCCGCCCGAGGACCTGCTGGCAGCCAATGGCATGGAAGGGACCATGCGCCCGATCCTGCAGCAGGCGGCCGGGCCCGCCGTTGCCGGCGTCCTGGTGGCGGCGCTTTCCCCGTCGCACGCGGTGACCGGCGTGGCGGCCTGCCACCTGCTGGCTTTCGCAATCCTGAACTTCCTCCGGCCCGGGGCCCGGGATCCGGTTCCGTGCGAGGAGCCTTCCGACGGCGCCGCGCCGGACCGGGTGCACGCCAACTCGCTGCTGCACGACCTCCGTGAAGGCGTGAGCTACACCCTCCGGACGCCCTGGTTGCTGTGGACCTTGCTGTGGGCCTGCATTTCGGTGCTGTTCCTGATCGGGCCGATCGAAGTGCTGATGCCGTTCGTGGTCCGGGACCAGCTGGAGGGCGACTCGCGGATGTTCGGTTTCCTGCTCGCGGTCATGGGCGTCGGGGGCGCGGTGGCTTCCCTCGCCACTGCATCCTTCCCCCTGCCGCGCCGCTATCTGAGCGTGATGATGGTTTCCTGGGGCGCGGGCACCCTGCCGGTCGCTGCCGTCGGGATCATGGACAGTTTCTGGGCCGTGGCCGCAGCCTTGTTCGTCTTCGGCGCCACCGGCGGCGTGGGCATGGTCATCTGGGGAACGCTGCTCCAGCGCCGGGTCCCGCCGCACCTGCTCGGCCGGGTTTCCAGCCTGGACTTCTTCGTGTCCCTGGCCCTCATGCCGGTCTCCATGGCTTTGGCCGGTCCCGCCGCCGGGGTGGTCCCGGTGTGGCTCATCTTCCTCGTCGCAGGCGCGGTGTGCCCGCTCATGGCTGCCGTGGCGATGATCGTTGCGCGGATGCCCCGCGACGAGCTCGCCAATCCGCTGGAGCCAAGCACGAAAACCGGGACGGACCTCGTCGGGAATTGAGGGAGCCTGCCGGGGGCAAAGGCCTCCGGAGCTAGGGCGTCGGAAGCTGACGGAGCCTCAGGAATTGGCGCGAACGACCGGGATCGACGCCGTCGTGGGACCGCTGGGAAAGACCGTAGGCTCAGGCGCGGCGACAGGCGCCAGGGTCACCCGGAGTGTTTCTCCGTCCACCGTCAGCAGTTCGCCGCGCACCTCGACCTCCAGCGGGCCGCCCTCCAGGACCGTCAGGTTGATGAATCCCTGTTCCAGGTCCACATGCAGCAGCCTGCCCCGGATCTTCAGGTGGAAGGACAGCCCGTCCCATCCGGCAGGGAGCCGCGGGTCGAAATAGGGCACAACGCCTTGATCCCGGAGCCCGGCGAAGCCGCTGACCAGCGAGCTCCACACGCCGCCGCTGGAGGCGATGTGGACGCCGTCGATCGTGTTGCCGTGGGTGTCGTCGAGGTCGATGAACAGGGCGTGCGTGAAGTGGTCAAGCGCGGCCTCGCCATAACCGACCTCGGCCGCCATGATGCCTTGAACGCAGGCGGACAGGGTGGAGTCGCCGGTGGTGATCGGATCGTAGAAATCGAAAGCGCGGCGCTTTTCCTCGGCCGTAAATTCCTGCCACTGCAGGAACATGGCGAGCACTGTGTCTGCCTGCTTGAGGACCTGGTGCCGGTAGATCACCAACGGGTGGAAGTTCAGCAGCAGCGGGTACTTGGACCGCGGCATGTTCCAGTCCCACGGCTCCAGGGTCATGAAGTCGTTGTCCTGTGAGTGCACCTGCAGGTCCTCGTCGAAAGGCAGCTGCATGCGGTTGGCGGCCTGCTCCCAGAGCTGGCGTTCGGCGTCGTCGATCTCCGGGTGGTCCAGCGCCGCGGCGGCCCGCAGGTTGAAGCGCGCCATCACGTTGGTATACAGGTTGTCGTTGACGACGGCGGTGTACTCGTCCGGTCCGGTGACGCCGTGGATGTGGAACTGCCCGTCCTTGCCGAAGAAGCCCAGCGATACCCACATCCGGGCGGTCTCGATCAACAGGTCGGAGCCGAGGGATTCCTGGAACTCCGTGTCACCGCTGGCCCAGTTGTACCGGTTGGTTGCGAAGGCGATCGCCGCGGCAATGTGGAACTGGGCCGTGCCGGCGGCATAGTAGGCACTGGCTTCGAGCCCGTTGATGGTCCGCCAGGGAAAGAGGGCTCCATCGACGCTCAGCTCCTTGGCGCGGACCTTGGCCTCGGGCAGCATCGCGTGGCGGAATTCAAGGACCTGGCGCGCGTTCGCCGGGTTGGTGTAGGTCAGGTAGGGCAGCAGGTAGACTTCCTGGTCCCAGAAGTAGTGGCCCTCGTAGCCGGAGCCACTGACCCCCTTCGCCGGGATGCCGGCGACATCCGCACGTGCAGTGGCCTGGGCAAGCTGGAAGAGGTTCCAGCGGACCGCCTGCTGCAGCTCGGGCTGCCCGGCCACCTCGATGTCGCTCGTGGTCCAGTAGTCCCGGTAGTGGGCGGCGCTTTCGGCAAAGATCTCGCTGACGGGCCTCAGGGCGGCTTCAGCGGCGTCCGTCAAGTCCTCGACTGATTGCCCGACCGCGTAGCTGACGCTTTTCTCCAGCACGAAGGGCTGGTCCGCACCAACGGCCAGGACGTAGCGGACGCTGCTGTCGTCCTCGTGTACCTGGGTGTCGAAAGGTTGGACCTCCGCAGATGTCCAGTGGTCCACAGCCAGGCCGATCCGCTGTTTCGATTCCGCAGTTTCCCACGACAGACGCAAGGAACCGTCGCCGCCGTCGAGACGGACCGGCAGGAGGACCCGCCCGGCGTGCCGGCCGGACCGGCGCGGGTCGTGCGCCGACTGGTCCTCCACCGGCTGGTCCTGGCGGTTGATGACGGACGAGGTGACGTCCGCGGAGATGTCCCGGTCCGCAGCGAGCTCGAGGGAGATGCCGAGTGCGCCGCGGGATGCATAGCCCACAGCACGGCGTTCCGTGGTGGTCACGGTGGCGCCCGAGCGGCACTGCCAGACGACCCGGCACTCGTACACGCCGGTGGCGAAATCGAGGCTGCGGCGGTAGTCCAGGACCGTGGATTCCGCCAAGCTCAGGGTTTCGCCGTCGATGATCACTGTGAAGTTGTTGGCGTCGGGAACGTACAGGATGCGCTGGCCGGTGCGCGCAAAGCCGTAGGCGTTTTCCGCATGCTTGATGTCCCAGGTCTCATGGAACCCGTTGATGAAGCTGCCCGGCAGCTCGCTGTCCGCCGCAGCCCAGTGCGCGCCGCGGATGCCCAGGTGGCCGTTGCCGAGACTGAACAGGGTCTCCAGCGTGCCGGCGTTGCCGGGCACGTGAACGGTCTCCACGAGCTGCCAGGGGTTGTTGGGGAACCTGGCGCGGTCCGAGGTGATGAGGGCCATGATGGTGGGTTTCCTTTTGAGGCGGTTCAAGCGGGGCGGTGAAAGTGCTGCGGGCGGTGCGGGGCGCTGGGCCGGGTGAGTGGCCAGGGCCGGGGTGGGCCGGGTGCCGTGCTGGGCGTGCTAGGCGTGCGTCGGCTCGACGAGTTCGTCGAGGTCGCTGACCACGAGGGTGGCGCCGGCGGCCAGCAGTGTCTCCCGGCCGGCTCCCCGGTCCACGCCGATCACCGAATGGAAGCTGCCCGCACTTCCGGCCTGGACGCCGGAAACGGCATCTTCCACGACGACGCACTCCTCGCTGGGCAGACCCAGCAGCCGGGCGGCGTATTCGTAGGTGGCAGGGCTAGGCTTGCCCGGCAGGCCTTCCGCCCCGGCGACGACGCCGTCCACCACCACAGGGAAGTGGCCTGACAATCCCGCCGCCTTGAGCACGGCAGGGGCGTTGCGCGACGAGGACACGACGGCGAGCTTCAGGCCGCGGGCCTGCACGGCGGCGATGAAGCGTACCGAGCCCGCATAGGGTTCGACGCCGCCCGCGGCCACGATGTCGTTGAAGACCTTGTTTTTGCGGTTGCCCAGTCCGTGGATTGTGTCGTGCGCGGGATCGTCATCCAGCGGTCCTTCGGGCAGAACGATGTGTGCGGGAAGCCAGGAAGTCCCGGACGCCGTCGAAGCGGGGCTTGCCGTCGATATGGTCGAAGTAGTCGCTTTCGCGGTATCCGGGTGCCTCAGGGAAGGACTTGAGGAAACCGTCGAAGAGATCCTGCCAGGCGTGCTCGTGCACGATCGCCGTGGGCGTCAGCACGCCGTCGAGGTCAAAGAGGATGGCGGCCGCGCCGTCGATCGCGTCGGCCGGGGCGGTGCCGGTGGAAAGCTCAGTCATGAGTGCAAAGTCCTTTCAGACCTGGGCGTAAGTCGGGGCCGCGCCGCGCGGAGGCACACGGAAGGCGGTAACTCTTCAGGATTAGCCGGCCGACAGGCGGCGGGCTTGCCGGCATCAGCGCCGGCGGCGGGGGTCTTACGAAGGAAACTGGTCAGGCAGCAGGTAAGCGGCGAACGCTCCCTGGTGTGCTGCCGGGGCAGTCCCTTATAGCGGCGCGGCAGGCGGCGTTTACGCCTGCAGCACGGGCTCGGCCCTTTCTTCCGCGGGTCTGATGGCCGTGATCATGGCCGCACTCGAGTGTAAGCGTTTACATATTTAGCCTGCAACTGGATAAACCCGGCGGTCCTCCCACTAAGCCCCCCGGGACCTCTCCTGCCGGCCAGCCGGCGGAAACTATCCCAGCCCTGCAGTTACCGGGCGCAAGACGTAATGGCGAAGGAAGGCGCTGACATCCACGAGTTCCTCCCTCGAGATCCGGTGCCCCATGCCCGGGTAGGTGCGTGCTGTGAGCTGCGTGTGCTCGTGGAGCCACTGTTCCGTATGCTCCGTCGCGGCGCCGTTGATCACGAGGTCGTCTTTGTCCCGGCCCCAGAAGAACGGCGGGCGCGTCTCGAAGGACTCGCTCATGGCCAGGAGTTCGTTTTCCAGGACGAAGCCAGAGAGCCCCACCGTGGCCCGGAACTGGTCCGGCCGCAGCCGCAGCAGGGTGCTCGCCATGGCCATCCCCTGCGAATAGCCCAGCAGGCTCACGCTGCTGTGCCGGTCCTTAACGGACTCGATCCAGTTGAAGACGGTGTTGGTGGAGGAGACGACGTCGGCAAAGTCGTGGGTCAGGAAGTAATCCAAGAGGAACCAGCCGTAGTGGTCCCCGATCACCTTCGGGCCCCGAAGCGCGGCGCAGCTGAAGGCGGACGGCAGGCCGTCAAAAAGGCTCACCATCCGCGACTCGTCAGTGCCGTACCCGTGCATCATGACAAGCAGCGGCGTTCCGTCGCGTTCGTGTTCCGGTTTGGACCAGACGACTGTCTCCATGGGGCCAGCCTAGCTTCCGGTGATCACCAGCGCGGCGCTGTGGCCGCCGAAGCCGAAGGCGTTGGTGATGCCCGCCGTCGCGGACAGGCCCGAAACAGTCTTCTGGACGATGTTGAGGTCCACGCCTTCGCCCGGCGCTTCGAAATTGCGGGTGCCCGGAAACGCTCCGGTGCGCAGTGCCTCGACCAGAACGACGGCGCCGAGCGCCCCGGCCCCGCCGAGGAGGTGTCCGGTAAGGGCCTTCGTGGAGGTGACCGGCACGTCGCTTCCGAGGACGGCCCCGATGGCTTCCGCCTCCAGTCGGTCCCCCACCGGCGTCGACGTCGCATGGGCGTGGACGAGTCCGATGTCCTGCGGGGCCACGCCTGCTGCCGCAAGGGCTTTTTCCATCACCCGGCGCTGCATGGCGGGATCTGCGGCGACGATGTCGGCGGCGTCGGAAGTCACCGCAGTTCCGGCGACCACGCCGAGGATGGCCGCACCGCGGGCGCGCGCGTGGTCTTCGCGTTCGAGCACCAGCACCGCGGCTCCTTCGGCCAGCACGAAGCCGTCCCGGTCGCGGTCGAAGGGCCGGGACGCGGACTGCACGTCGTCGTTGCGGGTGGACAGGGCCCTGATCTGGGCGAAGCCGCTGATGGTCAGGCCGTTGATGCAGGAGTCCACACCACCGGTGATCACCACATCCGCGTCGCCTGCCCGGATCATGTCCGCCCCCTGGGAGATGGCTTCGGCCCCGGAAGCGCAGGCGCTGACCGGCGTCCGGGCGCCGCCTTTGGCCCCGACCTCGATGGACACCCAGGCGGACGCCGCGTTCGTCATGAGGCGGGTCAGGGTATGCGGGGACACCCGTCGGGGGCCGCTGGCATCGAGCGTCCGGGCCTGCTCCAAGGTGGTGTCCAGGCCGCCGTAACCGGATCCGATCACGACGGCGAGCCGCTCGGGGTCGGCGGCCGGGCGGCCGGCCTGGGCCCAGGCCTCCCGGGCCGCGACCAGCGCCAGTTGGCCGCAGCGGTCCATCCTCTTGTATTCGCGAATTGAGAGCAGCGCCGCCAGGTCCGTGGTGACCTGTCCGGCCAGCCGGACCGGGAGCCCCTGGGCCCAGTCCTCGTCGAGGGCGGCTATTCCGGAGCGGCCTGCCAACAGGGCGTCCCAGGTTTCGGCTGCAGTGCCGCCAACGGGAGTCACCGCGCCCAGCCCGGTGACAACGACTCTGGGGGAAACGTGGGACATAGCTAACCGTGCTTCTGTGAGGTTTCTGCGAGAGCCGTCAGCCCGTGCGGGCCCGCCACGGCGCGCCGGCCGCGAGACCGCTTGGGCCTGCCGTGGCGCACGGGCCGCCGTGGATTCGCGGACCGCGCTGACGCGCGTGCGGCAAAGGGTTGACGCCGAACCCCTTAAGCGTACGCGCCAGCCTGGCGGACCCGACCCGGAACCGGCGCGGCACTTGCCGGGCCAATTCGTTGTATCAACAGGTACCGCGATGTACCGTGGCGCTTGAGAGCAGACTTAGCAATACCTATCCGTCCCCGGACAATAAGGAGCAAGTCATGAGAATCGGTTCCTCCATCTTCCTGATCGCCGTCGGTGCCATTCTCGCTTGGGCCGTCGCTCCCGGTCTGATCCCAAATGTCGACCAGGCCATGGTCGGGTACATCCTGATGGCGGTCGGCGTGATCGGGCTCATCGCTTCCCTGGTCCTCGCCTCCCCCGGCCGCAGCCGCCGGATCAGTGAAACGCGCTCCGTCGTCGACCCGAACACGGGCGAGACCATCACGCGCGCCGAAAGCCGCGACGCCGGACTTTAGGCCCGCCGTCGGCCTCCCACGCCGGACCAACAATGCCGGTGCCGGGCGGGACCTCGGTCATTCGGCGCGGCCCTGCCCCGCGAACCACTCCCCCACCTGCCTATTTTTCGAGCCAAAAATTGAGCATGTCCCGTGTTCATTCCGAAGCTTGGGCAGGTCCCGCGCAGGGAGCCCTGACGGATGGACATGTTCCGCGTCTGCTTGGACCGAAGGACATATGCCCAATCTGCCCATTCTGTGAGCCAAGGACTGGACATGTCGCGTGCACCCAGCTCTCGCCAATGGGCATGTCCCGTGCTCGTTTCGAAGCTTGAGCGGGCCTCGTGTCCTTCACGGGGACTGGGCATGTCCCACGCGGGCAGCCCTGACGGATGGGCATGTCCCACGCGGGCAGCCCTGACGGATGGGCATGTCCCTCACAGGCAGCCCTGACGGATGGGCATGTCCCACGCGGGCAGCCCTGACGGATGGGCATGTCCCTCACAGGCAGCCCTGACGAATGGACATGCTCCGCGTTTGCTCCGGCCCACGGACATATGCCCAATCTGCCCATTCTTCAAGCCAAGGACTGGACATGTCGCGTGCATCCAGCTCCCGCCAATGGGCATGTCCCGTGCTCGTTCCGAAGCTTGAGCGGGTCTCGTGTCCTTCACGAGGACTGGGCATGTCCCACGCGGACAGCCCCCGACGGATGGGCATGTCCCTCACAGGCAGCCCTGACGAATGGACATGCTCCGCGTTTGCTCCGGCCCACGGACATATGCCCAATCTGCCCATTCTTCGAGCCAAGGACTGGACATGTCGCGTGCCCCGAGCTCCCGCCAATGGACATGCTCCGTGCCCGTCCCGAAGCTTGGGCATGCCCGCGCCCCGCCCGCCAACCGCAAGCAAAGAATGAGCATGTCCCCCGCCGCAGCAACCCGGCTTCTGCGTTCGTGTTGGTTTCCATTGACAAAGCAACATGAACAAAGATAAAGTCAACCAATTCCACTTCGTGTGATGGGTGTCACGGAAGCGGACGGGAGCAGCGCCGTTCCCGACAATGACGCAAGGGAGGGCCAGTGTTCGCCGAAGAACGCCAACAACTGATTGTCGGGCTCGTCTCTGCCCGCGGCCGCGCCAGCGTCACCGACCTCGCCGAGCGCTTCAGCATCACCACCGAGACCATCCGCCGCGACCTGGCCGCCCTGGAAGCGTCCGGGAGCGTCCGCCGGGTCCACGGCGGCGCTGTGTCCCCGGACCGTTTGAGCACCACGGAGGAAAGCATCCTCGAGCGGACAGTCCTCCGCCAGCCGGAAAAGACCCGCATTGCCGAGGCCGCCCTCACGCTGATCCCCCAGGACCACTCCGGCAGTGTCCTGCTCGACGCCGGATCCAGCACCGAGGCCCTCGCGGAGCTCCTTGCCTCCCGCACCGCTGCCGCGCGCACAGCAGCCGCCGGCGCACCCGCAGCGGGTACCGAACTCGTCGTCATCACCCACGCGTTGCCCATCGCGGCAAAGCTGTCCGGCGAGCCCGGCATCGCCCTCCACCTGCTCGGCGGGAAGGTCCGCGGACTCACGCAGGCTGCCGTCGGCCAGTCCACCGTCGAGGCGGCCCGCCGGATCCGCCCGGACATTGCTTTCCTTGGCACCAACGGCATCCACGCAGCCTTCGGGCTGAGCACTCCCGACCCTGAAGAAGCCGCTGTCAAGGCTGCCTTCGTCCAATCAGCGCGCCGCATAGTGGTGCTGGCTGATTCCTCCAAGCTGGACGCGGAAACCCTCGTCCAGTTCGCCTCGTTGAAAGATCTGGACACCTTGATCACTGACACGAAACCAAGCCAGGCCCTCGCCGACGCGCTTGCCGAAGCCGGCGTCGAGGTGGTGGTCGCATGATTGTCACCCTGACCGCCAACCCGAGCCTGGACCGCACGGTCGCCCTGCCGGGCCCCCTGCTCCGCGGCGAGGTCCAGCGGGCCCTCTCCGTCCGGCAGGAATCCGGAGGCAAGGGAGTCAACGTCTCCCGCGCCCTGGTCGCCTCCGGGCTGAAGACCATCGCGGTGCTGCCCGGGGCAGAGGCCGATCCGGTCCTTGCGGGGCTGCGGGACGGCGACGTCCCGTTCAGCGCCCTCCCCATCGGAGAGCCGCTGCGCAGCAATGTGGCGCTCACCGAACCCGGCGGCGTGACGACGAAAATCAATGAACCCGGCCCCGTGCTCAGCGAGGACCAGCAGGAGGCCCTGATCGGGCTGCTCCTGGACCACTCGCGCGGCGCCAGCTGGGTTGTGCTGGCCGGCTCGCTCCCACCAGGAGTCCCGGTCGACTTCTACGCCACCGTCACCCGGCGGCTGCGGTCCATCCATGACGGGACCGATGCCCCGCTCATCGCCGTCGACTCCTCCGGCGGTCCGCTGGCCGCCGCAGTATCCGGCGACGCCGCCGGAAAGCCCGATCTGTTGAAACCCAACGCCGAGGAACTGGTGGAACTGGCAGCCGCAGCCGGATTCGCCACGCACAAGACCGCCGAGGAACTTGAAGCGGACCCGGAGGCTGCCGCCCTGGCCGCCGCCGCCGTCGTGAGTTCCGGAGTGGGCGCCGTGCTCGCCACCCTCGGTTCCAAGGGCGCGGTGCTTGTGACGGCCGACGGCGCGTGGCTCGCCACGCATCCGCCGGTTTCGGCGGTCAGTACGGTCGGCGCCGGCGATTCGTCGCTTGCCGGCTACCTGCTCGCTTCCAGCCAGGGCGACGCCCCGGTCGATTGTCTGCGTCAGGCTGTGGCCCACGGTGCCGCTGCCGCTTCCCTGCCGGGCTCCACTGTCCCGGCAGTCCACCAAACCACCCCTGATGCCGTAACCATCACGGCCCTCCGGAAGGATTGACAGTGTCCCAGCTCATTACCACCGAACTGGTCGAGCTCGACCAGAACTTGGGCGGCTCGCCCGAGGACGTGATCCGGCACCTCGCCAGCAAAGTTGCTGCCAACGGGCGCGCCACCGAGGTCGAAGGACTCTTTGCCGACGCGTTCGCCCGGGAGCAGAAGACCTCCACCGGCGTTCCCGGCGGCATCGCCATCCCGCACTGCCGTTCGACGGCGGTCACCGAACCGACGCTGGTGATGGCACGCCTGTCCCAGCCGGTCGATTTCGGCGCTAAGGACGGCCCGGCAGACCTGGTCTTCTTCATTGCGGCCCCCGAAGGCGCCGACCAGGAGCACCTCAAGCTCCTGTCCCGGCTTGCCCGGTCCCTGATCAAAAAGGATTTCACCGCCGGCCTGCGCGCCGCCGGGTCGGAAGCCGAGGTCGTGGAACTTGTCGAGGGCGCGCTGGCCGACAAGCCCGCTGCCCACGCAGCCGCGGCTCCGGCGGCCGCCGCCGTGGCTGTCAGCCCGGACGGCAAAGGCGCAGGCGCCGGCAGGTCCGGCGGTCCCAAGCGCCTCGTTGCCGTTACCGCCTGCCCCACCGGCATCGCGCACACCTACATGGCAGCCGACTCGCTGGTGGCTGCGGCAAGGGAAGCCGGAGTAGACCTCCAGGTCGAGACCCAGGGTTCGTCCGGCGCCAAGCCGCTCGATCCCGCGGTCATTGCGGCCGCTGATGCCGTGATCTTCGCCGTGGACGTGGACGTCCGCGGCAAGGAACGGTTCGCCGGCAAGCCCGTCATCAACGCTCCGGTGAAACGCGGCATCGACGAGCCGGACAAGATGGTCCAGGAGGCCCTCGCCGCGGCGGACAACCCCCGCGCCCACCGCGTCCCCCACTTCGGGGCTGAGGAGCAAGCCGAACACGAAGCCGAGGAACGGGGCGAGCACATCGGCCAGAAGCTGAAGAAGGCCCTGCTCACCGGCGTGAGCTACATGATCCCGTTCGTCGCCGGTGGCGGCCTGCTGATCGCGCTGGGCTTCCTCCTGGCCGGTTTCGACATCGCCCTGGGCACAAAAGCCAACGACATCCTGGCGAACAACACGCTGCTCAACCTTCCCGATGGCAACCTGGCCCTCTACCTGGGTACCGTGTTCTTCAAGATCGGCGCCCTGTCGATGAGTTTCCTGGTTCCAGCCCTGGCAGGCTACATCGCCTACGCGATCGCTGACCGTCCGGGCATTGCACCAGGCTTCGTTGCCGGTGCGGTATCGGGTTTCATGGGCGCCGGATTCCTCGGCGGCATCGTCGGCGGCCTGCTCGCAGGCTACATCGCTCACGTGATCGGGACGTGGTCGGTACCCCGCTGGCTCCGCGGCCTGATGCCTGTGGTGATCATCCCGCTGCTGGCCTCCATCATCGCTTCAGGTGCCATGTTCCTGTTCCTCGGCGGACCTATTGCAGCCATCACCTTGGGCTTGAACACTTGGCTCTCCGGCATGTCCGGCGCTTCGGCGGTCGTGCTGGGCATCATCCTGGGCCTCATGATGTGCTTCGACCTCGGCGGACCGGTCAACAAGGTCGCTTACGCCTTTGCCGTCGCAGGTCTCGGCGCCGGCAGTGCCACCAACCAGGCACCGTGGCAGATCATGGCAACCGTGATGGCGGCCGGCATGGTGCCGCCACTGGCGATGGCCCTGGCCACCGTCCTGGATAAGAAGCTCTTCAGCCTGGCCGAGCGTGAAAACGGCAAGGCCGCCTGGCTGCTGGGCGCGTCGTTCATCTCCGAAGGTGCCATCCCGTTCGCCGCGGCCGACCCGCTGCGCGTCATCCCTGCCAGCATGGTGGGCGGCGCCCTCACCGGGGCTCTCTGCATGGGCACCGGCGTCACCTCGCAGGCACCGCACGGCGGCATCTTCGTGTTCTTCGCCATCGGCAACCTGGTGATGTTCGTTGTCAGCATCCTCGCCGGGACAATCGTCAGCGCCCTGGCTGTGGTCGCCCTTAAGCGCTGGGCAGCCAAGAAGACCGTTGATACGGTTGAACCGGTTCCCGTATCCGTCTGAGGCGGTCCGGCAAGCATTGCCAAGCTGACACACGCAGCTGAATTTCCCAGTCAATATCCAAGGAGCAGAAATGACCGAACGTAACGCCACCATCGCCAGCCGCGTAGGGCTGCACGCCCGTCCGGCCGCCATCTTCGCCGAGGCCGCGGGCGAGTTCGACAACCTTGACATCACCATCGCCCGCCTGGGCGAACCCGAGGATGAGGCAATGGACGCCGCGAGCATCCTGTCCCTGATGAGCCTGGGTGCGTCGCACGGCGAGGTCGTGGTGTTGCGTGCCGAAGGCGAGGGCGCTGACGCGGCCCTCGAGCGGCTCGTTCAGATCCTCGAGACGGACCACGACGCCGTCTAACACGGCTATCCCTCCGGCCGCCGGGCCGCCCTCCCCCCCTGTTGGGGCAGTGGCGGAACGGCGGCCGGAAGCCGTTAAAGGGCTATCGGGCCGGTTCCGCCACGGTGGCGCCGCAGGGTTTAGCCCAGTTCCGCGATGTTCCCTGCCATCCCGGCCTGCTTGTGCCGGCCAAGCGGCGCGGATAGTTTGGAATCCGCGGCCCCGACCAGGGCCGCGGCAGGAATGCGCCCCACCTGAATGCCCCGTCTGAACGACCCGTCTGAAGGAGAATGGCCACCGCCATGCCGAGCCGCAGGCCGAACTCACGCCTCCTTGCGCGCGGCCTTCTCGGCAGCCTTGGGCGCGGCTTTCGCCGTGCCGGCCTTGGCAGTGGTCCGGGGGGACTTGGCGGCGGTTTTCGTGGCCGTCTTCGGAGCAGCCTCGGCAGCCGGCTTGGCCGCGGCCTTGGTGGTTGCCTTAGCAGTTGTCTTCGCGGTTGTTTTGGCCGGCGAGGCTTTGGCGGCGGGCTTCGATGCGGGCTTTTCGGCGGGTTCGTCGTCGGAATCCCCGGCCCCGCCCGCGCTGGGGCCCCGCTTCTTCTCGAGGCTCCGTTTGAGCGCTTCCATCAGGTCGATCACGTCGCCGCTGCCGGCTTCAGCGGCAGGGGTCCCGAAGGTTTCGTCGGTGTCCAGGGACTCGCCCTTTTCGAGTTTGGCGTCGATGAGCTGGCGCAACTGGAGCTGGTACTCGTCCGTGAACTGCTCGGGGTCGAAGTCCGCGGCCATCGAGTCCACGAGCGCTGCGGACATCTCCCGCTCCTGGGCGGAGATCTTGACGGAAGTCTCCAGCGCCGGGAAGTTCCCCTCGCGCACCTCGTCCGCCCACAGGAGCGCCTGCAGCATCAGCACGTCGCCGCGGATCCGCAGCGCCCCAAGCCGTGTCTTGTCGCGCAGCGCGAACTGGACGATCGCCACCCGGTCCGTGTCCTCCAGGGCGCGGCGCAGCAGCACGTACGCCTTGGGCGACTTGGAGTCCGGTTCAAGGTAGTAGCTCTTCTCGAACATGATCGGGTCCAGCTGCTCCGCGGGAACGAACTGCACGACGTCGATCTCGTGGCTGTTCTCGGCGGGAATCGCCTTGAGCTCCTCGCGGCTCAGCACCACCGTCCGGCCCTCGTCCTCGTAGGCCTTGTCGATGTCCTCGTAGTCCACGATCTTGCTGCACACCTCGCAGCGGCGCTGGTAGCGGATCCGGCCGCCGTCGGCGTTGTGGACCTGATGCAGGCTGATGTCGTGGTCCTCGGTAGCGGTGTAGACCTTGACCGGCACGTTCACCAGCCCAAACGCTATCGCGCCTTTCCAGATGGCTCTCATGGGTCAAGTCAACATCACAGTTGCACGAAGGAGAAGTCTTATGCCTGAAAGGACACCCGCTAAGAGCCGGGAAAGGGTCCGCGTGGACGGCCGCGAGCTCGTGGTGACGAACCTGGACAAGGTGATGTATCCGGAGACCGGCACCACCAAAGCGGACGTCCTTGCCTACTACGCCGCCGTCGCGCCGGTGCTGATCCCGGCCGCAGTCAACCGGCCGGCCACCCGGAAACGCTGGGTGCACGGCGTCGGAACGGCGGGAGCCCCGGGCGAGATGTTCTTCCAGAAGAACCTGGACCATTCGACGCCGGGCTGGATTCCGCGGGCGTCGATTACGCATAAGGACCGCACCATCCAGTATCCGCTGGTCAACGATCCGGCCACCCTGACCTGGATGGCGCAGATCAGCTCGCTTGAGATCCACGTGCCACAGTGGCGCGTGGACCCGCACGGCGACGCCATGGCACCGGACAGGCTGGTGCTGGACCTGGACCCCGGGGAGGGTGCAGGACTGCCGGAATGCGTGGAAGTCGCGCTGCTGGCCCGGACCATTTTGCAGGATGTGGGCCTGGACCCCGTTCCGGTGACCAGCGGGAGCAAGGGAATCCACCTCTACGCGTCCCTCGACGGCTCACAGAGCTCGGACCAGATCTCCGAGTTCGCCCATGAGCTGGCTCGTGCACTGGAGGCAGACCATCCGGAGCTTGCCGTCAGCGATATGAAAAAGACCCTCCGCACCGGCAAAGTCCTGGTGGACTGGAGCCAGAACAACGCCGCGAAGACCACCATCGTCCCGTACTCGCTGCGCGGCCCGGCTGCACCCCACGGTGGCGGCACCCCGCACCTGGGACGAGCTCGGCTCCGACACCCTGCAGCAGCTGGACTACCGGGAGGTCCTGGACCGCGTGCAGGCCGGAGAGGATCCGTTCGCCGCCGTCTCAGGAGCCGACGGGGCGGGCGCCAAGGCCTCGGGCGCCAAGGCTCCGGGCGGGTCCGGCCGGCGTTCGCAGGACAGCAACCTCGACGGCGGCCACGCGGACCCGCGCCTGGAGAAGTACCGCACCAAGCGGGACGCAGCCGCCACACCGGAGCCGTTTACGGCGGACCAGCACCGCGCGGAGGCCGCCGCCGGCACCCGCCGGGAGTCGTTCGTCATCCAGGAGCACCACGCCAGCCGGCTGCACTACGACCTCCGGCTGGAGCGCGACGGCGTCCTCGTGTCCTGGGCCCTTCCGAAGGGCGTTCCCACCTCCAAGGCAAAGAACCACCTCGCTGTCCAGACCGAGGACCATCCGATGGACTACCTGGACTTCGAGGGCACCATTCCCAAGGGCCAGTACGGTGCCGGGACGATGAGCATCTGGGACCGCGGGCACTACGAGGTTGAGAAGTGGGTGGCCGGCAAGGAGGTCATCGCCACCCTGACGGGCCAGGACGACGGCGGCCTCGGCGGGCCCCGCCGGTTCGCCCTGATCCATACCGGCCAGGGGGATGACCAGTGGCTCATCCATCTGATGGACCCCGCCGGCGCGAAAAAAGGGCACCCGGCTCCGGTTCCGGAGGAAGGCACCGAAAACGGCATGGCGCCGGAAGACGCGGCCGACGCCGGGAACGCGCCGGCGGCCCCTCCCCCGCCGACGGCCCGTGCGGCCCCGGCGGCCGCCTCGGACGCCCCGCCGGCCCTGTCCGCCGCTCCGGACTTCCTGGACTTCACACCGATGTTGGCCAGTTCGGGCACCACCTCGGACCTTTCGGGCAAGGCCTGGCAGTTCGAACTCAAGTGGGACGGCGTGCGGACCCTGGTGGTGGCGGACGCGGACAAAATCCGCCTTTTCAGCCGCAACGGAAACGACGTGACGGCGACGTACCCCGAACTGACCGACCGCTCCTGCTGGCCGGCACAGGAATTCATCGCCGACGGCGAGGTGATCGCCGTCGGGTCCTCCGGGCGGCCAGATTTCGGCCTGCTGCAGGGGCGGATGAAGCTGACCAGACCCGCGGACGTGGCGAGGGTCCGGCCGTCCATCCCGGTGCGGCTGATGTTGTTCGACCTGCTGGCTGAGGAAGGCCAGGACCTCCGGCCCCTGCCGCTGGTTGAGCGCCGTCACCGGCTGGAGGCCTTTTTCGAGCCTTCCGCCTGCCCGGTGGAGCTCTCCGCGGTGATCGAAGGGGACATCACCCACATCCTGGAAAGCGCCCAGGAACTGGGACTTGAGGGGGTAATGGCCAAGCGCACGGACGGCCGGTATGTCGGCCAGCGCAGCCGGTCCTGGCTCAAGCTCAAGTTCGAACGCACCCAGGAAGTGGTGGTCGGCGGGTGGCGGCCCGGGAAGGGCGGCCGCAGCCAGTCCGTAGGCTCGCTGCTGATCGGCATCCCCGACGGCGCGAAGCTCCGGTACGTCGGACGGGTGGGCAGCGGCTTCAGCACGCGGGAGCTCGACGAGTTGCGGCAGCAGCTCGATGCCCTTCCCAGGAAGACTTCGCCGTTCGAGGAGGTGCCGGCCCCCGATGCCTCTGATGCCCATTGGGTAAGCGCCAAGCTCGTCGGCGAGGTCACCTACGGGGAATGGACCGGCAGCGGGAAACTCCGGCACCCAGTCTGGCGCGGCTGGCGGCTGGACAAGAAACCGGCGGACGTGGTGCTGGAGCAGGGCTGAGCCGCGACCATGGGAAGCACCGGATAAGGAAAGCCAGGAACCCGTGCATGCCGGGTTCCGGGCTGACCTGTTCCGGCCGGGTCCCGGGCTGACCTGTTCCGGCTGGGGCCTGCACTGACCTGTTCCGGCTGGGGCCCGGAGCGGGCCTTAAGAGGAGTGCCGAACGTCCGGCCGCGCTGTCCGGTGCACTGCCGCCGCGGCAGCCTCCTGGCCCGCCCGGCCCCGTGCGGCGTCGTTGTCCTTGGGGTGCCGCCGCTTTCCGCTGCCGTCCGGCCACTGCGTTCCTCCGGAAGCCGTGGGCGGTGCGGGGCGCTTGGGTTCCGGGCCCGGCGCGTCGCCCATGGACCCCATCAGATGACTTGCCACCTCAGGCTCGATCTCGCCTCCGAAGCGATGTTCTGCCATTTCTCTTCCTTTCCGCTGCAGCGTTGTTGCAAAGTACGTGCTGGCGGGAGTGGAGTGCTCATCTGCCTCCGCGGACGAGGACGGATCCCTGCCAGCGAACTACCAGCGAACCTTCTTCTCGGCGGGCCCCTGCTTGCCGCTCGTGTGCGTGGGTTTGTGGTTGCGCCCAACGCTCTGCGTGCTGGTCCCGCCCCGGGACTTGCTGGCCAGCATTTCCTTCTGCGCGTCCGTCAGCCGGGACTTGATGCCCTTCGGGTCGGCCGCGGCATCTCCTTCTTGCCCGCCGCCTGCTTGCGCGCTGCCGGGGTCCCCTTTCGCGCTGGGGCCGGTCTTTTCGGTGTCTTTGCCGGTCATTGACTGCACTCCTTGAGTTGGCGCTTTGGGTGGGCTGTCATCAGCACTGAAGATAACTTCACCCTAAGCGCTTTACGGAGTCCTTGGTACCCCCGGTTTCCTAGCTTCAGGAGCGCACCTGCCGGGCACCCGGGGAGGAGGAATCTTCAAAATTCGGGGCTCAAAACCGGGCCCCGCAGCGACTCCCGGCAAAATTTTAGGCAGTGGATCGCGGACCAGACCGGTTCCTAGCAATGGCGCGGTGAAATCAGGGAAAAGCACTCCGGCTTCCGGGCGCGATCCGGGTCCGAATCAGCGGATCATACGGCACGCAGATCGGAAAATCCATGGATATCCCGTAAAATTGAAACCCTGCCCGGAGCGGGGCAGCTACAAGTCGCAAGCAAATGACCTCCCCAGGAGCCTTCCAAATGCCCACAGACCGAAGCACGACCGACTCTTCAGCAGGCGTTATGAACGCCGGCGGAACCAACCAAGTGGCACCCAAGGGTGTGAGAAAACCAAAGCTGCGGCGACGTCGGCTCAAAGAGTCGGACGTAAACGTCGTTGACCAGCCGATGCTCAAGAAAGCACTCGGCGGCACCATCGTCGGAAACACCATGGAGTGGTACGACGTCGGGGTGTTCGGCTACCTGATCTCCACCATGGGCCCGGTGTTCCTGCCGGAAGCGGACAAGTCCGTCCAGACACTGTTCCTGCTGGGCACCTTCGCCGCCACCTTCATCGCCCGTCCCCTCGGCGGAGTCGTATTCGGCTGGCTTGGCGACAAGGTCGGCCGCCAGAAGGTTCTGGCCGCGACACTGATGATCATGGCGGCCAGCACCTTCGCCGTCGGCCTCCTGCCCGGCTACGCCCAGATCGGCATCTGGGCCGCGATCCTCCTGGTCCTGTTCAAGGTCATCCAGGGCTTCTCCACCGGCGGTGAGTATGCCGGTGCGACGACGTTCGTCAGCGAGTACGCACCGGACAAGCGCCGCGGTTTCTTCGCCAGCTTCCTGGACATGGGAAGCTACCTCGGCTTTGCCCTCGGCGCAGCCCTGGTCTCCGTGCTGCAGCTGACCCTCGGACAGGACACCATGGAGCAGTGGGGCTGGCGCATCCCGTTCCTCGTTGCCGGCCCGCTCGGCCTGATCGCCGTCTACTTCCGGAGCAGGATCGAGGAGTCGCCGCAGTTCCAGGCCACGCTGGATGCCCAGGAGAACCTCGCCAAGGATGCAGCCGCCTCGGACGCCGCCGCTTCGAAGGGTCCGGTCGGCATCGTGAAGGCCTACTGGCGCTCGATCATCGTTGCGATGGTGCTCGTAGCGGCCGCGAACACCGCCGGCTACGCCCTCACCTCGTACATGCCGACGTACCTGACTGAGTCCAAGGGCTACGACGAACTGCACGGCACGCTGCTGACCATCCCCGTACTGGTCGTCATGAGCCTCTGCATTCCGCTGACCGGCAAGTTGTCGGACCGGATCGGCCGCCGCCCCGTGCTGTGGATCGGTGCCCTAAGCACCGTGGTCCTGGCCGCCCCGGCGTTCCTGCTGATCGGCGTCGGTGCAGTCTGGTCCACCCTGCTGGGCCTTAGCCTGATCGCGTTCCCGGTGACGTTCTACGTGGCCAACCTCGCCTCGGCCCTGCCGGCGCAGTTCCCGACGGCCAGCCGGTACGGCGCCATGGGCATCGCGTACAACTTCGCGGTGGCCATCTTCGGCGGCACCACGCCTTTCATCGTCGCGGCCCTCATCACGGCCACGGGCGATGACATGATGCCGGCCTACTACCTGATGGGCACGTCGGTCATCGGCGCGGTGGCAATCTACTTCCTCAAGGAATCGGCCCAGCGCCCCCTCCCCGGATCCATGCCCAGCGTGGACACCAAGGCCGAGGCACGGGAGCTTGTTGCCACGCAGGACGAGAACCCGCTGATCGATCTCGAACACATGGACATGCCCTTCACCGCCGTTCCGGCTGCTCCCGCTGCTCCTGCCGTTCCGGCTGCGCCGGCGTCGGCCGGGGACCCGGACAAGGTCACCGCCGGAGCGTAAGCTTGACCTCCGGCAGCCTGGTGCGGACCGTCCCGGTCCCGCCGTCCGACCGGAGCTTGTAGGTCAGCCCCGCTCTTTGAGGCCTGCCGTACGCGCCTTGCCCGCCAGGGAAGCGCCACGGCAGGCCTCATTCGTGCCCCGGCCGGAAACACCGCCATGCAGGGAAGACTGGGCCGACCCGTCCTGAGATTGGAGATGGAAGCGTTCCATGAAGTCCCTCCGGGCGCATCTCCGCACCCTGCACAGCCTGGCCCCGGCCGACAAGGACCACGTTTCCGCCCTGCGCGTGGCCGTCAGCGTCGCCGTGCCGTCCTCCGTACTGCTGGCCGCAGGACGCCCGGACCTGATGATTTATGCGGTGTTCGGGGCACTGACCGGCATGTACGGCCGGACCGAACCCCATCAGCTCCGGCTCAGGCATCAGGGCCAGGCCGCGCTGCTGCTGGTGGGGGGTATCAGCGTGGGCGTGCTCCTCTCGGTCAACCAGATCCAGTCCTGGGCGCTCGTCGTCACCGAAGCCCTGCTGGCCGCGGCGGGCTCCCTCTTCGCGGACAAGGTGGGCCTCAAGCCCAACGGCCCGTTTTTCGGCATTCTGGCCCTGGGAGCCTGCGCGTCCGTTCCAACAACCGTCTCCTGGCACACTGCAGTCCTGATCGGCGCCCTGTCCGCGGCTTTTTCCATATTGGTCGGCTTCGGAGGCTGGCTGCGCGGCCGGGCCTGGGACCGCGGCGCGGCGCGCGATGTTCCGCCGCTGCGCGGAATCCGCCGCCGCAGGGCCTGGATCCACGCCAGCCGCTATCTGGCCGCGGTCGGGATCGCCGGAGCGATCGGGGTGGCCAGCGGAAGCGGCCACCCGCACTGGGCCATGGCCGCGGCGGCAGTCCCGCTGACGGGCGCGGACATGCCAAGCAGTGTCTACCGTGGCGTGCACCGGATCGTCGGCACGATGCTGGGCCTCGTCGTGGTTGCGCTGGTGCTGTTTCCGTGGGCCTTCTCGCCGCTCCGGGCGTTCCCGGGCCATGAGGCCGCCGTTGTGGCGGTCCTCGTGATGGTCCTGCAATTCTCTACCGAGCTCTTCATGACCCGGCACTACGGGCTGGCCATGGTTTCCTTCACGCCGGTGATCCTGCTGATGACCCAGCTGGCAGCGCCCGCCGACCCGCACCTCCTGGTCTCCGAGCGGGCGGCCGAGACCCTGATCGGTGCCTGCACGGGCATCGCGGTAGTAGTCCTCATCCGTCGCCGGACGCTCCCCCGGACGCGGCCGTAGGGCGTCGAGGTGGCGGGGAGGAAGGAAACGGCCGGTCGGGCGTTCCCCCTACACGGGCCGCCGGGGCGGACCGGCAACCAGCCGGGAAGGCAGAATGCGGGCGGCTGCGGCGAGCACTTTGTACCGCTTGGCCGGAATCGAGACAGCCTTGCCGCGTGCATTGTCAGCTAGGCCTTCACGGACGACGCGCTCCGGCTGCAGCCACATCCAGCGCGGGGCTACGGTCGTGTCCATCCCCATCCGGTCGTGGAATTCGGTGCGGGTAAACCCGGGGCACACCGCGGTGACCCTGATCCCGCGCCTGGCATAGGCAAGGTTGGCCCACCGGGAGAAGCTCACCAGCCACGCCTTGGCCGCCGAGTATGTCTCCCGGGGCAGGAACGCCGCCACGCTCGCCACGTTGATGATGCGGCCTGACTGCCGCACGAGCATTCCCTGCAAAGCGGCGTGGGTCAGCTCCATCGCAGATTCAACGTGCAGCTTGAGGTGCCGTTTCTCATCGGCAATGTCGTTCTCGGCGAAGGAGCGCAGCAAGCCCATCCCCGCGTTGTTGACCAGGATGTCCACCGGCCGCGCGGGGTCTGAAAGCCGGGCGACGACGGCGGCCACACCGGCGTCGTCCGCCAGGTCGGCGGCCAGCACCTCGGCGCGGACGCGGTAGCGCCGCTCCAGTTCCTCCGCCTTGGCCTGCAGCCGGGCAGTATCGCGCGCAACCATAATCACGTCGTACCCCTGCTCAGCGAGCTGACGGGCGAATTCCGCCCCGATGCCCGCGGTGGCCCCGGTGACCAGGGCCGTGGTCTCAGAATGTTTCCGGTCGGCAGGAGTCATAGCGACAGCCTAGGCGAGGTGCATGCCCCGTCAGGCGAGGGGCTGGCCAGCGGCGAGTTCATCCTTTTCCGGACCGCCTGCCACTGCCGGCGCGGCGGCCTGCACCGCTCCCCCGACCTCCGCGGGTCCCGCCGCCCCCAGAGGCTCGTAGGTTTCAACCGTTCCGTCGGATCCGGCCACATGCCGGTTCTGGAGCTCCTCGACGGCGAGCTCGTACCATGTGTGGGCGCCGAAGGACGGCGTCGGCGTATCGAGGTGGCGGTACAGTGCGTCGGCGAGCTGGCTGAGGGCGGCATCGGAAAGCGCACGGACCGTGGCCGCCGGGTCCAGCGTTCCTTCGAAGTAGTCGGCGAGTTCCAGCCCGTTGATGATGCTGAGCGCGGAAGGATCCGTGCCGGAGAGGTCATCAAGCCCGGAGCCGAGCGCGCCGCTGGGAAGGCCGTCCAGAACGGCGCCGCCCGCGAAATCCAGGGGAACGGTGGCGAGCTCCCCGTCGAGGTCTGCGAGGACTTCGCTGTCGGAGCCGACGTGCTGCAGGCAGATCGGCAACTCCGCAGGCTCTTTGAGGGTGAGGCGGTACTGTTCGGTCCCTGCCTGCCCTTCGCTCGCAGCAGCAATGCTGCGCAGCTGCAGCAGCAGCTCGGGGTCCAGGTGGGAGGCGCCGTGGAGGTCCACCCTGACTTCGGATCCGGACTCAAGGCGGCCGGTCCGCCGCAGGATATGCAGCAATGCGGGGAAATCCGCCTGGGTCAGGCAGCCGGTGACTTCGAGAGTTACGTGCCCGGGGTCGACGTCCAGACGGACAAGTACACGCAGTTTATGGTTCACGGGGTTCTCCAAAGGACACGGCCAAGAGCCAACTGCATAACTCTGCTAAAACCATACGAGTTTGTCGCCCTGCCCACAACCCGGCGCGGACGGCTCCGGCCCGAGTTGCCGGGACCCGCCTTCATGCCCCTGGCGGAGGCTGCTCGGGCCAGTCGACGTCCTGGTTGTAGGAGTCGTGCTTGCGGAGGTAGCGGTACATGAACGGGCAGTTCGGAATGATCCGCTTCCCCGACGCCACCACATCATCCAAGGCGAAATGGGCCAGCACCTTGGCAAGCCCGTGTCCCCGGAACTGTTCAGCGGTGTCGGTGTGGACGAAGTCCACGTGGCCGGGTTTATCGACGAACCGGATCTCGACTGCCAGCTTGTCGCCGACGTGCAGTTCGTATCGATGCCGGGCATCGTTACGGGTGGTGGAAACGTCTGGGCTGAATGTGTCTTCGATGGCTGCCGAGTTCCCCGTCATGGTTCGACATTGGCACTAAATGGCAGGTGTGGCAATGGTGACCATCACGGGGCGGAAGGGGACGGGATGAGTGCGTGATCCCGCCCCCTCCGGAGGTGGTTCTGACTTCTCCCCGTCGTCAGCGGGACAGTGTACGCAGGGCGTTCACAGCGAAGGCCCGGGCGGTGCGGTCCCACTGGGCCAGCAGGGCCTGCAGATTCTCGCCGTCGGCGCGCTCGGCGGAGATCCGTTCCTCGAGCACGGCCAGCACGCCGGTGCGGAGCTCGGTGTTGAAGTTCACCTTTCCGACGTTCATGGCGGCAGCCTTGACCAGCTCGCTCGCCGGAATCCCGGAGGCGCCGTGCAGCACCAGCGGGATGCGGGTCCGCACGGCGATGTCCTGCAGCACGTCCCAGCGGAGCCGGGGCTCCCCCTGGTACTTCCCGTGGACATTGCCGACGGCCACAGCCAGCAGTTGCGCGCCGGTCCGCGAGACGAAGTCCTCCACCTGCCCGGAGTCGGTGAGACCGGCTGCCGGCGCGTGGCCGGCGGCATCGGCCCCGAAAGCGCGGTCTTCGTCACCGGCGAGCCCGCCGAGCTCAGCTTCAAGCACGACGTCGGCACGTCCCTTGTCGGCGAGGTCCGCACGGACTCCCCTTACCAGGGCGATGTTGTCCTCGTACGGCAGTGACGATCCGTCCACCAGAACCGAGTCCACCCCGGCGGCGACGGCGGCCACGATCAGCTCCGGATCGGCAGCGTGATCGAGCTGGACGGCGACGGGCACGCCGGCGCCGTCCGCCAGCCCGCGGAGGGCCGCGATCAGCCGAGGGCCGTTGGGTGAGGCGGCCGTTTTCGGTGCCACCAGCAGGATGGCTCCGCGGCCGGCCTCCTCGGCCGCGCCCACCACCGCGAGGGCCGTGGTGAAGTCGTAGCAGGTGAAAGCTGGCACGGCCGAGCCGCACTGAAGGGCCGTGGTTACAAGGTCATCGAGCCGGGTACGCATCAGGCGCTCAAGCCTCCCACCAGGATCCAGGCACCGAATGTCAGGATGAAACCGGCCAGGCCCAAGACAGTGGTCAGCACCGTCCAGGTCCTCAGGCCGTCGGAGACGGTCAGCCCGTAATAGCGCACAACAGTCCAGAATCCGGCGTCGGTCACGTGGGACAGGCCCAGGGCGCCGAAGCCGATGGCGATCACGATCACGGCGATCTGGGCGGGTGAGTAGCCGCCCTCCATGACGGCGGAAGTCAGCAGGCCGGTGGCGGTGACGATGGCGACAGTGGCAGAGCCCTGCGCCGCGCGGAGTGCCAGGGAAATGACGAAGCCCAGGACGATGACGGGCAGGCCGAGGTGGTCCAGCGTCTGGGACAGGGCTGCACCGATGCCGGACGTCCGCAGGACCTCGCCGAAGACACCGCCGGCGGCAACGACCATGAGGATGGAGGCGATGGGAGGCAGCGCTCCTTCGAAAATCTCGCCGGTTTCCTTGAGGGACCAATTGCGGCGCACGGCCAGCAGGAAGAAGGAGAGCGCCACGGCCACCAGAAGGGCCAGGAACGGGTTGCCGACGAATGCCGCCAGGCCGTACCAGGCACTGTCCTTGGGAAGGGTGAGCGTACCCAGGGTGCCAAGGAGGATCTGCACGATCGGCGTGGCGATGAGGAAGATGATCAGGGCAGGACGCGGCGGGGCGACGGCAAGGGCCCCCGGACCGTCATGGCCGACGCGCACCAGGGAGTCTGAACCGAATTCTTCCACTTGGGCTTTCACGCCGGGGAGGAGCTCGTAGTCCTTGGCGTTCAGGATGCTGGCCACCCAGTAGGACAGGAAGCCCAGCGGGATGCAGATCAGCAGCGAGATCAAGGTGATGAGGCCGATGTCGGCGCCGAACACACCGGCTCCGGCCACGATGCCGGGGTGCGGCGGGACGGCTACGTGGATGGACAGCATGATACCCGCCATGGGAAGGCCGAACTTGACCGGGTGGACCTTGGCGATCTTCGCGAAAGCGTAGACGATCGGCACGAGTACGATGACGCCCACCTCGAAGAACACCGGGATGGCCACGAGGAAGCCGACGGCGGTGAGGGCCACGGCCACCCGCCGGGCGCCGAGCTTTTCGGTGAAGTGCGCCGCGAGAGACTGGACGCCCCCGGAGACCTCGATCATCCTGCCAAGGACCGCGCCCAGCGCGATCAGCAGGGCAACCTTGCCCATGGTTCCGCCCACGCCGTTGGCCACCACGGTGAACACGTCCTTGAGCGGGATCATGGAGGCCACGGCCACGAGGATGCTGACGGTCAGCAGGGCCACGAAGGCCTGGATCTTGAAGCGGATGATCATCACGAGCAGGAGGGCGATGCCGACTGCTGCGATCGTGAGCAGCAACGGAGTGCCCAGCTCCACTGCGGGTTTGATGACGGGAGCGTCTGCGGCGCTTACCGCCATGGAATGAATCAGGGGGGTCATCGTGGGGCGTGTCTCCTTTGACGGGACAGTTGTCGAGAACGTTGGCGGGCAGCCCGACGACGGCGGAGGGCTTCCGCCGTCGTCGGGCTTTGGAGAAGGGGGTTAGGCGGTGCGCTTGGTGGGCGCCACGACCTTGATGACCGCGGAGTCATCCGCCGCGGCAAGGCCCTGGGCCTGGCCCAGGAGGTAGAGCTGCTCGGCGGCGGCGGCCACGGGAGTGGCGAGGCCGGCGGCGCGGGTGGCCTTGCCGACGATGCCCATGTCCTTGACGAAGATGTCGAGGCGGCTGAGGACCTCGGCGCCGCCTTCGGAGTAGGCCTCCAGGATGCGCGGTCCGCGGTTGGAGAGCATGAACGAGCCGGCGGCGCCGGCCTCAAGGGCGGCGAGGGTCTTGGCCTGGTCGAGGCCGAGCGCGTCGGCGAGCGCCATGGCCTCGGCGGCGGCGGCGATGTGGATGCCGCAGAGCAGCTGGTTCACGGTCTTGAGGGCCTGGCCGTCTCCGGGCTTGTCGCCGACAACCGTCAGCGTGGACGCCAGGAGCTCCAGCACCGGACGGGCCGATTCGAGGGCGGCGGGCTCGGCCCCGACGACGATCAGCAGGTCACCTTCACCGGCGCGCTTGGGGCCGCCGGAGAGGGGGGCATCGACGAGGGAGACGCTGTGCTCGGCGAGCCGGGCAACGGTTGCGGGAATGGCGTCGGTGCCCACGGTGCTGCCGAGGATGACGACGGCGCCGGGCTTGAGCACGGAGGCAACGCCGTTCTCGCCGAAGAGGACATCGTCCAGCTGCTCGCCGTTGCGGACCGCCAGCAGCAGGGCATCGGCGCCCTCGGCCGCCTCACGCGCGGAGGAGAAGGTGCGGATGCCGGCCTCTTCGGCGAGGGCGAGGCGCGGTTCGGCGATGTCGAAGCCGTGGACGGTCAGTTCGGTGGCGAGGCGGGTGGCCATGGGGAGGCCCATGGCGCCGAGGCCGAGGACGGTGACTGTGTACTGTGCGGTCATGGTTTATCTCCTTCGAGGATGGGGGGATCAGAAGGTGTTGCTGAGCTTGCGGGTGACCTGGGCCAGGGATTCGTCGTCGCCGACGTTGCCGGCGAAGACGATGTACGGAATGCCTTGGGCGGGCCCGTCCACCGGCTCCCAGAGGCTGACGATGCCGGGCAGCATGGGTCCGCGGACAATCGCGTGCCGGATCTCCAGCCCGTGGGCTGCCACATCCGAGGAGGTGATGCCGCCCTTGGCGATCACAAAGCGCGGCGGGAACCGCTTGAGGGTCCGGTTCACCACCGCGACGACGGCGGCGGACACCGTGCGGGCGATCCGCAGGCTTTCGGCGGCGTCGTCGGCCTTGATCAGCAGGCGGCTGGTGTGGACGATCACGTCTCCGCCGCGCAATGCGGCCACGACGTCGTCGACTGTCTGGCCAAGGTAGGTCTCGGCGTCGGCACCGAGCAGCTTCTCGACGTCGATCTCCACGATGCGGGCCGCACGGTGCTGGGCGGTGAGGGCGTTGAGCTGGCGGGTGGTGACGCCCACGTGCGAACCCACGACGATGAGGCCGCCGGCCTCCGACGGTGTGTGGCCTGCGTAGGCCTCTTCACCGCTGAGCTCGGCATGGACCTCCTGGCCGATCCGGCCCCGGACGAACGGCGGACCGACACGGTAGAGGAGCTTCTTGCCGCGCCGTTCTGCTTCCTCCAGGCCGAGGGCAAGCGCCCGGAAGTCGTTCTCGGTGACAATGTCCGCCACGATCGGGGTGGACTCCGAGGCAGCATCGAGGGCGTCGGCGATTGCCAGGGCCGAGCGCTGCGGGTCCTCAGGGGTGCCGTTTGCTGCGGCTCCGGCCCGGATCACGTTCAAGTCAAGGACGATCACTGAGCCGGCGGGGTAGCGGCCCTCCGACTTTTCCTCCACATACTGGGCGAGGTCCGAACTGGTGAAACCGAAACTGGCGTCCTTGGCGAACTCCGTCTCGGCCACCGGGATGAGCTCTCCGGCGGCGTCGCCGGTTCCGCGCATGTAGTGCACCCCGCCGATGGTGACGCGTCCGGCGTCGGGGAAGGCAGGAACAATCACGACGCCGTCGGTGGCTTCGCCGCTCACTGCGGCGACCGTGGCGGCGATGACGTCCGGCTCCAGCGGGAAGTGGCCCCGCAGGGTCGAATCGCTGCGGCTGACGAAGCTCAGGTGCAGCTTGGCGCCTGCCGGCTCGGCCGCCGCGGCCAGGAGGGCATTGCGTACGACTTCCTCGTTGCGGGCCGCCGCCTCGGACGGGTCAAGGCTCCGGGAGTTCGTGAGCACGTAGACGGCGCGGGGGCGCACGCCGTCGATGCTGTGGCCGAAGGCCCAGCGGAAGTCGGCCTCCTCCCAGCGCGTGAGGACAGGCAGGTTGGCGACGGACTGGGTGCCGGTGGGATCGTCATCCAGGACCACAAGGATCCGGGGCGACGCCTCGTCCGAGGCGGCCACGCTGTCGGACACCAGCCGGGCGGGGATCCGAACTTCGGCCGGGAAGGCTGCAAGCACATCTGCTTCAAGGGGCACGTTGCACTCCGTTGTGTTGGTGGATCTGCGAACAAGGTCCGCAGTAAAGCGATCTGTAAGATGTCTGACATCTTATGTTCAGTGCTAGTGTGGCATAAGGCACAAAGGCGCGCAAGTAGACTGCGTGGCAGGGCAGGACCGATTGCTGGATGGGGAATTTTGGCTAGGAAATCGTTGGTCGGCGTCGTGGCGGACGAACTGCTGGATCGGATCATCGCCGGCGAGTTCCCGCCGGGAGCAAGCGTTCCCGGCGAGCTGGAACTGAGTGCACGGCACGAAGTGAGCCGCATGACCGTCCGGGAGGCTATCAAGACCCTCGAGGCCCAGCGGATCCTCAGTGTGGAGCGGGGCCGGGGGACGTTCGTGAACCCGCTGAACCGCTGGGCATCCCTGGAGGCCGTCCTGCGGGCAGCGTCGGAGGGGAAGAACGATGCCGCCGCAGCAGTCCAGCTGATCGAGCTCCGCCGGATGCTGGAGAGCGGCGCCTGCGAACTGGCTGCAGTTCGGATCGGCGACGAGGACCTTGAGAGCCTGTACGCCCACCTGGAGGCCATGCGGGACGCCCGCGGCGCCAACAACGTCGCGGCTTTCGTCGAGGCGGACCTGGCGTTCCATGACCTCATCCTCAAGGCCTCCGAGAACGTCTTCGCTGCTGTGCTGTTCGAACCGCTGCACCGGATCCTCGAGAAGCGACGCACCGAGACCTCAAAGGTGCCCGACATCCAGGAGCACGCGATCTGGCACCATGAGCAGGTCGCGGAAGCCCTGGCCTCACATGATCCGCACCGTGCCCGCGACGCGATGGACGCCCATATGCAGCAAACACTCGAGGACCTCAAGAGCTACGTCCTGAAGGGGCAGTCCGCCTAGCTCACAGCTGCGGCTGAGCTTGCTTGCCTGCGCTGGTTTTCCCTGCACCGGTTGTCCCTGCCCTGGTTTGCCATAGGACCTTAGGACCTACCGACCGGCTAAATACCGGCGTATTGCTAATAATGTGAATGCGGGCCGCTTCTTGGATGCGGGTGCCGGCGATCCCGACGCACCCGTCCGCATCAGGGGACACACCACCCCGGGTGCAGGAAACGCAGGGGTTTGGAGCAGGTATGTCGCCATGGGCGACTCCTTCACTGCGGGGATCGGGGACCCCGAGCCGGGCATTCCGGGCGGAGTCCGGGGCTGGGCTGACCGGATCGCCGAGGAGCTCAGTTCGGGACGGCAGGACTTCGCGTACGCAAACCTTGCCATCAGCGGACTGGTGTTGCGCCAGATTTTGGATCAGCAGCTGGCCACGGCCATCGCGTTGAAGCCTGACCTCGTCACCCTCTCCGCCGGCGGCAACGACCTCATTTTCCACCGTAGCGACCCCGACCGGCTGGCTGCCATGCTGGACGCCGGAGTGGGCACGCTCAGCTCCACGGGAGCCACAATTGTGCTCTTTACCGGCCCGGACTGGGGCGACACCCTCTTGTTCGGCCATCTCCGGGGGAAGGTTGCCGTGTTCAACGAAAACCTCCGGACCATCGCCGCGCGGCACAACGGAGTGGTAGCCGATCTGTGGGTGCTGCGCCAGCTCTCGCATCCGCAGATGTGGGATCCGGACCGCCTCCACTTCTCCCCGCTGGGCCATCACACCATCGCCAAAATGGTCCTCGACACCTTGGAAGTACCGCACAGCCTCCGGCCTTTGCAGCCCGAACCGCTGCCGACCGGCACCTGGCGCGAAAGCAGGGCGGGCGACGCCGCCTGGTTCGCAAACTATCTGCTGCCTTGGATGGTGAGCCGGATCCGGCCCAGGGGTGACGGCGTGCCGTTGGCTCCCAAACGGCCACTTCCGGGCCCCGTCCTCGCATCCCCTGCCTTGTCCCCTGCCGCAGCCACACCCCTAGTCCAGCCGCGCTCTGTCGGCTAATCTGCAGGGAGGCCCGCAGCCGGGCATCGAAGGTGATCACGAGGAGCGAAGTTGTCTAATCACACTTACAGCATTTCTGAAATTGTCGGAACCTCGAATGAAGGCGTCGATGCGGCCGTCCGAAATGGCATTGCAGAGGCCTCCAAGACCCTGCGCAACCTTGACTGGTTCGAAGTAAAGGAAATCCGCGGCCACTTGGACAACGGCCAGGTGGCGGACTGGCAGGTCACCATCAAGCTCGGGTTCCGCCTGGAGCGCTGACGCCGCAACCGGCGCGCCGCCTAGTACTTCTCCGGCATTTCCATCGTGAGCGCAGGCCGGACCTGTGCGCGTGCCGACGTCGGCCGGGCCCGGCGGGCTGCCCGCTGCCGCGCGCGGGAGCCTGACACACCATGCGGGCCCCTCGGGCCCGTAGCAGAAGCGAAAGAGAGCCCTAATGTCTGAAACTCAGTTCGGCAGCAATGGAACCACCGCCGCGCCCGCCATCCCCGACGTGACCCTGAACAACGGCGTGACCATTCCCCAGTTGGGCTTCGGCGTCTTCCAGGTGCCGCCCGAGGAAACACAGCGGACCGTCGAGGAAGCGCTGGCCGCCGGATACCGTCATATCGACACGGCCGCCGCCTACCGCAACGAAGCCGGAGTCGGGGCGGCCATAGCGGCCTCCGGGATCCCGCGCGAGGAACTCTTCATCACCACCAAGCTGCGGAACGGTGAGCAGGGGAACGCCGGCGAGGCCTTCCGGAACAGCCTCGAGGCTCTGGGTCTTGACGTGATCGACCTCTACCTGATCCACTGGCCGGTGCCTTCCCAGGGCCTCTACCAGGACGCCTGGCGGGCGATGGAGCAGCTGTACGCCGAACAGCAGGTCCGCGCCATCGGGGTATCGAATTTCCTCACCGACCACGTGGACACGGTTATCACCGCCGGCGACGTGGTTCCGGCCGTGAACCAGATCGAGATCCACCCGACCTTCCAGCAGCAGGAACTCGCGGCAAAGTGCCGCTCGCTGGGGATCGCCGTCGAGGCCTACAGTCCGCTGGGGCAGGGCGCGGACCTTTCCACCGAAGCGGTGACATCCCTCGCCAGCAAACACGGCGCGACGCCGGCCCAGATCGTTCTGGCCTGGCACCTCTCCCAGGGCACGATCGTGATCCCCAAGACTGCCAACCCCGCCCGCATGCGGGAAAACCTGGCATCCTCGGCCATTTCCCTCGCGCCGGAGGACATCGCACTGCTCGAGACGCTCGAATCAGGAACGCGCATCGGCGCCGACCCCGCCGTGGCGGCCCACAGCCAGATGTAAGTTCGCCGCGAAAACCAAGGACCACGCCATGCAGTACACGCAATTGGGCCGCTCCGGGCTGAAAGTCTCACGGCTCTGCCTGGGCACCATGAACTTCGGACCGCAGACGGACGAGCCGGAAGCCCACTCGATCATGGACTCCGCCCTGGAGTCAGGTATCAACTTCTTCGACACCGCCAACGTCTACGGCGGCAGCGGCCACCGGGGCTGGACAGAGGAGATCCTGGGACGGTGGTTCGCCACGGGCGGCGGGCGCCGTGAACGGACGGTGCTCGCCACCAAGCTCTACGGGACCATGACGGACCGGCCCAACGAATCCAAACTGTCCGCCCTGAACATCCGCCGTGCCCTGGACGCCAGCCTGAAACGGCTGCAGACGGACTACATCGACGTCTACCAGTTCCACCACGTGGACCGGGACACCCCCTGGGAGGAGATCTGGCAGGCAATCGACGTCGCGGTCCAACAGGGCAAGATCCTGTATTCGGGCAGCAGCAATTTTGCCGGCTGGCACATTGCCCAGGCGCAGGAAGCCGCCGCCCGCCGGCACAGCAACGGGCTGGTCAGCGAACAGTCCATCTACAACCTGCTGACCCGGAATATCGAGCTCGAAGTCATCCCCGCCGCCCGGCAGTACGGGCTGGGACTCCTGCCCTGGTCCCCGCTGCACGGCGGAGTGCTGGGCGGCGTGCTGAAGAAGGAGCGCGAAGGGGTGCGGCGCACGACGGGCCGCGCCGCGGACACCCTCAGGACGCACGAGGACCAGATCAGGCAGTACGAGGACTTCGCCGACGAACTGGGCCATGAGCCCGGGGACGTGGCCCTGGCATGGCTGCTGCACCAGCCTGCGGTGACGGCGCCGATCGTGGGACCGCGCACCCAGGACCAGCTCGACGCGGCCCTCCGCGCCCTCGAAGTCGTGCTCGACGCCGAGGCGCTTAAGCGGCTCGACGACATCTTCCCCGGCCACCGGACAGCACCCGAAGACTATGCCTGGTGAGCACCCGCCACCGCCGGGTCGAAGCCGGCACGCACGGCGCCGCATGCGCCGCCGAGCATTCCTATTCCGGATAGGCACCGCCGGATTTCCGCTCTACCGAGTGGCAATTTTTTAGTAAGCATGATTAGTATTGATGCAGAAGGACGAAGCGCACCCGGCAAACCGGGTGTCTCCTCAATGAAAGAAGAAGGAACAACAAAATGGGTTTTCTCGGATTTCTGCTTCTGGGTCTTATCGCCGGCGCGATTGCTAAAGCAATCCTCCCGGGCCGTCAGGGTGGCGGCATTGTCATCACCCTGATCCTCGGCGTTGTGGGCGCCCTCCTCGGTGGTTTTATCGGCAGCGCGCTTTTCAACGTGGGCATCAACGAGTTCTTCTCGCTGTCCACCTGGCTGCTGGCCATCGGCGGTGCCATCATCGTCCTGCTGGTTTACGGCATGATCACCAAGCGTTCGGCCCGCTAAAGCTGAGCGTGGCCGGAAAACCGGTCCCGGGAACCTTTTCCTGGGGCCGGTTTTTGGCACAAGGCATTACCTCCTTTTCACCGAAATCATCAAAGAGCAGGAGTACAGCATGAAAGCCAAACTTCTTTTCGGCACCGGAATAGCCGCGGGCTACGTTCTCGGCTCCCGATCCGGCCGTGCAGCTTATGAAAAACTGAAGTCCCGGGCGGCAGCCCTGTGGGAAAGCAAGCCTGTCCAGGACAAACTGACGGCCGCGTCCGAGGCCGTCAAGGAAAAGGCGCCTGAGGTGTCCGAGCAGCTCAGCGAGGCTGCCCGGCGGGCCGGAACGGTCATCGGATCTGCTGTCCGCCGGGATGACTCCCGCCCGGGGGCGGCCAAGGCTCCCGCAGATGGCACGTCGACGGCGGAATCCCCCGGCGGCGCCATCCCGGCCCACAGCACGCATCCGGACACGGTGAACCTGGGAACCACGAGCGTAGACCCGGACATGTCCACCTAAGAGCGGCCGATGACCACTGTGGCGTCCAGTTCCTCGGAGCTGGCCACCTGCGCGGTCAATCCGTTCCGAAGAAACAGGTCCACCGTCAGCGGCGCCTGCCGCAGACTCGTTTCGACCAGCAGGTGGCCGCCCGGCGCCAGCCATTGTGGCGCTTCGGCGGCCACCCGCCGTTGGACGTCAAGTCCGTCCGCACCGCCGTCCAGGGATACCAGCGGCTCGTGCAGGCGGGCTTCCTGCGGCATGGTCCGGATTCCCGCGGACGGCACGTAGGGCGCATTGACGGCCAGGACCTGGACCAGCCCGCGCAGCCGCTCCGGCAGCGGATCGTACAGGTCACCCTGATAGACCGCCCCTCCGAGCGGGGAAAGGTTCCGGCGGGCGCAGGCCACTGCGGCCGGGTCGATATCCGAGGCGTGCAGCTCTGCCGGACCCGACAGCGCCAAGAGGGCGGCACCGACCGCACCGGAACCGCAGCAGAGGTCGACAACGACCGGCGGCCGCGTGCCGCGGGCGGCGTTCAACGGCTGCCCGGACTCCCGCAACAACGTCGCGGCCTGCCGCACCAGGAACTCGGTCCGGCGTCGGGGCACGAAAACGCCCGCAGCCACCCCGATCCGCAGCCCGCAGAACTCCGCCCAGCCCAGAAGGTGCTCGAGCGGCACGCCTTCCGCACGCCGTTCGACGAGGGCGTCGAGATGCTCCGCCGACGTGGCTGAAGCAGCCAGCAACCGGGCCTCCTCCTCGGCAAACACGCAGCCGGCCGCACGGAGCCTCGCGGTAAGCGACGCGGGCGACGCAATAAACCCGGGATCCCGGCGGGACATGAAGGACTGGGGCACGGCTGATTCCGTCATGGCAAGGCCCCTTCCCCTCCGGGTGCTCAGTATCCCCATGCTATCGAAGTGGCAGGATGGCACCATGGCATCGGCACACATGGCATCGGCAAACATGGCATCGGAACACGTGGCATCCGAATCGACGGCCTCCGAACCGGACACTCCCGAGCCCGCCCGCGGCGACGCGGCAGGAGAGCTCATCTGGGCCGGCAGCTATACAGCAGACGGAGGAGGCCGAGCCGAGGGCATCGGTGCCCTCCGTGCCGCATCCGGCGGCGCGCTCAGCTGGCTGGGCCTGGCAGCGGAGGCGGATTCGCCGTCGTTCCTCGCGGTCCACCCCTCGCTTCCGGTGGTGTACGCCGTGGGCGAGAAAGCCGGGACCGTCCGCGCGTTCCGCCGGTCCGGGGCATTCAACCTGGAACCTAGCGGCGAGGCCTGGACGGCAGGCGAAGCTCCCTGCCACGTTGCCGTCGACCCGCTGGGGCGCTACCTCACTGTGGCCTGCTGGGGAGACGGGCAGGTGCTGCTCTTTGAACTGGACGACGACGGCGGCATTTCGGCGAGGTTCCCCGCGGCCGCCCCGAGCGTGCAGGGCGGGCCCAGCCGGGCCCACACGAGCCTGATGCTGGCCGACGGGCGCGTGATGACGACAGACCTGGGGCACGATGTGTTGCGGATCTGGAACTACCGTCCGGGCGCGGGCCTCACCCTGGACCACGAAGTCGTCCTGCCGCACGGCAGCGGCCCCCGCCATCTGGCCCAGCACGCCGGTGGAAGCGTTTTTGTGGTTACCGAATACTCGGTGGAGGTGGCCGTGGTGCAACGGTCGGCGGGGACCGGGGCCTTCTCCCTGTCCAGCATCGGGCCGGCGACCAAAGCAGGCGCCCTCCCCGG
The DNA here is from genome assembly GCF_030816935.1 of Arthrobacter sp. B3I9. Lineage (NCBI taxonomy): Bacteria > Bacillati > Actinomycetota > Actinomycetes > Micrococcales > Micrococcaceae > Arthrobacter > Arthrobacter sp. B3I9. Next base: position 55,439 of record NZ_JAUSYO010000001.1, read on the forward strand.
AGACTCGGCCGCTGAAATCGCCTTGTCCTCGGACGGCAGCCACGCCTACGTGGGGGTGCGCGGCTCAAACCGGATGAGCGTGCTGCGGGTCGGGGCGGACGGCGGCTCCCTGCAGCCAGTAGCCGACTTCCCCAGCGGCGGCGACTGGCCGCGGCACCATCTGGTCCGGAACGGCTGGCTGCACGTGGCCCACGAACGCTCCGATGACGTGGTGACATTTCCGCTGGACCCGGTCACGGGGCTGCCCGGGAACCCGGCGGACCGCATGGCGCTGGCTTCGCCGACGGCCCTGGTGCCTGCCGGCAGCCAGTACTAGCGGAGGCGTTCAGTCACCGGACTTGGTCCAGGCGAGCAGGCGATCCAGGGGCCAGGTGCTGATGATCCTCTCCGCCGGGACACCGTTGGCTGCGGCCCGCTCCGCCCCGTACTGGAGGAAATCGAGCTGGCCTGGAGCGTGGGCGTCGCTGTCGATGCTGAACAGGCATCCGGCGTCGAGGGCGAGCTGGATGAGCCGGTCCGGCGGGTCCTGGCGTTCCGGCCGCGAATTGATCTCCACCGCGACGTTGTGTTCAGCGCAGGCGGCGAACACTTCCTTGGCGTCGAACTCCGACTCGGGGCGGGTCCCCCTCGACCCTTGGAGGAGCCGGCCCGTGCAGTGCCCCAGCACGTTGGTGTGGGGGTCGGTGATGCCCGCGAGCATGCGCCGGGTCATGGTGCGCCTGTCGGAGCGCAGCTTCGAGTGCACGCTGGCCACCACGACGTCCAGCGCGGACAGCATCTCTTCCGTCTGGTCCAGCGTGCCGTCCTCGAGGATGTCCACCTCGATGCCCCGAAGGAGGCGGAAACCGTCAGGGCCGCCGTCGTTGATCCCGTCGACGACGGCGAACTGCTCGGTCAAGCGCTCGGCGCTCAGCCCGTTCGCGATCTTGAGGTTCGGCGAGTGGTCGGTGAGCGCCAGGTATTCCCGGCCGAGCAGCCGTGCGGCATCCACCATGATCTCGATCGGCGAGCCTCCGTCCGACCAGTCGCTGTGGCTGTGCAGGTCACCGCGAAGCGAGCCCAGAAGCTCACGGCCGCCTTCCGCCAGGGGTTGCGATCCACGGCTGCGCAGGCCCGCCAGGTATTCGGGCACTCCGCCGTCGAGGGCCTCCTGGATGACCTGGTAGGTCCGGTCACCGATGCCCTTCATCCGCTTGAGCCGGCCGTCCCGCGCCCGCGCGGCCAGCTCCTCCGGCGCGAGTGCAGCGATGGTTGCGGCGGCCTTCCGGAAGGCCTGCACCTTGAAGGTGGGGGCCAGCTCGCGTTCGAGCCAAAAGGCAATCTCGTTGAGGGCATCGACGGGTTCCATGGCACCATCTTGCACCACCGACGGCGAGCGGGGGCTGTGTGCGGTGCGGCCGGACGGCTCAGCGCCGCCGCAGCAGCTTCTGGGCCTTCGCGTGGGCTGCGGCGGCTGTCGGCCGCGCAGCGGGATCCATCGCGGTCATGGAGCGCAGCAGCGCAACCCAGGACGCGCCCAGCCGCACGGGAATCTCGGGGTCGCGCAGGGTCCGCGCGACCAGGGATTCGACCGGGGCGCCGGTGAACGCCTTAACCCCGGTCAGGCATTCCAGCAGGACGAGGCCCAGGGAGTAGACGTCGCCGGGTGTGCCGGACTGCCGGCCCGCCGCCTGCTCCGGGCTCATGTAGTGCACGGTGCCGGAAGAATCACCCGGCTCCAGAGCGCTCCCTGCCGGGGTGGAAATGCCGAAGTCGGCGATCCTCACCGGGGACCGGCGGAGCTCGCTCAGCAGGATGTTGGCCGGCTTGATGTCGCGGTGCACCATGCCTCGCGAATGGACGTGGGCGAGGCCGGAAAGCGCAGCGGCACCCCACCGCGCGACCTCGCCGCCGTCCGCGGCACCGCCGCGGATCCGTTCGGCAAGGCTGCCGCCGTAGGCGAACTCCTCGACGAGGAACGGGCGCCCGGCCCACGCGTTGCCGCCAGGGACTACGCCTTCCGCGACGAACCGGACAATAGCCGGGTGGTCCAGGGACGCAAGGACCTTCGCCTCTGCGTGGATCCGTTCAGCCTGGGGCGTTCCCGGCCCCTCCGCCACCTTGAGGGCAACGGGCCTCCCGTCGGACAAGTCGGTGCCTCGGAAAACCGTAGCCGTGGCGCCCCGGCCCAGCCGCTCGTGAACGAGGAAGCGGCCCTCGGTTGCGCCCCGGACGGGGAGCACCTTGGAGCTGAGGCCGGATGTTCCATCGGCGGCCGGGTTTTTGGCGGGTACCGGCTTCCCGGCGAGCGCCGGCTGTCTGGCGGGAACCGCGAGCGTCGTGGGCGCCGGGTTGTGGGCGAGCGCCGCAGGCGCTGCGAGCTGTGTGAGGCTCAACGGCTAAGTTCAGTCAGTGCCACGGGTGTGCGGACGACGCCGTCGAGCTGGAAGCCGCAACGGCAGCACCACACCGGAGGCAGTTCCGCGGCTCGGGTGTCGAACGAATAGACAGAGAGGGCCACCGGGGCCGGCGTTCGCCACTCCATCGGGGCGCCGCAATGGCTCGGAGCCGCCTGGGCCGGGGCCGTCAGGGCGGTCAGGGCCGGCGCGGGGACCCCGGGAGCCGGGGCCAGCTCAGCGACGGCTCCGTCGCACAATCGAATATCAGACATAAGTAGTAAGCATACATATAAATAGGTGGGCTAACTAGTTGCGCCGGCCTGCTAGGGGCGCTGGCTACTGTTCTGCGTCCGGTCCGGAAACAGCGGCACGCATCCGGTGGAGGAAGTCGATCACGACTCGCGCCTCGGGTGCACTGAGCTCCTCGGCCACGCCCATCATCTTGGAGTGCAACGCGCCCAGGGCCGCCCAGACCTCCGAGTCCGCGGCTACGGTCGGGACCACCACGAGGGAGCGGCGGTCCGTCGGATGAGGCTCACGGCGGACGTGGCCGCTGCTGACCAGCCTGTCGATCAGCGACGTCGTCGAGGCAGTGGTGATCTGCAAGACGCGGCTGAGGTCCTTCGGCCCAACCCGCTCACCGGCGGCCTCAGCCCGCAGGACGTAGCGCAAGGCGATCAGGTCCGTCTCCCCCACGCCAATGGAGTCCCGGGTCGAGCGGCGGGTGGCGGCCTCCGCCATCCGGAAATCGCGCAGCGCCTGGAGGACCTCCGCCGGCCCGTCGCGTTGCTCGTCAGGCCCGTCAGGAGTCGGGGAACCGGAGCCGCTGCGCGTATTCATGCGGCAATCCTAGCCGAGCTGATAACTAGGCTGCCGTGCAATCGGAACGGTCGCACAAACAGCAAAACCCCCGGCACCCTGTTCAGGATGCCGGGGGTTTTCCACTCTTTCCGAGAAAGAGTGGGCCCTGTGGGGCTCGAACCCACGACCCACGGATTAAAAGTCCGATGCTCTACCAACTGAGCTAAAGGCCCCAGCCAACTGCCCCGGTGCGGGGGATTGCTCCTCGCTCCGAAAGCCATTCAGCCCAGTCCATTTCTGGACGATTAATACTGTACCTCAGACACGGCCCGATATTTCGCGCTGTTCCGCCTGCAGAGCCGTGCCGGGGAACGCCTCTCCGCCATGCTCGATTCCCGCAAGGCACAGGAGTAGCGTGGTGGCATGAGCGAGCAAGCAGGATCCGGCAGTACTGGACCACAGCGGCACCACAAGCCCAAGCCCTTCGCACCCAGCGACTTCGAGCCCTTCGCCGGCGGAGCCGATCCCGCCCGCGTCTCCGAGGCCGCCCACCTGGCGGCGCAGGCGCTGGTCCGCCGCGGGCGCGACAGCGACGATCCTTCGGTCACCACGCGCCTGGTGAAACTCGCCGACGAGCAGGGCCTGGAGGCCATTGCCGAAATGTGGGCCGAGAGCCCGGCGCGGTCGCTCCCCGGTGCCCTGTGGCGCCTGTATGCCCTTCGCGCCGCCACCATCCAGGATCCGGAGCGCATATCGGTCTACTTCCGGGCGGGCAAGGACACTGCCCAGGTGTCCCATGTGGTTGCCGGAGCGGCGGAGCCGCCCGGGGCGGACGAGATGAAGCTGATGGCGGACGCCATCCTCTCCGGGGCGTTCGACGGCGAGTTCGACGTCGCGCTGGAGCGCTCGGCGGCGTTCTGCCGAGTAGTGGCGCTGGGGCAGGCGACCCTCGCCGACGGGGCCGAACACAGCAACGCGAGCCACGCCAGCAAGCTCACGCGCAATTCACACCTCCTCGTCAAGACCGCCGAGGACCTGGAACACGCAGCCAACGCCTGGCGGCTGGGCGAACTCGACTGAACCCTTTCCCGCCGATACACACGCCGGTGCCGCACTGTCAATGTTGACTTGGTTGAACTGTCGTAGAAAACTAAAAGCGGTGCCGAACCGCGAAACCCCCGGGCTTCAACATTTAGCCGCCTAGAGCGGCCTACCGCCGAGAGGCGTATCCGGTTCGGCACCATTTTCATGCTCTCCGTGCCCGGCGGCCGTTCCACCCCGCATCTCTTATGGTTGGTTCCATGGAGGCCCCAACGCGGACGGTAAAGTAACTTCCGTGCGCCGGTCATCGTCAAGCCAGACTGCCGGCACCAGAAGCCCGCACCTCCTCCTCCGAAGACCGGTGACCCACGTGAAGCTGCGCCTTTTTCCGCAGGAGCCCGCCGGGCTGAACCTGCTGTCCCTGTTAGCACGCCAGATTGTGCTGGCCACCGGCACCCTCTCGGAAATCCTCGGCGCGCCCGCAAGCGAACACGGCAGGCTCGTGGAGGACATGCATAACCACGAAGCCAAGTCCGCGGAACTGCACTTCGCCCTGCTGACCCATATGCGCACCAGCTTCGTGAATCCGCTCCCCCGTGAGGACATGTATGCGCTCTCCCGGTACCTGAACGAGGCGATGGAAAAGCTCGACGCCGCCGCGGAACTCGTGTCCCTCTATAAGCTCGAGCGCCTGCCCAAACGGGCCGCGGACCAGTTGGAGATCATCAGCCGGCAGGCCGAGCTGACCGTCGACGCCATGCGCAGGCTCAACAACCTGGACGACCTGGAGGACTACTGGATCGAGATCCTCCGGCTCGCCAAGCGCGCGGAGCGTACCCACCGGGTCTGGGTGGCGGACATGCTCGAGGAGATGAAGTCGGCCCAGTACGCCCGCAACCGCGACATCGCCAACCAGCTGGTGGAGGTCACCAAGGACATGCGGCGGATTGCCACGCAGGTGGGCAGCATCATCGTCAAGGAATCCTGACGTGACGGTGCTTTTCTTTGCCCTGGTGGTGGCTTTCGCCGGGGTGTTTGCCTTCCTGAACGGCTTCCGTGACGCTTCCACTTCCGTGGCCCTGCCGGTTCGGACCCGGGCCCTGACCCCCACCGTGGCCGTGCTTTTCGCAGGCCTGTTCAACTTCATCGGCGCCGCCCTGAGCGCCACTCTGGCGCTGGAGGTCAGCCGGACCTGGGTCCGGCTGCCGGACGGGCAGAACGGCCTGACCATCCTCGTGGCGGGCCTCCTCAGCGCCGTGATGTGGGCCCTGTACACATGGTGGCGCGGGATCCCCTCGTCCTCCACGCACGCCCTGGTGGGCGGCCTGGCCGGCGCCGGGGTGGCCAGCGTCGCGGTGGGCGGGCACGGTGTCGAGGGCGTGGACAATTCCCTGCTGGTCCAGGTGGTGCTCCCGCTGCTGCTCTCGCCGGCTATTGCCTTTGCCGGTGCCTACCTGCTGGTCTGGCCTGCCACCTGGGCCGCACGCTACACGCCCCCGAATGTGGTCAACAGCCGGTCCCGCCGGGCGCAGACAATTGCCGCGGGGGCCGTCGCGTTCGCGCACGGCCTGCAGGACGGCCAGAGGAGCGGGGCGGTACTGATCCTTGCCCTGCTAGCCGCCGGGCTGTCCGACGGCGGCTCGATGCCGATCTGGGTGGCGCTGCTTACCGCGGCCATGCTGACCGCGGGGACCCTGGCCGGAGGCTGGCGGATCTCCTACACCGTTGGTTACCGTCTGATCCGGATGGATCCCCTGCGCGGGTTCGTGGCCCAGCTGTACAGTTCGGCGATGCTGCTGGTCGGCGCGATAGGGCTGCACTGGCCCATTTCCACGACCCATACTGTGACCACCGCGGTCCTGGGGGCGGGCGCAAACCAGGGCTTCCCGGCGACCAACTGGCGGGTCGTGCTGCGGGTCCTGGCCTTCTGGGTGCTCACCCCGGTCCTCACCGCGGCCGCGGCCTTCGTCCTGCAACTTGCGCTCTCGCCCCTGGCGCGGCTCTAGCCGCCGACGAGAGCTCCGGCCGCCCTCCAGCCGCTCCGCAGCCCATCGATTGCTCCAAGGATGCCCTTATGAGGGCTCAAAACGGCACTTGCGGAGCAATCGATGGGAAAGAGGGGTTACCCGAAGCGGCCGGACACGTAGTCTTCGGTGGCCTTCTGGGACGGGTTGCTGAACATGGTGTGGGTGTCCCCCACCTCGATCAGCTTCCCCGGCTTCCCGGTGCCGGCGATGTTGAAGAACGCCGTCCGGTCCGAGACCCGCGCCGCCTGCTGCATGTTGTGGGTCACGATCACCACGGTGTACTGGTCCTTGAGGTCATTGATGAGGTCCTCGATGGCGAGCGTGGAGATCGGGTCCAGCGCCGAGCAGGGCTCGTCCATCAGGATGACCTGCGGTTCCACGGCAATGGCCCGGGCGATGCAGAGCCGTTGCTGCTGGCCGCCGGACAGGCCCGAGCCGGGCTTGCCCAGCCGGTCCTTGACCTCGTTCCACAGGTTCGCGCCGCGCAGGGAGCGTTCCACCAAGGCATCGGCCTCGCCCTTGGAGATTTTCTGGTTGTTGAGCTTCACTCCTGCCAGCACGTTGTCGCGGATGGACATCGTGGGGAACGGGTTGGGCCGCTGGAAAACCATGCCGATCTGCGAACGCACCGTCACGGGGTCCACGCCGGGGCCGTAAAGGTCGTCGCCGTCGAGCAGGACTTGGCCTTCGACCCGGGCGCCGGGAATGACCTCGTGCATCCGGTTCAGGGTGCGCAGGAAGGTGGATTTGCCGCAGCCCGACGGGCCGATGAAGGCGGTGACCGACTTGGCTTCGATGTTGATGTTGACGTCTTCGACGGCCAGGAATTTGCTGTAGTAGACGTTCAGGTCTTTGACGTCGATGCGCTTAGACATGATGTTCCTTAACTTGCTTGAGGGGAGACGGAGGGCGCCGGCACTGGCCTAGCGGCCGGCCTTGGGGGCGAAAACCCGTGCCACCAGGCGGGCGGCGAGGTTGAGCATCATTACCAGGATGATCAGGACCAGGGCGGCTCCCCAGGCGCGCTGGGAGGACGGATCCGGGTTCGACGGCGAGGTGGGGTTGAGGATCTGCGTGTAGATGAAGGTCGGCAGCGAGGCCATCCAGCCGGAGAACACATTGGAATTGATGGAGGTGGCGAAGCCGGCGGTGACCAGGATCGGCGCGGTCTCGCCGATCACGCGTGCGATGGCGAGGGTGACGCCGGACGCGATACCGGAGATCGCCGTCGGGATGACCACCTTGAGGATGGTCCGCCACTTGCGCACGCCCAGGGCGTAGGCAGCTTCCCGGAGCTCGTTCGGGACGATCTTGAGCATTTCCTCGCTGGAGCGCACCACAACGGGGATCATCAGCACGGACAGCGCGACGGCGGCTACCGCACCGGTCTTGGTGCCGGGACCGACGACGGCGAAGAAGAATGCCGCCGCAAACAGGCCCGCCACGATCGACGGGATACCGGTCATGACGTCAACGAAGAAGGTGATCGCCCGGGCCAGCGGCCGGTCGTTCCCGTACTCCACGAGGTAGACGGCCGTCAGCAGGCCCACCGGCACCGAGATGACGGTTGCGAGCAGCGTGATCTGCACGGTGCCCAGCAGGGCATGGTAGATGCCGCCGACCACCGGGGCGCCGCTCTGGACGCTCTTGTTGTCGAAGGCGCCCGTGACACCGTTCATCGAGGTGGTGAGGAAGCCCGGGTCCATGAGGCCGGGCAACCCGTTCACCAGCACGGTCCAGATGACGGAAATCAGCGGGAGCAGCGCGACCAAAAAGGCGCCGACCACCAGGCAGGTGGCGAGCTTGTCCTTGGCCCGGCGGGAGCCCTCCACGACGGCACTCCAGCCGACGAGCCCGGCGGCGAACAGGATGGCCGAGACGATCCCCCAGCCGAAGGCGTTGAAGCCGATCAGGGCCAGGATGGCAGCGCCAAGGATCAGTGCGATTCCCAGGACGACGTACGGCGCCCACTTCGGCAGCTGGCCTTTGGTGAGGGCCGAGCGTCTCTGGACGGGGGTCAGGGTGGAGGTCATTTAGTTGGCTCCCGAGAATTCTTTGTGCCGGGTGATGATCCAGCGGGCGATCATGTTCACGCCGAGGGTGATGAGGAACAGGATCAGGCCGGCGGCGATGAGCGTGCTGACCTGGAGGCCGCTGGCCTCGGGGAAGTTCAGCGCGATTTCGGCGGCGATGGTCTGGTTGCCGGACTGGATCAGGCTGGCGGTGAGGGCGCCGGAGGACAGCACGAGCGCCACCGCCATGGTTTCGCCGAGCGCCCGGCCCAGCCCCAGCATCACGGCGCTGACAATGCCGGGCCGGGCGAAGGGCAGCACGGCCATCCGGATCGCTTCCCAGCGGGTGGCACCGAGCGCCAGGGCCGCTTCCTCATGCAGCTTGGGGGTCTGCAGGAAGATCTCGCGGCTCAGCGAGGTGATGATGGGCAGGACCATGACGGACAGGACGATTCCGGCGGTCAGGATGGTCTTGCCGGTCGCCGACGCCGGGCCCTGGAAGATCGGCAGCCAGCCCATGTTCCCTGCCAGCCAGTTGTAGGCCGGCGAGATTTCCTTGGCCAGGAAAGCCGCACCCCAGGCACCGTAGACCACGGAGGGGATGGCGGCGAGCAGATCGACCAGGTAGCCGAGGCCGGAGGCAAGACCCCGCGGCGCGAAATGCGAAATGAAAAGTGCGACGCCGATGGCCACCGGGGTGGCGATGACGAGGGCGATCACGGCGGCGATCAGCGTGCCGATCACGATCGGCCAGATGTAGGCGAAGAAGCCTTCGCCGCCCTGGATCTTGTCCGGGGACGCCGTGAGGGCGGGAATTGCCTGGACGACGAGGAACAACGCCACTCCGAAGAGCACAGCCAGGATCAGGCACCCTGCGGCCAGTGTGGCCGCGGAGAAGACTTTGTCTCCGGTGCGGCCTGCGCCTCGGGACGAGGTCAGGGAGGTGGTGGTCACTTCACGATCCTTCAGATCTTGGGTACTTCGGACAAACACGGCGGTTCCCCGCCCCGGCCGGCCGTCCAGGACAGCCGAACCGGAGCAGGGAACCTGACATGTGCTGGCGTTCCAGCGCCCGCCAGCGCAGGGAATCCTAGGACTTGACCTTGATGGATTCAATGGACTTCAGGGCCTTTTCCTGCAGCGTCTTGGACAGCGGCGCGGACTTTGCGGCGTCGGCCGCTGCCTGCTGGCCGGCGTCGGAGACGACGTAGCTGTCGAAGGACTTCACCAAATCGACGGTTTCCTGCTTGTCGTAGGTGGAGCACAGGACGTGGAAGGAAACCAGCACGATCGGGTAGGCACCCTCGATGGTGGTGGTGCGGTCCAGCTTGATGGAAAGATCGTTGGCGGCACGGCCTGCAACCGGCTTGGCGGCGTCGACTGCCTTGGCTGCGGCGTCGGCGGAGATCTTGGTGAAGGTGTTGCCGACCTTGATCTGCGCGATGCCGAGCTTGCCGCTGACAGCGGAGTCGTCCGCGTAGGTGACGGCGCCCGGGGTGTCGGTCACGGTCTTGACCACGCCGGAGGTTCCCTTGGCGTTCTCGCCCGAGAGGGAAGCCGGCCAGATGCCCGCGGCCTTGTCCGTCCAGACCTCGGGAGCGGCTGCGGCCAGGTAGTCGGTGAAGTTGGAGGTGGTGCCGGAATCGTCGGAGCGGCTCACCGGGGTGACCTTGAGGTCCGGCAGCTTGGCGTCCGGGTTCAGGGCGGCGATGGCGGGATCGTTCCAGTTGGCGATCTGGCCGCGGAAGATCTTCGCGACTGTGGCGGCGTCGAGCTTCAATTCCTTGATGTCGGGCAGGTTGAACGCCACGGCAATCGGGGAAATGTACACCGGGATGTTGATGGCACCCTCGGGGCCGCACTTGGCCATCGACGTGGCGTACTCATCGTCCTTGAGGTAGGCATCGGACCCGGCGAACTGGGCGGAGCCGTCCAGGATGGCCTTGCGCCCCGCACCGGAGCCGTCCGGTGAATACTGCACGGTGGCACCCTGGTTGGCCGACGCAAAGTCGGTCTTCCAGACGTCCATGGCCGCACCCTGGGCGGAAGAGCCGATGCCGGTCAGCGTGCCCGTGACCTTCGGGCCCGTCGCCGTCGGGTTGGCAGCCGGGGCGTTCGTGGCGTTGTCGGAACCACAAGCGGTGAGCGCGAGTGCGCCGGCTGCAATGACAGCGATAGCCGCGTGGCGGCCGAAGCGGAGTGCCTTCACTAGATGTACCCCTTCCAGGGATTTTCTGCGCATGCCGGCCGGAGAGGGCCAGGCAGGGATGCGTACGGTTTGTACCTTTACTGACGGTAGGTGTCCCAGATGAAGGGAATTGATGTCCAAGGTGAACGGGCGGTTAACGACGCCGGGACATCGGCTTACATCTGCCGCGTCTCCATTGCGCCGGGCGCGCCTGATCCCTAGGGGCCGCGCGCGGCCTTTGCAGTCGGGCCCAGCAAATAGACTGGGTGGCATGGCCTCGTCACCTGGAGTTTCCGCAAGCGCACGGTTCCTGCGCGGCCGGGTACGCACGGGCTTTGTCCGCAGCCGGAACTCGCTCCTTCCGGCAGTCCAGATGACCGTCTGCGCCGTGGGTGCCTACGCTTTCGCCGAGTACGTTCTCGGGCACACCGGCCCGCTGTTCGCGGCCACCTCGTCCCTGATCGCACTCGGCTTTTCCCGCGACCCGAGGCTCCGCCGGGTGGTAGAGGTCGGCCTCGGCTGCACCCTCGGGATCGTCGTCGGGGACCTGCTGCTGCATTGGCTGGGGGCAGGAATCTGGCAGGCCGCCGTCGTGCTGCTCTTCTCCATCCTGCTGGCCCGCTTCCTGGACAGCGGCACCATCTTCACCACCCAGCTGGGGCTGCAGTCCCTGCTGGTGGTGCTGCTGCCGGCGCCGGCCGGCGGGCCGTTCACCCGGAGCATCGACGCCGTCGTGGGTGGCACCATCGCGCTGCTAATGACGATCCTTATACCCAAGGACCCGCGCCGGGAACCCCGCAAAGACGTGAAAAAGCTCCTGCATGAGCTGGCTGAGGTGCTGCGGGGATGCGCGTCGGCCCTGATCGACAGCGATTCCACCCAGGCCTGGCACGCGTTGATCCGCGGCCGGAACTGCCAGCCCCTCGTCGATGCGATGCGCCAGTCCCTCCGGGCCTCCGGCGAGGTGGCCACCCTGGCGCCCGCCTACCGGCGGCACCGGGAGGAGCTGGACCTGATGGAGCAGTCGCTGGACTTCATCGACCTCGCCCTCCGCAACAGCCGGGTCTTTGCCCGCCGCCTTACCAGCGCCATCAACCATGCGGCGCTCTCGGACGAGGCCACCCAGAACATCGCAGAGGTCCTGCAGGAAACGGCCGCGGCTATCGATGAGCTCTCCCTCGGACTGGCGGAGGTCCACGACGGCGCCCGCCGCACGCATCTGCGGACGGCCCGGGCCGACCTGCGGGAGATCGCCGGCCGCCTGCATCCGCGGTTGCTGGAGGTGCGGCTGCTGGAGGGTGAAACGGTGGTCATGCTGTTCCGCCCCCTGATGGTGGACCTGCTCGAAGCCGCCGGGGTCGATTCCAAGGAAGCCCGGGACATCCTCCCGCCGCTTTAGGTACGAGTACTGACGCGCGGTGATGTCAGCGCCTCAGGTACTCGCCCTTGATCACGAAGTAGGAGCCGCGGATAACGCCGGCCAGCTTTGATTTCTGGCGGGCGAACTTGAAATGCGATGCCAGTTCCTCGGGAATCTCCATGCCGTCGGCCAGTTTGAAGCCGACCGCCCGCTTCCCGCCTGCCTCGATGCTGTACATGACGTTGATCGACAGCCCCGACTCGTAGAACACGTAATCCATCTGCAAACCGTCGACTTCGAAGGCGGTTGCTTCGAGGGGGCGGGAGCCGATGACGATGTCGCGCTCCTCCTTGAGGATCCGGCTCACCCGCTCGACCACTTCCGGAACCTCCTCCGCGGCGCTGACGGTGAACACATGGCCGTACTTGTTGCGGTAGTAGCGGCCCTCATTGGCGCGCAAACCGGCGAGCGCCTCGGCCACCGGAGACGACTCCAGGCCGACAGTGGAAACGTTCTCAAAGTCAACGACGTACGGCATGCGGCCTCCTGCTTAGATGTGTCGGACCCACAATAACGTGGCTGTCAGGCGGGGACGGCTTCCCCGTAGAGCACTGACCGGAGGGGACGGTCCACACGGGCACTCCAGCGCCGGTGGCGGTGCTCAACTTCGATGGGATGCCGGAAAGCCGCTGTGATGTTTCCGCTGGTGATGATTTCTGCTGCCGGGCCGGCGGCGACGGTCCGGCCGTCAGCGATCAGCAGGGCATGGCTGGTGGTTGTCGGCAACTCCTCGAGGTGGTGCGTGACCAGGACGGATGCCATCTGCGGGTGGGTGTGGGTGAGAATGTCGATGGTTTCCAGCAGCTGTTCGCGCGCGGCGACGTCCAAACCGGTGCACGGTTCATCCAGCAACAGCAGTCTGGGAGAGGAAATGAGTGCGCGGGCGATCAGGGCCCGTCCCCGCTCCCCTTGGGATAGCGTCGGCCAGCGGGAGGCGGCCTTGCCGGCGAGGCCGAGCTCTTCGAGCAGGTCATCGGCGCGGGCGAGCTCAGCGGGGGTGGGCTCCCATCTGGCCGGCAGCTCGTTGCTGCCCGTGAGCCCGGTGAGTACGACTTGGCGAATGGTCAGCGCGGAGAGGATCTGGTGCCGCGGATTGACGTGCCCGATGGAGCGCCGCAAGGCCTGCAGTTCCACGCGGCCCAGGAGTTCGCCCAGGACCCGCACGCTGCCGGAGCTGGGATGGGTGGCGGCTCCGCAGAGTCCCATCAGAGTGCTTTTCCCCGCCCCGTTCGCGCCCAGCAGGGCCCAGTGCTCTCCCTCCCGGACGCACAGCGACACCCCGCTGATGATCTCCCGGTCTCCGCGGCGGAACGTCACATCCTCCAACTCCAGAACCGGCTCCCGGTTCGGCTGATGATTCATTCCAAAGGCTCCTCAAGGATCTACGCTCGGCAAGACAGTCCCGGCCCCTATGCTATCGGGCCGGTACTCGGGTCAGTCCCGCCCGGCCGGCCGCCGCATTCTCAGTGGGCCGTGTAGCCGCCGTCGACGGGCAAGGACACTCCCGTGAGGTATGCGGCCTCATCGGACGCGAGGTAGGCAACGGCGGACGCAACGTCATCCGGGACGGCGAGCCGGCGTAGGGGTATCTTTGAGACGACGTCGGCCTCTTCGGCGGCAGGGTCCTCCTGACCGGCCAGCCACTCGTCATAAAGCGGGGTCTTGGTCATTCCAGGAGCAACCGCGTTGACCCTGATGTTCAGCGGGGCCAGCTCAACGGCCGCCGCCCGGGTCATCGCCAGCATGGCACCTTTGCTGGCGCTGTAAATCCCCATGGTCGGCACCCCGATGGAAGCCAAACGCGACGTTATGTTGATTATGGCGCCGCCCCGGATCCGCATGTTCGCAGCGGCGGCTTGAAGCATCCGGATAGCGGCGAAAGTGTTTATTTCAAAGGTTGCCCGGATCTCGTCATCGGTCACGGTCAGAAGGTCGCCGGTGTGGTCAACCGCAGCATTGTTGACGAGGACGTCCACCCTGCCATAACGGCTGATCGTTGCCCCGATGATTTCTTCGGCGGCCCCGGCCTCCGCAATATCTGCCGGGAAAAAGCAGCAGCTTTCACCGAGCTCATCGGCTATCTGTCCGCCTCGGGTGACCGACCTGCCGGTGATGAGCACGCGAGCGCCTTCGCGTGCGAGTTTCCGGGCGATCTGTTCACCGATTCCGGAGGTGGCGCCCGTGACTACGGCTACCTTATCCGTCAATCGCCCTCCGCCTTGCTGGTCATGCTGAAATGCCGAACCTCCCTGCCGCGGTGTTGTCCCCGTCATTCTTTACCTCCGTCACGTTGTCCGTTCTAAGTGTCCCGCCTGCCTGGCCCGGCACGTACTAGGCAGTAGCGCGTCGCGCCACGTTGTAGAAGCGAATGTTCTCGTATTCTTCGAGGCCTTCCGCGCTTCCCTCACGGCCAAGGCCGGACTGCTTGACGCCGCCGAACGGCGCGGCAGCGTTTGAAGGCACCCCCTGATTTATGCCTACTATTCCGGTCGGAAGGCGATCGGCCACATTCAGCGCCCGATCGAGGTTCTCGGTGCACATAGCCGGCGAGGCCAAATTCCGACGAATTGGCCCGGACGACTACTTCGGCCTCGGAGCTGAACCTCTGGATCGCTGCAATAGGCCCGAATATTTCGGCTCTGGCGACGTCTGAATCTTCCGTCACCCGGTCCATCACGGTGGGGGCAAAGAAGTTGCCGATCGAGTCGTACCTTTGGCCGCCCGTCAGAAGCTCGGCCCCCCAGGTCCACGGCATTCCCGGTGAACGCTTGCATTTGGCACACGACCCGGTCGTCGATCAGGGCCCCAATCCGGTCTGCCTTCCAAGCCCGCTCCCTACGGGAATCTGCGTAAAGCGTTCGGCGAGAGCGGAGGCGAAATCGTCCGCGATGCCGTTCTGGACGTAGATGCGGTTGGCACCTATGCAGGACTGCCCGCCGTTGCGGAGTTTTGCGGCAAAGGTTCCATCCACCGCCCGCTGAAGGTCGGCGTCATCGAAGACTATGAGCGGGGCGTTGCCGCCGAGCTCCATCGAGGTACGGAGCACGTTCCTGGCGGCAAGCTTTAGGAGCTGGCGGCCAACGGGCGTTGACCCGGTGAATGACACCTTGCGGACCCTTGGATCTGTCAGGACCGCTTCACTGAAGGCCGCAGAATCTGATGTCGTGATCACCTGGATCAGGTCTTCCGGCACCCCGGCCTCAACGGCAAGCTGTACGGCCAGATGAGTGGTGAGGGGCGTAAGCGTCGCAGGCTTGATCACGACAGGGCATCCGGCTGCCAGTGCTGGTGCAATTTTCCGTGTTGCCATGGCCAGAGGGAAGTTCCACGGAGTGATCAGCACCGCGAGGCCCACAGGTGACCGGCGCGTCAGAAGGCTGGCGCCTCCGTCCGGTGGTTCACGAAAGCTGCCGACAGGGCGCACGGCCTCTTCCGCATACCAGCGAACAAAGTCCGCGCCGTATTTGACCTCGCCGCGGGCCTCGGACAGAGGCCTACCCATTTCACGCGGAATCAGGTGATGACAAACTGAGCCTCAGAAGTTCGGGTTCGGGCGCTGGTCGTAGACAGCTTCAAGGGCTGTCTGTGGGCTAGTCGGAGACCTTCGGATCGCCCTCCGACACCCGTGAGCCTCCGCTCGATTCCGTGGCGGCCGCAACGCGCCTGTCGAAGTGATCGGCGAGGAGCTCTCCGGCGTGAATGATGTGTTTGCACATTGCTGCGCGGGTTGCCTCCGCGTCTTTGGTGCGGATTCCTTGGAGGAGTTCGGTGTGATCGTCGACGGTGGCTGACGGCCACCCTTCAATTGCGGAGTAGAACCGCCTGGGAACGTACCGGGTGACGAGTTCCAGCGCCCAGGTTATTTTGCGCGACTCCGCCATGAGGTTGATTTCGCGGTGGAAGGCGTGATTTTTTTCTTCCAGCAGGTCATGGTTGTTCCGCGAGGCGGCCGCGATGAGCTCGTGGTGGAGCGCCTCCAGTTCGGCGATGTCCTCGTCAGTGGCGTTTGCGGCCGCGCGGGCAGCCAACTCCCCGCCGATCAGCGCCTGGACCTGGAACAAATCGCGGATGTCCTGGCCAGTCAGGGGCGCTACTTGGAAACCGCGGCGGGGAATGAGTTCCAGAAAGCCCTCGACCCGAAGCGCCTGCAGGGCTTCGCGGGCAGGCGTGGTGGAAATTCTCAGCGCTTCGCCGACCGTTTCCGGCCGGACGGAGGCTCCGGGCTGTAGCTCACCGGACATGATGAGTCCTCGGATGTACGAGGAGGCTTCGTCGCTGAGCTGGGGGCGGACGCGGAGCCGCGGGCTGCGGGTGCTCATGATGACGGTCTCTTCCCTAATATATTTTGCTCTCTCTCCAAGATACGGCATCTGCTCGAGGGCAGGCGGTGGCGCCTTGGTGGACTGTGCCTTTCCTTTGATCAGACGAGGTGTGTCACGCCAAGTTCAGTCAGTATGCTGGCGGTGTGCTGCCCGAGCTCGGGTACGGGATCCATGCGGACTGTTGTTTCTCGGGAGGTCACGGGCGGAATGAGGGTGCGTAGCGGTCCGACGGGCGAGTCGACGTCCCGCCATCTGTTGCGGCCGGATAGCTGCGGGTGGGACGCAAATTCGTGCATGCCGCGCAGTTGGGCGTTGGCAATGCTTGCCCCGTCGAGCCGGGCCAGGATTTCCTCGGCTGGCAGGGAACTCAGCGCGTCATTGATCGCCTGATGCAGCGAAGGACGGTTCTCAACCCTCAGCGCATTTCCGGCAAAACGCCTGTCTTGGGCAAGCTCGGGCTGGCGCAACACGTCGGAGCAGAAGATGGCCCACTCGCGCTCGTTTTGGATTCCGAAGAAGACGGTCCCGTCTGCTGCCGGGAACGGGCCGTAAGGCGCTATGGTTGCATGCTCCGCGCCGCTTCGGGGCTGTTGGGCACCGCCGTATTCGGCGTAAAAATAGGGTTGCCCCATCCACTCCCCCAGTGCCTCCAGCATGGATACTTCCAGCACGTCTCCTCTGCCGGTGCTTGTCCGCTGCAGTAGAGAGGTCAGAATGCCGGAATAGGCATACATGCCGGCGCAGATGTCCGCGATGGATACTCCTACCTTGGCCGGAGACTCTTCGGTTCCGGTGACGCTGAGCAGGCCCGCTTCGCATTGGACCAATAGATCGTATGCCTTTTTATGCTCATAGGGGCCGCCCCGGCCATAGCCTGAGATGGACGTGTGAATGAGTCGCGGGTTCATCTGCAGCACCTCGTCTGCTCCCAGGCCCATCCGCTCTACCGCTCCCGGGGCCAGGTTTTGGACGAACACATCCGCGGTGGAGAGCAGTTTTTTCAGAACAGCCATGCCTTCTTCAGATTTCAGATCCAGGACGAGGCTTTCTTTGCTGCGGTTCAGCCAGACAAAATAGCTGGCCATGCCGTGCACCTTCGTGTCATAGCCGCGCGCGAAGTCGCCGGTGTCCCGCTCGATTTTGATGACGCGCGCACCCAGGTCCGCGAGTTGGCGTGTGGCGAATGGCGCGGCCACAGCCTGCTCAAGTGAAACAACCGTTATTCCAGCGAGGGGTAAACGTCCCATTACAGCTCCAGACCTGCTCGTGTAAGAATTTTTTTCGCCCGTTCGATGACAGGCCTGTCAACCATTTGTCCTGCGATCTGCGCAGCGGCGCCCTCTGTGCCGACCACGGACTCAGCCCACCTGATCTCGGCTTCTCCCGGCATGAATGCCTCGGCGACCGGCGCCAACTGGGCCGGATGGATGCACAGTTTTCCGCCAAAGCCGAAGTTGCGCGCAGTCCGTGCGGACTCCGTGACCATCGCGACGTCCTTGATCTCCACGGAAGGTGAATCCAGGGGCGCCGCTACTCCGGCAGCTCGGGACACCAAGACAAGCTGGGCCCGTGCGTGATCCAGAAAACGGTCGCCGCCATCGGCATCGATGTCCAATGCGAAGTCAATCGCCCCGAACGCAAGACGGGTCACTGCGTCAATGGAGGCAATATCGAGGGCGTGGACCACGCCGAGCGCTGATTCTATGAGCGGAACGAAGGCCAACTCGTTGGGCAACGTCCGGGCCAGTGCTTGCAGCAGGGCCACGTCTTCGGCTTTCGGAACCACAACACCCAGCAGGCCATGGCCGGGCAGGGCGGTGAGGCTGAGCAGGGCGTCGATCTCTTCGTCGTGAGTGGCGGACCCGGCCGGATTCGTCCGGACCAGCGCGCGGACTGCGGGGGCCCCGTGGTCCCCGTTCGGAGTCACGGCCGCCACCGCCGCGGCCAGCGCTTTGGACTTCGAGTCTTCTGCGACGGCATCTTCCAGATCGATAATGACGACGTCCGCGCCTGATGCTGCCGCCTTTGAGAACCGTTCCGGCCGGTTTCCGGGGACAAACAATGCCGTCACTGCTGACGCCGTTGTCAGTGCACCGTTGAGTCCGGCCACACTTGCGGGCCCGATCACTGGAACGGTTCTGCGGAAGGAAGGCTGGACTCGTCCGGGCGGGCGGACTCGACGCCGGGCAGGTGGCCGTGGCGGTACACCATGAAGGTACGGCGATAGCTGATCACGATCGTGCCGTCCTGGTTGAAGCCTTCGGTAGCGACTGTCACCAGCCCAAGGCTGGGGCGGGACTTTGATTCGCGCACGGCGAGAACCTTTGAACGCGAATAGATCGTGTCGCCTTCATAGACGGGGTTCGGCATCCGGACCTCGTCCCAGCCCATGTTCGCGAAGACGTTCATGGACAGGTCGATCGTCGACTGGCCGGTGACCAGCGCCAGCGTAAAGGTCGAATTAACCAGTGGCAGACCGAATTCGGTGCCCTTGGCAAAGTTGCTGTCCACGTGGGTCTTGGCCACGTTCTGTGTCATCAGCGTGAAGGTCTGGTTATCGGCCTGAGTGACGGTCTTTCCGAACGGGTGGTAATAGATGTCCCCCACCGAAAAATCCTCGAATAGTCTCCCTGTCCAACCCGGGACCACGCGCGTAGCCGGGCCGGCCCCGCGGAACCCCTCCCCTTGAACTGCACGGTCTATGATCGGTTTCTCCGCGGACATCAGGACTCCTATGTCTGTTACATGCTCTGCCAGAAAAAATATTTTATATTGTCAGCAGAATAGGTCTCTCCGGCCAAGCTGTCAACGCCCGTCGAGAAACGCTTGAAGGCACCTAATATATTATGTATTGTCATGGTATCGCTAATAGCCAAGACGACCCGCCTCAGGAGTAAAGATGCCCACTCATGATCCACGCCTTGCAGCACTCCGCGAGCAGACGCGCCGTCTGTGCGCTGCCTTCCCGGACGAGTACTGGCGCGAGACAGACCGGAACCGCCGGTACCCGCAGGAGTTCGTTGACACCCTGACGGAATCCGGTCTCCTCGGCGCCCTCATCCCCACCGAGTTCGGCGGACTCGGTCTTGGCCTGACCGAGGCCAGCGTCATCATGGAGGAAATCAACAAATCCGGCGGCCACTCGGCTGCCTGCCACGCGCAGATGTACACCATGGGCGCTCTGCTTCGCCACGGCAACGAGACCCAGAAACGGGCCTACCTGCCACAGATCGCGGCCGGCAAACTACGGCTGCAGGCCTTCTCGATCACTGAAGACAAAGCCGGGTCGGACACCACCAGTATCGAGACCGCAGCCGTGCGCGACGGTGACGACTTCATCATCACCGGCCACAAGAGCTGGACCAGCCGGATTGAGGAATCCGACCTGGCCTTCGTGTTGGCCCGCACCTCTGTGAAAAGCGCAAATAAGACCGAGGGCATCACCCTATTCCTGGTGGACCTGCGCCAGGTCCGCGCGGAACAGCCCGACACGCTCAAGGTGACCAAGGTCCGCACCATGTTCAACTACGCCACCAACCAAGTGCACTATCAGGGAATGCGGGTGCCGGCCTCGGCCGTCATCGGCGAGGTGGGTCAAGGCTTCCGCTACGTCATTGACGGATGGAACGCCGAACGCATCCTGCTCGCGTCCGAAGCCATCGGCGACGGTTACTGGTTCACCCAGCGGGCCACGGACTACGCCAACAGCCGTGAAGTGTTCGGCCGGAAGATCGGCGCCAACCAGGGCGTACAGTTTCCCATCACCGATGCCTACATGAGAGTACGGGCGGCGGACTTGATGCGGTACGAGGCGGCCCGGCTCTTCGACGCCCATGAGCCCTGCGGAGCGGAAGCCAACATGGTCAAGCATCTGGCATCCGAGGCAAGCTGGGCAGCCGCCAACGCCTGCCTGGATACCCACGGAGGGTACGGTTTTGTCGACGAATATGATGTTGAGCGTAAATTCCGGGAAACCCGCATGTTCCAGGTGGCCCCGGTCAACAACAACCTGATCAAGAGTTTCATCGCCACAAAGGTCCTTGGACTGCCCCGGTCATACTGAGCTTTGCCTGTCGGGCACTCCCTGCGGGGGATCCCCGAGAGGGTCTTCCGGTACCCGGCCGCAACCGGAACGCGGAAGGCAGACGCCGACGAAAGGACATGAGCATGTGTTCAGGCTGCGGGACCCCGCCGTCCAATATTGACTGGTACAGCGCAGGGGTGCCGGATTCCCCTGGCGGCCGGATCCAGGCCAGAACGCGGCTGGCCCGGGCCGCGAATGCCGTTCTGACCGGGTCCGGGCTGAGTGTCACTTTCTACCAAGGTGCCTCAAGCCTGTCGATGCGGAACACGGGCGGGGCCACCGAGCCGGTGTACACCTTGCCTGACATCTGGACTGCTGCCGGCAAGCTCTCCGATATTGACTTGGATCCGCTGGCTCCGCGCTTCACCGGCCGGCCTACTGTGAGCCCGGCCGATGATTGATGTGACGGTCGTCGGCGGCTTCCTCGGCGCAGGCAAAACGACGTGGCTTTCCAGAATTCTCGAGGGCGGCGCCTCCGTGCACGCCGCGGGCTCCGTGGCTGTAGTCGTCAACGACTATGCTTCCGTTGGAATCGATGACTGGCTTCTTGATTCGGCCTCCGGCGAGGCAGGCGGGATGAGCGCCAGGCTGGTGGCCGGCGGCTGTGTGTGTTGTGACAGGAAAGAGGAGCTCGTCTCCTGCCTGATCTCGCTCGTGGGGTCAGCGCACAGAACCGGGCAGTCCGATGGCGCCGGGCTCAGCCACATTTATATCGAGACGTCCGGGGTGGCGGATCCCCGCTCCATCGTCGAGGTCATTACGGAGCACCCGGTGCTTCAGGCGAATCTGGTGCTCAAGGAACTGGTCGTCGTTGTGGACGGCGCCAATGGCAGAAGCCAATTGCGCCACCAGGAGTTGGCCCGGGCCCAGGTCAGCTGCGCGGACCGCCTTGTATTCTCCAAGCTGGATCTCGCCGCGGAGGACACCGTTTCTTCCCTCGTGGCCCTCGTCACGCGGCTCAACCCCACCGCGTGCCTCAGCGGCGCCGTTGACGGCCGCGAATCACCCCTCACGCCCGGCCGGGTCGCTCTGGCCCTGGAAGCCCTCCCGGTGGAGGGCGAACGGCAGTGGGAACGGGAGAATCTGAACCCCGAGGCTTGGACGGTCCAGCTGTCCGCCCAGGTGTGTTGGGCGGAGTATGCTCTGTGGCTTGATGCGGTCACCCGAACCCATCCAGAGCATGTGCTCAGGAGCAAAGGAATCATCCGCACGCCTAACGGGCCGATCGTGCTTCAGTCCGTGGGCCGGGTCATCGCCCAGCCGCGGCCCGTGCCCCCATCCGAGCGCCCGCGCGGATTCAGATCCGACGTCGATGGTTTTCA
Source organism: Arthrobacter sp. B3I9 (assembly GCF_030816935.1). Lineage (NCBI taxonomy): Bacteria > Bacillati > Actinomycetota > Actinomycetes > Micrococcales > Micrococcaceae > Arthrobacter > Arthrobacter sp. B3I9. The sequence goes on from NZ_JAUSYO010000001.1 coordinate 77,034, forward strand.
TAACCCAGGGGTTGGATCAGGATCTGCTTGCCCGGTCCCTATACACCTTCGTTCCCAGCGCGTTCGAGGACCGGGCTCCGCAGGCGGGCGCTAACTGACGGCCGTAACCTCCGGGCGTCTGGCTGCCTGGAGGTCCATGGACCGCGTGGCTGCGGCGAGCTGGGCGGCGCGTTCGACTCCCAGCAGTCCGGCGATTTTTTCTTCGATGTCCTGCCAGCCGGGCCGGTCTCCTGCGGAGCCCCGGAACGCAGCCTCGGACCGGGAGATAACGTCCCCGCCCTTGAGGCGGACGTGGACTTCGGCCTGCCAGGAGGCCGGGAAGGCGGCTTCAAGGGCCTCGCTGGTGTAGCAGCGGACTTTTTCCATCCATGGGAGCAGCTCGGCGGCAATGTGCGGTGCGTGGGCGAATTGGTCCACTGTTGCCTTGCCGGTGGTCAATGCCAGGGCGGCTCCGAACGGCATGTTGAACTGGGCATCAACCGTTGAGCTGACCTCAAGCTTCCGTTCAGCAGGTTCCGAGACAAGCGCCGCGCCGGCCTTGATCACGCCCACATCGATGGACTGGATGTCCTGGACCGTCAGGTCAGGGAAGTCGCTGTGGATGCCACGCAACAGGTCGATGTTGCCATGCATGTACCGGCAACACGGGTAAAACTTGATGCTCGTTTGCAATGCGCCTCGACCGAAGGTGAGCGCGAGTTCGCGTCCAGGTTGCTTGCCTTGGCCGTACTGGACCAGGAAGCCGTCGCGGCCCTCCAATGACCGTTCCGGTCCCCTGAAACCGGCGGCGGCCAATCGTGCGGCCCGGATTCCTGTGGACGCGGCCTGACCGGCATTGAGTCGCTTTGTCCAGGATCCGTCGGACAGAAACTCCAGACTTCCTGAGGCCATGTTCGCCGCCAGGCCCAGCGCGTGCCTCGTCTCCTCCACGCCCAGGCCGAGCATGCGAGCCACGGCCGCGGCCGAGCCGAGAACACCGGCGACTCCAGTCGGATGGAACCCTCTGCCGTAGCTTTCGCGCGCGCCGAGCAACACACCAACGGAACACATCACGTCATAGCCGACAATGGCGGCCGCGACGAGATCTTCCGCCGGCAGTTCACGTTCGTCAGCCACCGCCAAAAGCGCCGGAAATATCACCACAGCCGGATGCAGCGACGCCTCTTCGAAGGTGTCATCGAGTTCGAGCCCGTGGGCCAGAATTCCATTGACCAGAGCCGCGTCCTCAGGAGAGGTCCAGCTGTCGGTGCCGAGGAGGGCAGCGCTGTGCTGCGGCGATCGTTGGTTGGACGCGGTAACCGCAGCCCGCGCGGCGCCAGCGGAGTCAAGGCGCGCCCCACCGAGACTGACACCCAGAAAGTCGAACAGGAGCAGCCGCATCCAGTCGTTGAGCTCAGGCGTCGCGTTGTGATTGTCAGTGACGTGTTCGGCCAGTGTCTGCGCGAGTGTCTTGTAAGTCATGAATATCCCTTTCTTGGAAGTGCCCGAGGAGAACTTCGTTGTCCGCAATGGCACTGAATAGTTGTCCGCGCCTAGGGCACAGTGGAGGCCCGCGCCACCAGGTGCGGTGTGAGGAGTAGGGATTCCGCTTCGCCACCCGCCATCAGGTCGAAGAGCAGAGTCATCGCTTCCTGGCCCATCTGAAACATGGGTGAACTGACTGAGGTCAGCGGAACCGGAAGGTAGGAGGACAATGGCACATCGTTATAGCCCACTACCGCGACATCGCGGCCAGGGACTTTGCCAAACTCACGGACAGCCCCCATCGCCCCGATGGCCGCGAAATCATTGATGGCGAATATCGCCGTCAGGTCCGGGTTGCCGGCCAAGAGAGCGGAGCCGGCCTCATAGCCGCCCACAGCGTCCGTCCCGGAATTGATGATCCTGCCCTCATCAAGGCCCATGCCCGCGGACCGGAACTGCGATACGAAGCCGTGTGTGCGCTCGGCACACGTACTCACATAGCTCGGACCTGCAATGATTCCCACATTCTCATGTCCCAGCTCCAGGAGATGAGATGCCGCCAGTCGACCCCCCAGAACGTCGTCGGTCGTTACTGACGGATGCCCCCGCAGCCGTCTATTCACGAGGACGTAGGGGACTCCACGCTTGCTCAGAATTCCAACCAGTTCGTCGCCGTCCAGTCGTGCATCGCCCAGAACCACACCCTCCACGCGCCGGAGCAGAAGATCGTTGAGCTTCTCCCGCCGCCGCAGCGGGTCATCGTTGGTGTTGGACACGAAAGTGTTGTAACCACGTTCAGTAGCCCGGGAGTCGATTCCTTCGTAGATAGTGGCCAGAACATAGTCGGATACCCGGGGAACCAGCACGCCGAGCACACCGCTTCGCCCTGTGCGCAACGCCGCTGCCGCCGGGTCGGGTTCATAGCCCATCTCGTCAGCGAGGAGCCGTATCCGGTCTACGGTCTCTGCCCCAATTCTTGGGTCGGAAGACAGGGCACGCGACGCGGTGGAGACGTGAACGCCGGCCCGCTTGGCCACGTCCGTCAGGGTGACGACTCTTGAAACTCGCGGCATATGACTCCCTCAGCTACGCAGGTGTGGGTCACGGAACGATGGGAGAACCGGCGCTCCAGGACCGGAGCGCCGGCACTGCTCACCCGATGCAAAGGATTTCGCAGGCGCCAATACATTATTTCATGCAAGAGCGCCGTTACGCCAGTGTAGTCGTTTTGTTACCAGCACATTTCACACAAAAATATTTTATATTCATCCCTTGACGCGTGAGACTTTTCACACCTACGCTCAGTGCAAACGGATGCGCAATCCGGTCCTCGCTCGCATGACGGTGTCCACTCCGGCTCCGTCCAAGCGGCGTCGACGCTCTTCCGAAATCACTCACCAAAGGAGAAACCCATGGCAAAGGACATCAAGGTCTGCATCGGCGTGGACATCGACGCAGTGGCCGGCTGGATCGGCTCTTACGGCGGGGCGGACTCCCCTGCAGATATCCAAAGGGGGATGTTCGCGGGCGAAGTAGGCGTGCCGCGGCTGCTGAAGCTCTTCAAGAAATTCGGCATCCAGACAACCTTCTTCTCCCCCGGCCACTCAATCGAGACGTTTCCTCACCGGATCGAACAGATCGTCGAGGCCGGCCACGAACTCGGCGCCCACGGCTACACGCACGAAAACCCGATTGCCATGACGCCGGAACAAGAAGAAGACGTCCTGAACAAGTCCATCGAGCTGATCGAGAAGTTTTCGGGACAACGGCCCCGCGGATACATCGCCCCCTGGTGCGAACTGTCGCCCGTGACCACGGATCTCCTCCTCAAAAACGGGTTCAAATACGACCACAGCCAGGCGTTCCACGACTTCCAGCCGTTCTACGCACGCACCGGAGACACCTGGACGAACATCGACCTGTCCAAGCCCGCTGAACACTGGATGAAGCCACTGGTCCGAGGAAACGAAATCGACCTCGTCGAAATCAACTTCAACTGGTACATCGATGACCTGCCCCCGATGATGTTCATCAAGGCGAGCCCGAACAGCCACGGCTTCGTAAACCCCCGGGACATCGAGCAGATGTGGCAGGACCAGTTCGACTGGGTGTACCGCGAGCACGACGACTACGCGATCTTCCCGATCACTATCCACCCGGATGTCTCCGGCCGCCCGCAGGTCCTGCTGATGCTCGAACGCCTCCTCGAGTACATCTCCGGCCATGACGGCGTCTCGTTCGAAACCTTCGAAACCGTCGCAGCGGACTTCAGGAAGCGTTTCCCGTTCGACTCCAACAGCCGCTACCCGTTCGACCGCGACCTTCCCTAACGTCCGTTTAGGAGGCAGCCCCCGTCCGGAGCCGGGCACCGTCCCTCCGCTGAACTCAGCAAAGTGCCCAGGGAACGTGGTCAGCAGCGCTTGCGGCTTGCTGGCCACGTTCCCCTTTCAAACACGTCGTTTTTTGCCAGCTAAGGACTCACCACAGTGTCGAATCAAGTTCCCCGCGTCGCCGTTATCACGTTGGGCGGGACCATCGCTTCAGTCCCGGACTCCAAAGGAAACGACGCCGTCCCCAAGATGACGGCCGAGGCGTTATTCGACGCGGTGCCCCAGGCCAGGAAACTGGCGACCCTGACGTCCCACAGCTTTCGCCAGTACCCATCCGGAGATCTGTCCCTGGAAGACATCCTGGAACTCGCCGGTCTCATCGAGGATATGGCTCAGGACCAGGACACCGATGGCGTGGTCATCACCCAAGGCACGGACACCCTGGAGGAAACCTCGTTCCTTCTGGATCTGCTCCTGACGACAGACCTTCCCGTCGTCTTCACCGGCGCTATGCGCAATCCCGGACTCCCGGGGGCCGACGGACCGGCGAATCTGCTGGGTGCTGTGCAGGTTGCCACCAACCACCAGTCCCGGGGGCTAGGGCCTGTGGTGGTTTTCAACGATGAAATTCACCTGCCCCGATTTGTGCGGAAAATGCACAGCGCCAGCACCGCGGCCTTCAGCTCCCCGAACGCCGGACCGATCGGCTGGATCAACGAAGGCCGGGTCAGGGTCCCCCTCAGGCCCGCGGCAAGAACACGACCAGTGCCGCGGGAACTGGTTGCTTCCTCGCGACTGCCCCGGGTTGCCCTGCTGAAACTCGGCTTGGATGTCGAAGATTCGCTAATTCGACTGGTGTTGCAGGACGGCTTCGATGGACTCGTCATTGAGACATTCGGTGGCGGCCACGTACCCCGCCAACTGATGACCTCTCTGGCCAAGGCTGCCGACGAGCTCCCGGTCGTGTTCGCCTCCCGCACGGGGGCCGGGGAACTCTACGAATCAACCTACGGATTTCCGGGATCAGAACGAGACCTCCTTAGTCAAGGGCTGCTGAGTTCCGGAATATTAGACGGACTGAAATCACGCCTGCTGCTCACCATGCTCCTGGCCGCCGGAGCGACCCGAGACGAAATCACCCAACGATTTCAGCAGTACCTGTCCTAGAAATTCGGAACGCATTGAAGAGCACTTCCAGACGCCGCGGACAGAGTCCGTACGGCCCCATCCATAACAAGGGAATCGAGATTATGACCGTTTCACAACCTACGACGTGGGAAGCACCCGTGGTGACCCCCCGCGACGTCAAGATCGCCACCTGGATCTGCTTCTTCGCCTGGACCTTCGCAGTCTATGACTTCGTCTTGTTCGGTAATCTTCTGCCCGTGATTGCCGCCGAATTCGGCTGGGATGCAAGCACTGCCACAGGCCTCAACACCTGGGTAACCGTCGGTACCGCCCTAGTCGCATTCGGGGTCGGCCCCATCGTCGACAAAATTGGCCGCCGCAAAGGCATCATCGTTGCCGTGATGGGAGCAGCGATCGCATCACTGCTCACGGTTGCCGTCGGATGGCTCCTCGGAGTTGTCGCCGGCCTCGGCTTCATATTGCTGATCATCGTCCGCTCCGTCGCCGGCCTGGGCTACGCGGAACAGTCCATTAACGCCACGTACCTGGGCGAAATGTTCGCCCATGCGTACTCGGACCCGGCAAAGGCCCGTCGGCGCGGCTTCACCTACTCGCTTGTCCAGTCGGGATGGCCCATCGGCTCTGTCCTCGCCGCCGCCTCCATTGCCATCATCCTTCCGATCGGTGGATGGGAATGGGCCTTCGTCATCGCTGCGTTCCCCGCCATCTTCATTTTCATTGCGGGCCGGTACCTGAAAGAGAGCCCCCAGTTCACTGCTCGCCACAAGGCCGAGCGCCTCCTGCGCGAAGGAAAGACCACCGAGGCACATGCTCTCGCCGACAGCGTGGGAGTCGATCTCACCGATGCAGCGACACCTCTTGCAGCAGCTTTCAAGGGTGAATCCCTCCGATCCACCCTGGTTATCGGATTCTCATTTCTCCTGAGCTGGTTAGGCGTCCTTGCCTTCGTCATTCTGGGCACGTCCGTACTCACAGCGGCCAGCGGCAAGGGGATCACGTTCGACAATGCCCTGGGCATCCTCATCGTCTCCAACCTCACCGCATTCCTCGGATACCTCGCCTTCGGGTGGTTGGGGGATCGCCTCGGACGGCGCAACGCCATCTCCATCGGATGGATTCTTTCCGGCCTTTCCTTCGGCGGCATGCTGCTAGCCCCCAACGGAAACTTTCCCCTCATCATCACCCTTTACAGTGCCGGACTGATCTTCCTGCTTGGGCCCTTCGCGGCGTTGCTGTTTTTCAACAGCGAAAGCTTCCCTGTCCACACCCGAGCCACCGGCGGCTCAATCATTAACGCAGCAGGCCAACTCGGAGCGATCATCGGCGGTGTACTGATCACTGCATCCCTGGCAGCGGGCATGTCCTGGACAGCTGCCTCATTCTGGTGGGGCGTTCTTCCGATCTTCGTTGCGGGAATCCTCATCCTGGCCGCCCGGAACGTGGACCCGCGCAAGGCACGCACGGACTAATAGCCAAGCCGGCCAGACCCAGCAACAACGTGAAGAAAACGCCGCAAGGACGGACGCAGCAGCGGCGGTGACTCCCCCTGCATTCGGGCAAAGGAGTCGCCGCCGCTGGATGCGTACTGTCCGAGTACAAGCTTTCGCCAACACTGACCCGGACGGCCCGGCTCCGGACCATCTGATCATCAAGGCGGGGCCACTCCCAGGCTTGCAGGTATTCGGCGCCGCGGCACGGTAAGGGTCGATTGCCTCAGGGTCTGGAAGGAGCTCCGGCCTGCCACGCAAGCGTTACACAAGCCCTGTTATCCGCGTATGGAGTGTGGGATTCTCGTGTGATCCAGGCGCCCCCATCTTCGGGGCTTTTGGCCTGATCATGAGGTGATGACAGCAGTAGCAGGAGCCCTTGGCGGGCTGAGGGCGCACCAGGACTCCAACAGGCTGCCCGAAGCCGAACTGGTCGCTTGCCCCGCCGCCGTTGCACGTACCGCTTCAATGTCGCGGGCCGCGGCTAGGGTGGAACGATGGCTACCAAGACTTCCCGGACTTCCAAGGCGCCGGGCTACAAATGCGCGGAGTGCGGCTGGACCACAGCGAAATGGGTGGGCCGCTGCGGCGAGTGCCAGGCCTGGGGCACCGTGGAGGAGACCGGCGCCGCCGTGGCCCGGACGACGGCGGCCACCATTGTCCTGGAGCCGGCCCGCAAAATCGCCGAAATTGACGCGACCACCGCCGCCTTCCTGCCCACCGGCGTCGACGAACTTGACCGCGTGCTGGGCGGCGGGCTGGTCCCCGGCGCCGTCATCCTGCTGGCCGGTGAGCCCGGCGTGGGCAAATCCACGCTCCTGCTTGATGTGGCGGCCAAATTTGCACGGACCGCCCAGGACGTCCTCTACATCACGGGCGAGGAGTCCGCGGCGCAGGTGAAGCTCCGGGCCGACCGGATCGACGCCGTCGCCGAGTCCCTCTACCTTTCTGCGGAAACGGACCTCGGCCAGGCCCTCGGCCAGGTGGAAAAGCTCGAACCGCGCCTGCTCGTGGTGGACTCCGTCCAGACGCTCAGCAGCGCCGACGTCGAGGGCAGCGCCGGCGGCGTCTCGCAGGTGCGCGAGGTGACCGCCTCCCTCATCGCCGCGGCAAAGCGCCGCAACATGACCACCCTGCTGGTGGGCCACGTGACCAAGGACGGCTCCATCGCCGGTCCGCGGCTTCTCGAGCACCTCGTGGACGTCGTCTGCCAGTTCGAGGGCGAACGGCACTCCCGGCTGCGGCTCCTCCGGGCCGTCAAGAACCGGTACGGGCCCACCGACGACGTCGGCTGCTTTGACCTGAACGAGGACGGGATCGTGGGCCTGGCCGATCCCAGCGGGCTGTTTGTCTCCCGGACGAAGGAACCTGTCTCGGGCACCTGCATCACCGTGACCTTGGAGGGGCGGCGCCCGCTGCTGGCCGAGGTGCAGGCCCTGCTGGCCGAGAGCGCCAGTTCGCAGCCCCGCCGGGCAACGAGCGGCCTCGACAGCTCCCGGGTTGCGATGCTGCTCGCCGTGCTCCAGCAACGCGCCGGCTGCTTGCTGGGCAAGGATGATTCCTACGTCGCAACGGTGGGCGGCGTGAAGCTCAGCGAGCCGGCTACAGACCTTTCCGTCGCCCTCGCCGTGGCCTCCGCGAAGGCCAAGAAGCCGCTGCCGGAGCGGCTCATCGCGTTCGGCGAGGTTGGCCTGGCCGGCGAGGTCCGTCCCGTGCCTGGCATCAACCAGCGTATCCAGGAGGCCCACCGGCTGGGGTTCACGCACGCCGTGGTTCCCGCGAGTCCGAACGGCCCGGGCCCGGTCCCGGCGGGGTTCTCGGTGCGGGAAGTCGGGCACCTTGCCGAAGCCCTGAGCCTGCTGATCAGCTGACAGTTGGGGTGCTGCCGGAGCGGCCGGGGAGGGTGTTCACTGGTGTTCACAAGGACCGCTCCGGCCTCTAGGCTTGGACCACCAGCGAACTGAAGGAGAGGCTCATGTCTGCCCCAGGTGAAGAGCAGGATCCCGTCGTCGGCGATGTCATCGTCCCCCAGGAGGACGCGTTGCCGGGCCCGTCCCAGACGGGGCACGGGAAGATGCCTGAAAATATCGACGACGACGACTTCGAGAGGGCGGCCGAGCAGGAACGGGTGGCTGCAGGGCTGTCGGACTATGCGCCCAGTGACGTTCCTCCCGCTACCGACCCCTTACCGCCGGAAGCGTCCGAAGCAGCGGATCTCGCCCAGCGGGGACTGCTCGAGGGCGGAGCGGAAGGCGGGGCGGAAGAGGTGTAGTTCCGCTCCCGCCCCTCAGCCGCCCTTGGCCGCTATTGGCCGCTATTCGGAGGGTGCGGCCGGACCAGTCGGCCAGCGAAGCAGTGCAGCGATGTCCACGCCTTCCGGCAATGCGGGTCCCGGCACCAGCAAGATCTGAGCGTCGGTCAGGGCCGCTGCCCTCAGCAGCGCCGCGGGCGCAGGAATTTTGCCGAGGATTTCCGCGCCGAGGGATTCTTCCTCTGCAGTGGCGATCCACGGCTCGGCACTTAGCGCGAGGACCCGGCGTTCGGCCAATGCCCTGTCGTTGAAGATCAGCACGTCAACCTGGGCCTGTTGCAAGGCGTGGATGACGGCTCCCACTCCGGTCGCGGATTCCGGATTTGCCTGGCCTTCCTGCACCGCCAACCGGTCCAAAACCTCTGCCTGGTCGGCTGCCCACTGCTCAGCCACTTTTTCCTCAACCTGAGCGTTGAAGGCGTCAGGGTCCGAACCGGGTGCGTGGGTGTGCGAGTCCACCACGGTAAGAACTGCGCGGCTTGCCTCCGCCAGCTGGTCCTGGACCAGCACGCGTGCCCGCATGTCACCGGCGAGGACCAGCAGCCTCGCGCCGCTGTCGCGTATGGTCCGGTCGATCTCGCCCGCCACCTGGTCAGCGTTGCGCCGCCAAACCTCCTCGGTATGGTGCTGCCACCGCAGGTGCGCCCAGCCTCCGCCCGGGACCTTGTTCAGGTTCTCGCTGGACCCTTGGATTTCCTGGCTTTGTTCGGGCTCCCGCTGCCCGGCGCGGTGCAGCCGGATCTCGCCTTCATCCCGGCTCACTTCTGCCACAACGTAGGGAAAGTCCTCCGGACGGTGCTTTAGCAGCGGCAGCAGGTCCGGAACGGGGTCAACCGAAATTCGCTCCGGGACGACAAGGGGCCCGGGCAGCAGTTCGTTGATTTGCACCGTTCCCTGCCGCACTAAGACGAACCGGCTCACCGGGGAGGGTTCGCCGACGGCCGGCTGGACGGCCGCTTCGATGGCATCCAGGTCCGCTTCGTCGGCTCCCTGCGCGGCCAGCGCGGCCCGGACGTTTCCGGGCTGCACATCCGCCGCTTCCAGTGAATCGACGGTGCCGGCGCTGGCATCCACGTATGCCAAGCACCAGGGCCCCGGCTGCCGGTACAGCTCCGCATATTGTGTCAGTCGGTCAGCCACCGGAGTTGCCACCCCGCTCGGGAGGTTCCTCGTCCTCGCGGCTGTCCGGCTTGGCTACGGGATCCAGGGCTGCCTGCACGTCGTCCGGGTCCGTGTCATCGGGAAATGGCTCGGTCTCACGGAACTCTTCGGTGTGGGCAGGTTGATTGCCCCGGACCATACCTTGCGTCTCGTGCTTCATCTGGTCATCCAGGTCCTGGCCGTGGGTCGTATTGCCTCGCTCAGCCATGGTGATCTCCTTCCCACGCGGTTTGCACCACGTGCTCAATCAATCGGTAGCTCACCCTAGCACCGGGCCCACCCGCTGTTGAAGGGTAATTTCATTCCTCCACGGCCGGCCCTCTACAGCCCGCCAACGCCCGCCGGGGGCGGGCCCGGGAAAGCACTGGGCCAAGAAAAAGCGCTGCCGGAAGGACCACGGACCCGGAACGAACCGGCGCCTTAGCGTGGCTGCGCGGGATTTGTGGGGTCGCCGTGCGAGGGCGGATTGATCGGCGGACCGGAGGTCGCGGGCGTCACAGGGGAACCTTGCTGGGTCTGGCTGGCCTCCGGCGTGCTCGGGGCGGTTGACCCGCTTGGTTCGGCACCGTTCTGCAGGGCCGTCAACCGGTTTTCGAGGATCTGGACCACCGGCAGCCTGTTTCCGTGGGCACGCTCGTAGGCGAGCACCTGGCCAAGCTGCCCTTCATCCAGTCCGTGGATCCTGGTGGGAAGCGTCCCTATGGGGAGGTGGTCGTAATCGGGCAAGGGAAGTTCATCGTGCTGAGGTACGTCATTCACGCCTATCAATCCTCCTGGTCTGGGACGAATCGCCAGCCGCCAGTAGCGGACCATCAGCAGCGGGCGCTGCTGTCAAAACTAGCAGTGAGTGCCGTGCAATGTAAGGCGTCCGCACCCCGCCGGAACCGCGGGCCGGCAGACAAGCTGAAGGGGCGCCTGCCGCAGGAACTTCCCCGAAAGCCGGAGTTCACACGGGCAGGCGCCCCTTCAGTTCTTCTTATTCGCCCGCGCCGATGTCCTCGCGCGCGGTCCTCCGGCCGCTAGGCCTTTGTGCCCGGCAGGGCCAGCTTGAAGACCTTGGCCCAGGTGGAACCGACCTGCTTCAGCAGCGGTCCGGTGGTGTACGGCAATCCGTAACGCTGGCAGATCTCCCGCACCTTCGGCGCCACCTCGCCGTAGCGGTTGGACGGCAGGTCCGGGAAGAGGTGGTGCTCGATCTGGTGGGAAAGGTTGCCGCTCATCAGGTGCATGAACTTTGACCCGGAGATGTTGGCCGACCCGATCATCTGCCGGACGTACCAGTCGCCGCGGGTCTCGCCTTCGACCATCTCTTCGGTGAACGTATCGGTGCCGTCGGGGAAGTGCCCGCAGAAGATGATCGCGTGCGCCCAGACATTGCGGATCGCATTCGCGGCCAGCGTGCCATACAGGGCCTGCTTGCCGGAGCCGGTCAGCATGGCAACCGCCGGTGTGGCGGCGTAGTCTTTGGTGAACTGCTTCAGGGCCTTGAGCCCGAGCGCCTTGAGGTCCCGGCTCATGGCCTCCTTGCTCTTCTTGCCCTCCTGGTACTCAGGCAATTCGAGATCGTAGAGTGCGATCCCCCATTCGAAGACCGGCGCCAGGAGAGCGTTGTACAGCGGATTGCCCAGGTTGAAGGGCTTCCATTCCTGTGACGGGTCCATGCGCAGCAGGTTGTACCCGATGTCATTGTCCTTGCCCACGACGTTTGTCCAGCGGTGGTGCAAATCGTTGTGGGTGTGCTGCCACGACCGCGTCGGGGTGACGAAGTCCCAGTCCCAGGTGGTGGAGTGGATGTCCGGGTCCCGCATCCAGTCCCACTGGCCGTGGAGGATGTTGTGGCCCAGTTCCATGTTTTCCAGGATCTTCGCGACGCTGAGCATCGCAGTGCCGGCGGCCCAGGCTGCTTTGTGCTTGCTCACCAGGAGCGTGGCGCGGCCGGTGATCTCTAGCCCGCGCTGGACCTTGATCACCCGGCGGATGTACGCCGCATCCGTGGCGCCGCGCTTGGCGAGGACCTCGTCGCGGATGGCGTCAAGTTCGCGGCCCAGCTCGGCCACCTGCTCATCGGAGAGGTGCGCCGCCGCCTCAGGACGAACCAGCGGGCTGCCGGTTTCGGCGAGGGCGCCGGGCCGCTTCTTCGCTGGGGTCACCTTGGCCGTGGCGGCCTCACCTGTGGCGGCGTCCGCGGAAACGTCCGGTTTGTCGGAAACTATCGTCATGCGGTGGTACTCCTTAGAGGTCGAGGTTTACGGGTCCGGCGGCCGCCGAAACACACGTCTGGATCAGTTGGCCGGGCTCGCCGTGGACTTCGCCCGTGCGCAGGTCGCGGACCTGGCCGGCCCGGAGGGGAATAAGGCAGCTGTGGCAGATGCCCATCCGGCAGCCGCTGGGCATCAGCACGCCAGCATCCTCGCCGACGTCGAGCAGGGGCGTGTCGCCGTCCGCCTCGACCTCGCGGTCGGAGGCCTCGAAGGTGACGAGCCCGCCGTCGTGCCCTTCACCGCCGGCGAGCTTGGTGGTGAACCGCTCGATCGTGAGGCCTGCGGTATCTGGCACTTCCGCTGAGGACCCTGAAGTCTCGGCCCCCCACAGCGCTTCGGCGTCGTCAAGGAAGCTCTCCGGGCCGCAGGCGTAAGCTGCCCGCTGGCGCCAGTCGGGGCAGAGCCGCTCAATCTCATCGGCGGAGGTGAAGTCCAGCCGGCCGCGCTCCCCCGTGAACCAGTGGATGACGCGGAAGTTGGGGAACTGGTCCGCCAGTTCGGCGAGTTCCTCGCGGAAGATCGCGTCCGCCGGAGTCCGGGCGGTGTGGATGAGCACGACGTCGGAGTCGGGCCGGTGCGGAACGAGCGTGCGGATCATCGACATGACCGGCGTGATTCCGCTGCCGGCGGTGAGCATGAGCAGCGGACGCGGGTGTTCCGGCAGGACGAAGTCGCCCTGCGGGGGTGCCAGGAAGAGCACGTCGCCCGGTTTGGTGCTGCGCACGAGGGTCCCCGAGACGGCGCCCATGTCGGTGACGGTGATGGCCGGGTCCTGGCCGGCCGGGGCGCTGAGCGAGTACGACCGCCAGTGGCGGACGCCGTCGAGTTCGACGCCAATGCGGGCCCACTGGCCGGCAAGGTGTGCTTGCCAGCCGCGGCCGGGACGGAAGAAGATGGTGGCGGAATCGGCCGTTTCTGGAACCACCCGGGTGACGACCCCGCGCAACTGGCGAGCAGAGTACACGGGGTTGAAAAGCGCCAGAATGTCTTCTGGAGCTAGCGGGGTGGTCAGTAGAGATGCGGCGCGCGCCAGCTTACGGAGCCGGATCATTTCCTAATCTTATGTCAGTTTGCGTCATAGTTCTTCACCCAAGGCATACGATCGAGTTGAGGAAACTGTCTGTCCGAAACAACTTTATGGAAATGTCCCATGAATGCAACTCCAGCCGCGCACGCCGCTGCCCCCAGTTACGACCCTCCCTGGCTGGCGCTGCCGCGGGAAGTGAGCGACATGCTCCGCCCCAGGATGCCGGGCATCGTCGAGGCCATCATCGATGCCGTGCCGCAGCTGGTGCCTGACTACGCCCGGCCCATTGAGGGCCGCTTCGGCCGCGGCCTCCGGCGCGGGGTCGCCGCCGCACTGGACCGCTTCCTGCAGTTGCCCGGGACGCGGCTGCCGGCACTGTCGGAGGAGAGCCGCCAGCTGGTGGCGGGTCTGGGAAGCGGCGAGTTCCGGCAGGGGCGGAGCATGGACGCGCTGCTGAGCGCCTACCGCATGGGCGCCCGGGTGACATTCCGCGAGATGTCCCGGGTGTCGGTCGAGCATCATCTGGGGCAGAGCGTCGTGGTGGACCTGGGCGAATCGATTCTTGCCTACATCGACGAGCTGTCGGCGGTCAGCGCCGAGGCCTACGCCTTTGAGCAGTCCGAGCGCGCCGGCGCGGTGGACCGACGCCGCACTGAACTGCTGGACCTTTTGCTGCTGGGGCAGGCGGATGAGGCGGCCCTCCGCCAGAAGGCGGCCCTGGCGGACTGGTCACTGCCGGCGTGGATGGTGGTGGTGACGCTGCCGCTGGACCGGGCGGCCGGGCTGCGGCTGCGGCTGGGCGCGGGAACCCTCGTGATTGAACGTGAGACCGACGCCGTGGCTCTGGTTCCGGTGCAGAAGTCCAACACGGTGCGGGCGGGCCTCGAAAAGGCGCTGCAGGGCCGGAGCGCCTCCGTGGGCCCCGCCGGCGGGTGGGAGAAGGTGCCCGACTCGCTGCGGCTCGCCGTGCTCGCCGCATCGGTGCTGGAGCCGCGGGACGGGCCGGAAGACCTGCCGATCTGGGCCGACGACCATCTGGCGCAGGTGATTCTCGGCGCCGAGCCGTCCGCCATCACGGAGCTGGCCAACCGCCGCCTGGCGCCGTTGGAGGGTCTGCGCCCCGCGCAGCGCGAGCGGCTCGCTGAGACCCTGCTCTCGTGGCTGCGCCACTGGGGCCAGCGTGCCCCGGTGGCGGCCGAACTCGGCATCCATCCGCAGACCGTGGGCTACCGGGCAGCGCAGTTGCGGGAGCTGTTCGGTGACACCCTGGAAGACCCGCGGGCGCGGTTCGAGCTGGAGCTGGCTCTGCTCGCCGGACGGCGCTAAGCGGGGCGGCCCGCCGCCGGCACAGCCGCCGTCGAACGCGGCCGTCTGCCGCCGGGGACCGCCGCGGCGAACCGGCGGGCACAGCCGTCGTCGGACTTCGACTCCTAGCGGGCGATGGCTTCCCGGCTCTGCAGCCGCATCTCGAGGTCGTTCATCACGATTGCGGCAAGGTCTTCCAGCATCCGCGTGTCCTCGTCGGTGAACTCCCGCGGCTGCCGGTCCAGGATGCAGAACGTGCCGAGGTTGTAGCCGTCCGGGGTGCGCAGCGGCACGCCGGCGTAAAACTGCAGCCCGAATTCTCCTGCCACGAGCGGGTTGGCGAGGCTCCGGGGGTCAACGGTGGCATCCCGGATGACCCAGGTGTCGTCCTGGAGGATCGCCGAGGCACAGAGTCCCGGGTCGCGGCCGATTTCGGTGACGTCGGTACCGTGGTGGGCCTTGAACCAAATCCGGTCGTGGTCCACCACGCTGACGATCGCCACCGGCACGGAGAACAGGCGGGCTGCCAGGCCGGCGATCCGGTTGAAAGCCCCGTCCTCGGGAGTGTCCAGGATCCGGTACCGTTCCACCGCCCGCATGCGACCTTCCTCGTCTGCCTCGGACGGCGTCTTGTCGAGGCGGTGCCGGCCTGTCCCCTTGATCACCTCCTGCCGCAGCGCCAAGGACACCTCCCGGGCGGCCGGGCGGCTAGAGGGATCGCGGGCGAGCATTGAGGAGAGAAGAGCCACCCAGATCGGAGCCAGTTCCTCCGGGATGTGCGGATCCTCCAGCAGCCGGGCCACGGCGGACTGGATCGGAGCGCCCGGGTAGGCCATCTTTCCGGTGAGCCCCTCGAGCAGCACCAGGCCGAGTGAGTAGATGTCACTGGCAGTGCCGGCGGGCTCGCCTGCGGCCTGCTCCGGGCTGAGGTATGCCGGCGTTCCCGACGTTCCGCCGTCGTCGGTGTGGTTCTCCCCCTGAAGGACCGCGACGCCGAAGTCGCTGAGTTTCGCCCGGGGACGCCGGTCATCGTTGCTGTAGTCCACCAGCAGGATGTTTGCCGGTTTGATGTCCCGGTGCACGATGCCGTGGTGGTGCATGTACGAGATTCCGTCGGCCAGGTCGTGACCGATCAGCGCCATATGCGCCGCCGAGAGGGGCCCCTGGGCGGCGCGGTGGCGCAGGTCCGGCCCGCGGACCAGTTCCATGACGAGGTAGGTGAGTTGTGCATCCGGGTCAGCGAGGTCGGCCCCGGCGTCGAACAGGGTCACGAGGGCGTGGTGGCTCAACCCGGCGAGGAGGCGCACTTCCTGCTCCTGATGGCGTGAGCGCTCAAAGTCATCGGCACCGTTGCGGAAGACTTTAATGGCGACCTTGCGCTGCAGGAACTCGTCATGGGCCCGGTAGACGGTGGATTGGCTTCCGCGCCCGATAAGTTCTTCAACCCGGTAGCGGCCGCTCAGCAGGAACCCGGGCTCCATGGTGCGTGTGGGAGTGACCGGCCTGGTTGCTGCCGGCGGTGAAATCGTGTCAGTCAAAGAGTGTTCGGTGTCCCTCAGTGCGGGGCCGCCCACAACGTCGGGCGGATCAGTCAACTACCGGCAGGCTCGCCGGCGCCCGCATCATTAGCAAGGTTACTTATGGTAACCCGGATGCCGGGTTCAGGAAGCCCTGCAGCACATTTTCCTGAACGTTCCCCGAAACCCCGGCCGACGCTATTTCGCAGGGTTGTGGGTGCCGATCGGCAACAGGGTCAGGTCCGGATGGTTCTTCTCGATCCTGCGCAGCGCCCACACGTCGTTGAACAGGGCCAGGTACTCGCCGTCGGACCGCAGCAGGACCTCGGCCCCGGGCACATTGGCCAGCGCCGGCATGGCATCCGCCGTCGAGATCCGGGCCAGTGAATACGGCAGCCGCTCCAGGCGCATCGGCGCGCTGAAGTCGTGCGCCATCCGGTCCTCGACCACTTCGAACTGCATGGGTCCGACGGCGGCCAGCACCGGCGCCTGGTCCCCACGGACGTCCGAGCGAAGGACCTGGATGACGCCTTCGTGCTCCAGCTGCTCGATGCCGCGGCGGAACTGCTTGAAGCGGCTGGGGTCCTTGGACCGCGCTACCTGGAAGTGCTCCGGGGCGAACAGGGGGATGGCCGGGAACTCAACCGGCTCATCCAAGTAAAGGCTGTCACCGACCCGCAGCGAGGAGGCGTTCACCAGGCCCACGACGTCGCCGGGGAAGGCCTCGTCGATGACCTCGCGTTCGCGGCCGAAGACCTGCTGGGCGTATTTGGTGGCGAAGGACTTCCCGGTCCGCGCCTGGGTCACCACCATGCCGCGTTCAAAGATGCCGGAGCAGATCCGGATGAAGGCAACGTGGTCGCGGTGCGCCTTGTTCATGCCGGCCTGGACCTTGAAGACGAAGCCGGAGAACGGAGCGTCGACCGGCCGGGCCGTGCCGTCGACGTCGGGCCGGGGCGCTGCGGGCGGCGCGAAGTCCACGAGCGCGTCGAGGATTTCCTTCACGCCGAAGTTCAGCGCGGCGGAGCTGAACAGGATGGGCGTCCCCTTGCCGGCGTGGAACGCCTCGACGTCGAACTCGAGGTTCGATTCGATCACGAGGCCCGCCTCGTCCAGCGCGTTGGACCAGTCCTCGCCCTGGCTGGCCGCTGCCTCTTCCGGGGTGAAGTACTCGGTGAGGGCGATGTTCGCGCCGGCGTTGTTGCGCTTGAACTGGGCAAAGCGGTCATTGCGAAGGTCCCAGACCCCGCGGAAGTCACCGGAGATGCCCACGGCCCAGGTCAGCGGCATCGGCTGGAGCCCGGTGCGTTCGGTGATCTCGTCCATGAGCGCGAGCGCGTCCAGGCCGGGCCGGTCCCACTTGTTGATCACGGTGATGATGGGGAGGTTGCGCTGCTTGCAGACCTCGAAGAGCTTCATGGTCTGGGTTTCCAGGCCCTTTGCCGCGTCGACCAGCATTACGGCACAGTCCACCGCCGCCAGGACCCGGTAGGTGTCTTCGGAGAAGTCGGCGTGGCCGGGCGTGTCCAGCAGGTTGATCACGGTGTCCCGGTAGGCGAACTGCAGGGCCGCGGAGCTGATCGAAATGCCGCGGTCCTTCTCCATCTGCATCCAGTCCGAGACCGTCTCCTTGCGGTTGGCCTTGCCGCTGGACGCTCCGGCCGTGCCGATCACCTTGGCGTGCAGCGCGAGCGCCTCGGTCAGGGTCGACTTTCCCGCGTCGGGGTGCGAGATGACCGCAAATGTCCGACGCCGGGCCGCCTGCTTGTGAATCTCCTGGACTCGGGCGGGGCTGAGGACGTCTTGTGACACGGGGCTACTTTCGCTGCGGCGTTGGATGAGGGGAATCGCGCGGAGAGCCCGCGGTCCACCATGGCTTCCAGTTTATCGCAGGCCGCATAACTGGCACGAAGCAGGTTCCCGGGGCCACCAAAGTGCGCTGCCGGGCAGCGGCCGGAGGGACCGTTCCCGCGGCCTGCGTGACAGCTTCAAATGGGCCACTTTAAGGCTTGCCTGTGCGGTTGCAGTAGCCCGTTACCTCTATCATGGTGAGAGCGGGAAACCGAGTACTTTTTTGATCCTGCCGGGAAACTCTGGAACCGGCGTACCTGCGGGCACCAAGCCTGCAACCTTGAAGGGAAAAATCCATGGCTCGGAGCCCTGAAGATTCACTCAAGGCGACTCTGGGCAGGGTGGCACCGGGCACGGCCCTCCGCGACGGCCTGGAACGCATCCTCCGTGGACGGACCGGCGCACTGATCGTGCTTGGCATCGACCGCACCATCGAATCCATCTGTTCCGGCGGCTTCGAGATCGGCATCGACTTTTCCCCGACGCGGCTCAGGGAACTGGCCAAAATGGACGGCGCCATCATTTGCGACAAGGACGCCGGCAACATCCTGCGGGCCGCCGTGCAGCTGGTGCCGGATTCCAGCATCGAAACCCAGGAGTCGGGCACCCGCCACCGCACCGCCGAACGCGTGGCCATCCAGACCGGCGTTCCGGTGATCTCGGTGAGCCAGTCCATGCAGATCATCGCGCTCTACGTCAACGGACTGCGGCACGTCCTGGAGGGCTCGGAGAAGGTTTTGGCCCGCGCCAACCAGGCCCTGGCGACCCTGGAACGGTACCGGTCGCGGCTGGACCAGGTGACCAGCTCGCTCTCCGCGCTCGAAATCGAGGCCATGGTGACGGTCCGCGACGTCGCCGTCACCCTCCAGCGCCAGGAGATGGTGCGCCGCATTTCCGAGGAAATCTCGCAGTACGTGCTGGAACTGGGCGAGGACGGCCGCCTGCTGTCGTTGCAGCTCGACGAACTGACAGTGGGCCGCGGCCCGGGCAGCGACGTCATCATCCGCGACTACTCCCGCCCCGACAGCTCCCCGGAAGACATCGACAATGCCGTCAAGGCACTGGTCAGCCTCGGCCCGCAGGAACTGATCGACCTGAGCAAGATCGCTGGCATCGTGGGTTTCGCCGGCGGGGAGGCCAACCTCGATGCGGTGGTCCAGCCGCGCGGCTACCGTTTGCTGTCCGGGCTCAAGGCGGTGCCCAAAGCCGTAGCGGACCGGCTGGTGGACCACTTCGGCGGGCTGCAGTTCCTCATGGCCGCCACAATCGATGACCTCATGACCGTGGACGGCATCGGCGACCAGCGCGCCCGCACCGTCCGTGAAGGTCTGAGCCGGATGGCTGAGGCAAGCCTGCTGGACCGGTTCCTCTAAATCCCAACTGCTGCTCCGTAAGCGCCGTTATGGGGCCCCAAAACGGCGCTTACGGAGCAACAGATGGGGATTAGGGCCACAGATGGGGGGTTACTTGAGCTGGAAGACGGCCTTGGGGCTCGTCTTGTTCGCCAGCCGCGCCGTGAAGACGTAGTACGCGCCGCCCGCTCCCGGCTTGGCCTCTACGGAATCGCAACCCTGGACGGTGCGGTTGCGCTGCCACGGGAAGTTGGCCGTCTCGCTCTTGCCCGGCGCGATGGTCTTCATCAAATCCGTGTTGTCCGCCTGGCAATCCTGGGACGAAAAGATCCGGTCCGAGCCGCTTGTGATCAGGAACTCCATCTGCGAAGTCCCGATGTTGACCTCGCACGGGACCTTGTTGTTGTTCGTCACTTTGAGGGTGAGCAGGGGTTTCTCGCCGGCACCGTAGCTTGGCTTGTCGGTGGAGGCCGAGACAGCGATGAGGTTCTGCTGGCAGCCGCTGCCTTCGGACGTGCTTGCTGAAGGCGTAGCCGAGGAAGCGTCGGACGGGGCCGCGGACTGGTTGGGGCCGGGCGTCTGGCCTTCTGCATGCGTGGCGGCCGGGTCCTGAGCAGACCCTCCGCCGCCGTTGATGATGCTGGCCACGGCAATGAAGCCGCCCACGACGACGACGATGACCACCAGAAGGGCGGCGCCGACCACCAGCCGGCGCCGGCGGAAGACCGGACTGACGGGTTTCCGTACGGGCCTCCTGGCGGGGCCGCGCGCTGGCTGTCCGCTGCCGGAACCCTTCGGCCGTGAACCGTTCGTGCCTGAGTTGCCTTGCCTGCCCATCCTTCTAGGCTAGAGAACCGGGCAGACGATGGAGAACCACCACGCCGCTGACCGGATCATCGCTGGCATCTATTACGCTGATTGGATCGAAACCCTGACCTGCTCCCCCGCCCTCCCGCTGGCCGCACCCCCGGAAAGCCAACGGTTGCCGCTGGCAAGCCTGCACGCTGCCCTGGATGACTGGTTCAGCTCGCACGCCCGCGAGCTGCCCTGGCGGGACCCCGGCTGCTCGCCCTGGGGCGTGCTGGTCAGCGAGATCATGCTCCAGCAGACACCGGTGGTGCGGGTGCTGCCCGTCTGGGAGGAGTGGCTGCGGCGCTGGCCCCAGCCTGCTGACCTGGCCAGGGAGCCTGCGGGCGAGGCCGTCCGCGCCTGGGGCCGGCTGGGCTATCCGCGCCGTGCGCTGCGCCTGCATGCGGCCGCCGCGGCGATCGAGGACAGCCACGACGGGATGGTCCCGGCCACGTATGCGGAACTGTTGGGGCTCCCCGGCGTGGGAAGCTACACAGCCGCGGCCGTCGCCGCGTTCGCCTACGGGCGCCGGGAAACGGTGGTGGACACGAACATCCGCCGCGTCCATGCACGGCTGTTTGATGGCGTGGCCCTGCCGGCCCAGGCGCTGACCGCCGCGGAGATGCGGCTGGCGGCCGAGGTACTGCCGGAGGACGTCGGGGCCTCCGTGCGCTGGAATGCCTCCGTCATGGAACTCGGCGCCCTGCTGTGCACCGCGCGGGCTCCGAAGTGCGGGCAGTGCCCGGTGCGCGATTCCTGCGCCTGGCTGGCCGCCGGCGAGCCGCCGCCCACCTATAAGCCGAAAGGACAGTCATGGCATGGGACCGACCGCCAGGTCCGCGGCGCCGTGCTGGCCGTCCTTCGGGTCGCCGACGCCCCGGTGCCGCCCGAACTGCTGCAGCGCGCCCCGGCGGACCTCGGCTTCGAGCCGGATGGGATTGCCATTCCGCTCGCCGCCCTGCATCGGCTCAACCCCGGTCCCGAGCAGCTTGAACGTGCGCTCGACGGCCTCCTGGTCGACGGTCTCGCGGAACTGCACCTTGGCGGTCTCCGGCTCCCGGCCTGAGCCCCGGCAGCGCCGGCGCAGAAGACCCGGATGCCCTAGCTGTACCCGCCTCCCGGATCTACCCTGAAGCATGCGCATGTTTGCGCGGGTACTCCCCCTGGCTATTGCAGCGCTGCCTGCAGCCGATGCGGCGTCCTCCGGCAGGAACGTATCGGCATGCCCGTGCCCGTCGGAGCGGGAACGTACACGATGAACTCGCAGAACATCCGCCACTGGATCCTCGCAGGCCTGTGGGCCTTGCCGGTATCGGGCCTGATCACCGCCTGGGCAACGCTCGAACCGCAGCCGGACCAGAACCGGAATCCCGACGCTTGGGCGCATTTTGTCAGCTCGGATTCGTACCAGGTCACCCACCTGTTCGGCAGCACCGGAGGCACGGTCCTTGCCATCTTCGGTCTCTTCGCCCTCGGCTGCCGGCTGGCCAACAGCCGGGTGGGGCGCCTGGCCCTGGCATCGATGGTGATTGCCGTGGCGGGGACGTCCCTGCTGTTGGTTCCGGCAGCGATCTCCACGTTCGCCACCCCGGCGGTGGGAAGGGCATTCCTTGAGGGCAACGAAGAGGCCATGAGGCTTGAGTTCCCCGCAGCGATGACGGTTACCTTCCTGCTGGGCCTGTTGCTGGCATTCCTGGGCAACGTGCTGCTGGGCGTCGCCGTCTGGCAGTCGCATGTGCTGCCGCGCTGGGCCGGAGCAGTCTGGGTGGCGGGCGCGGTGCTTTTCTACGTCCTGGGCGTGGTGCTGGGACAGGCCACGACCGGCAGCAGCCTGCCCACGCAGACCGCCGGGGCGCTGCTGGCGGCGGTTGCAGGCGGCTGGATCGCATGGACCACAACAAGGCAGGGCCAAGAAGCCCCGGACCTCGCCACGGCGCCTATTGGCCCCGGCGGGCGGGAACCGGGGCAGGGACCTGCGCAGGAACCCGGGCAGGTCTAGTGGCTAAGGCTCCCCGAAGCCGCACTTGATCAGACCGCCGAGGTAGTCGACGGCCTTGGCGGCGTCCGGGCCGCTCGCTTCAACGCGAAGCACCGTCCCCCGCACCGCCCCGAGCATCATCAGCTCGGTCATCGACGCGCCGTCGGCCCCGTTGACGGTCACCTCTGCGTCCATACCGGACAGGGCGCCCGCGATCTTGGCCGCCGGACGGGCATGCATTCCCGCCTGGTTCACCACTTCGAACTCCCCGGCGGCCTCCGGCGGCTGGTGGTGTTCGTGCAGGTGCTCAGGAGCGGCCGGGGGCCGGTAGACAGCCTCCGCCGCTTCCTTGACCGTAGCGGCATTGCCCCCGACCTGCGCCGCCACGGCCGCCGCGACCAGCCCCTCGACCAGCGGCGCATCGGCAAGCAGCACGGACCCGGGGTCAGCTGCGAATTCCACGGCAGATTCCGCTGTCATCACCGCCGAGCCGAGATCGGTGAGGACCACCACCCCGTCGCCGCCGGCCGCCTGTTCCAGCGCCGCCATCACCCGTTCCATGCTCGTGCCGATCCGGCCGTCGTCAGTGCCCCCTGCGGGGATGATTCGAACGTCGGGCGCCATCTGGGCGGCAAGTTCGACGGCGCCGTCGGCGATCTTCTCGCTGTGGGAGACGACGACAAGCCCGACCGTCACGCGGAGGCCCCGGCGGCGGCACGCAGGATCAGGGCGGTGGACACGGCCCCAGGGTCGCGGTGGCCTATGCTGCGTTCGCCCAGATAGCTTGCGCGCCCCTTGCGGGCCTGCATGGGGTCCGTGGATACGGCTCCTGCCTCCGCTGCTTCCGCCGCGGCGGTCAGTACTTTGCGGACATCGCCGTCGGACGCAGCGGCTGCGGCCGCCTCAATGGCCGGCGTCCAGGCGTCCACCATCGTCTTGTCCCCGGGCTCCGCCTTGCCGCGGGCCACGATGCCGTCCCGGGCGGCCTGCAGGGCCGTCACCAGGGTGCTGGCGTCAATCTCTGCCTCGTCGCCCAGCGCCGTGGCGGCCCGCAGGAATGCAGTGCCGTAGAGCGGGCCGGCGGCTCCACCGACCTTGGAGATCAGCGTCATGGCCGTCAGCTTCAAGGCTGCCCCCGGTGTTTCCGGCGGCGTCTCGGCGAGTTTTGCGGTGACCGCCTTGAACCCGCGGTCCATGTTCTCGCCGTGGTCCGAGTCGCCGATCGGGCGGTCCAGTTCGATCAGTTCCTCGCGGTGGTCAGCCATCGCCTGCGCGGACAGGGCCAGCCACTCGAGGGTCCATTGAAGGTCGAGGCCCACGTTCAGGCACCCCAGCGGAGGGCGGGGGTGTGGACGGGCGCGTCCCAAAGGCTGGTCAGCTCGTCGTCGAGCCGCAGCACGGTGACCGAGCAGCCCTGCATCTCCAGGGAGGTGATGTAGTTGCCCACCAGCGAGCGCGCCACGGTGACTCCCTTCTCGGCCAGCAGTTGCGCCGCCCGGCGGTAGACGATGTACAGCTCGCTTTGCGGGGTGCCGCCCATGCCGTTTACGAACAGGAGCACGTTCTCCCCGGAGGCAAGGCCGAGGTCGCTGACGACGGGCTCCAGCAGCCGGTCCGTGATGCCGTCGGCGTTTTCCATCGGAATGCGGTGCCGGCCCGGCTCGCCATGGATGCCGATGCCGATTTCAATCTCGTTTTCCTCGAGGACGAAGCTGGGTGTTCCGGCGTGCGGGACGGTGCAGGCCGTCAGCGCGACGCCCATGCTGCGGACGTTCTGGTTGACCCGGTCACCAATGGCGGCGACCGCGTCGAGGTTGTCGCCCCGTTCGGCGGCCGCGCCGGCGATCTTCTCCACCAGCACGGTTCCCCCCACGCCCCTCCGGCCCGCCGTGTACAGCGAGTCCTGCACGGCAACGTCGTCATTGACAAGCACGGTCAGGACCTCCACTCCCTCGGCCTGGGCAAGTTCGGCTGCCGTTTCGAAGTTGAGGACGTCCCCGGTGTAGTTCTTCACGATATGGACGACGCCGGCACCCGAGTTGACGGCAAGCGTTGCAGGAAGGATCTGGTCCGGAGTGGGCGAGGTGAATACGGCACCCGGCACGGCGGCGTCGAGCATCCCCTTCCCCACGTAACCGCCGTGCAGCGGTTCGTGGCCGCTGCCGCCGCCAGAGACCAGCCCCACCTTTCCGGCCACGGGCGCGTCCTTGCGCACAATGTACTTCGGGTCCGCAAAGACAGTCACCAGGTCGGCGTGGGCGAGCCCGAACCCTTCCACTGACTCGTCAACCACGGCGCGGGGATCATTGATGAGCTTCTTCATGGCTGTGCTCCCTGGATGGTGTCCTGGCTGCTTGCCTAGACCCTACTACCGGGGGCCAGTCCGCGAAAGACTCCGCCTGGGAGGGGCCCAAGCGGCCCCGACGGCGCTCCCGGCCTGCTGTTTAGGACGCGTCCTGACCGGCCGTTACCTGGCCGTTAATCGTCGAAGTGGGTCGCAGTTTGCTTGGCGCCGGCTAACCGCCGGACGACTTCCTCGGCGACCGCACGAACTTTCAAGTTGCGGCTGTTGGAGGCGCGGAGGATGAATTGATACGCCTGTTCCTGGCTGCAGCGGTTTTGCGTCATGATCATGCCGCACGCGAGATCGATTGCTTCCTCGGTGAACACCCCGGCTACCGGGGCGAAAAAGTTCAAGGACGCAGACGCCGATTCACCTGCGTCAACAGGGACTCCCAGAACGCTGCGGTAGCCCGTCGAGGCGAGAGCCGCGGAGTACCGGGGCCAGCGCATGTCGTGGCCGACGTCGGCCAGCAGCACAGTTTCAAAGGTGCGGAGAGCCTCCATGCACGGCCCCTCGCCCAAGTCCTGTTCGATGTGGTCGAGGATCACGGCTTCATCGCTACTACCGGCGACCGTGGTTATCCGTTTGCGCCGCCGCAGTGTGACAGCGCAGGCAATGGGTGCACCGGCAGTCCGGCTCAGGGATGTAGCAGCATGTC
Organism: Arthrobacter sp. B3I9; assembly: GCF_030816935.1. NCBI lineage: Bacteria > Bacillati > Actinomycetota > Actinomycetes > Micrococcales > Micrococcaceae > Arthrobacter > Arthrobacter sp. B3I9. The sequence continues at coordinate 102,078 of NZ_JAUSYO010000001.1, forward strand.
TTGCCATACCGTCCAGGAAGCCCTTGATGTCGGGGCTGCCTTCAATGAGCTGATGGAGCCGTTGAAAGTCCTCGTTCTGCACGTCCGCGCCCACACCATCCATGCTAGGAGCTTGGAGACGGGAACAACAAGGAACGCAGCAAACAGGCTGTTACTCCGCGCCCGCTTCGCCCTCCTCGGCCTCGAGGAAGATGGCCCGGCTGTAGGTGGCACGCCGCCCATCGGCGCCGAGGCCGTCGAGGGACTCATTGAGCGCGTGCGCCAGCAGATCGCGTTCGATGGGAGGAAGGCTCAGGGCACCATAGACGTAGGCCTGGACTTCCATCAGGCCGGATTTACCGCCGATACTGAAATAAGCAATCCAGACCTTTTCCAGATCCAGGTCCGTTGCTGCCTCGAATGCTAGCCGGAAACCCTGACGCTGCTCATCCTCGTCCCCAGGGACGGCCATCGTTCACCCCCGGTCAAGTACCAAGTCCTTGCGTGGTCTGGATGATCTCGTCTGCCACTTCCCGCAGCGTCCGGGCCTCTTTCAAGGCTCTGGTCATCAGGTGCAGCATCGCGTCGTGACTCCCTATACCGCGGTTGGCCATGACGATCCCCTTGGCGGTGCTGATGATATCGCGCTGGGTCAGGGTGGACTTGAGCTGTTCGCTCAGCATCCGGCCCCGTTCGCGGGCTTGGACGTTGACAAGGAAGATCGAGGCCTGTGCCGCGAACAATTCCAGCAGCCGGATGAGCCGATGCGACGCCGCCTTCGGTTCTTTCCAGTAGATCTTGATGGCTCCGAAAGCCAGATCGCCCGAAAGAAGAGGAACACTGATGCAGGAGCGTAAGCCCAGATCGTCTGCTGCCATCCCCCACTCCGGCCAGCGGAGGTCCGTGCGCACATCCGAAATGTCCACCGGGTATCCGGAGGCCCACGCACTCAGGCAGGGGCCCTGCCCAAGATCGTATTGAAGGTTGTCGGCCTGCGCCACAATATCGCTCGTGGAAGCCGCACTGCTTCGGTTGCCGGTGGAGTCCATAAGGGATACGCCCGCTCCCGCGGCGTCATCCACGGCCAGGACTGCGGCCTCGGTGATGAGCGTCAGGGCGTTGGCGACCGTCTCCTCGGTCAGGAGCACGTTGGATAACCGCGCGAACACGATGGCCAGCTCGTCGGCCAGCGGCAATTCGGTGTCCATGATCGCTCCAATCCCGGCATTCTGGCCCTTGACGAACCAACTGCTTCTTGCTTCATCTCACCACACATGGCCTCTGCGTTCCACCCTTTGGCGGGTGGCTACGGCATGTTCGGGAGGGGACGCAGCAGCGGGCCTCCGGTCAGGACGCGGCGTCCGCCCGGGCAGAGAAATCGGGCCAGGCGTCGCCGCCGAGCCAGGAGAACGGCGGCGCGATGATGCGCCCCTGAGTCGTGCCTGCACTGCCGGTCTCGGCAGCACCGTGGAGACCAGGACCAGCGCCGCTTTCCGGTGCCCTCTCTGTCGCGAGTGCCGCGGCCGGCGCGGCCGCGGGTGCCATGTGCAGTGCAGAGAATTCGGACAAGGTCGCCTGATTGAGCAAGTTCATGCCTCCGGAGAGCTGAGCGGCCCACCCCCTGGGCCGGAGTCAGTTTATCCATCAACTTTATCGATGGGAAGAGGCGCGCGTGCCGGATCTCGCCGCGCCTGCACCTGCCGGGGAGTGCCCCGGAGGTGGCCTAAAGGGTCTTGATCATCCGAGTGTTGCCCAGGGTGTTGGGCTTCACGCGGGCCAGATCCAGGAATTCGGCCACGCCCTCGTCGTGCGAGCGCAGCAGTTCCGAATAGACCACGGGGTCGACGGCGGTCTGGTCGGCCATGACTTCGAAGCCGTGCTTCTTGAAGAAGTCCACTTCAAAGGTCAGGCAAAAGACCCGGGAAACCCCGAGCGCCCGGGCGTCGTCCAGCAGGCGCTCGACGAGGGTGTGCCCCACGCCCTTGCCCCGCCAGGAATCCGAGGCGGCCAGTGTGCGGACCTCCGCCAGGTCCTCCCACATCACATGCAGCGCCCCACACCCGATCACCTGGCCGCGGGCTTCGGCAATCCGGAACTCCTGAAGGCTTTCGTAGTAGGCCACGGTCTCTTTGGCCATGAGGATCCGCTGATCGGCCAGCGGAGCCACGAGCGCTTTGATGGCAGGGACATCGCTGGTGCGGGCAGGGCGGATGCGGATCGTCTCAGTCACAGGCCAATCCTACGGCGCGGCCCGGTTCCGCCCCGGCCTCACCCAACTGACTGGCACCAGTTGTCGCTATGGGCGCTCAAAGCGGCCACTGCTGCGAGTCAGTTGGGTGGGCGTCGGCAACGCAAAGGCCCCGCCGCCCCCTTGCGGGAACAGCGGGGCCAGTGTGCTTGGCCGCGGGCGCTTAGACGCTCGGGGCGATCTCCGGGATGCGCGGCTTGGCGTTGCCGGCGAAGGTGAACTTCGCGTCGTCGCCTTCGCCGTCCACATCCACCACCACGATGTCGCCGGCGTGCAGCTCGCCGAAGAGAATCTTCTCGGAGAGCTGGTCCTCGATCTCGCGCTGGATGGTCCGGCGCAGCGGCCGGGCACCCATGGCGGGATCGTAGCCGCGGGTTGCCAGGAGCACCTTGGCCGCGGCCGTGAGCTCGATGCCCATGTCCTTGTCCTTGAGGCGCTTCTCCAGCCGGGCAACGAACATGTCCACGATCTCGATGATCTCGTCCTGGGTCAGCTGCGGGAAGACCACAACATCGTCAACACGGTTCAGGAACTCGGGGCGGAAGTGCTGCTTGAGCTCCTCCGTGACGCGGGCGCGCATCCGGTTGTAGCCGGTCTGCGTGTCCGTGCCCGACTGGAAGCCGGTGGCGACGCTCTTGGAGATGTCCCGGGTGCCGAGGTTCGTGGTCATGATGATCACGGTGTTCTTGAAGTCCACCACCCGGCCCTGGGAGTCGGTCAGGCGGCCGTCTTCCAGGATCTGCAGCAGCGAGTTGAAGAGGTCGGCGTGCGCCTTCTCCACCTCGTCGAACAGGACCACGGAGAACGGACGACGCCGGACCTTCTCGGTCAGCTGGCCGCCCTCCTCGTAGCCCACGTAGCCCGGAGGGGCACCGAAGAGACGCGAGACGGTGTGCTTCTCCGAGTACTCGGACATGTCCAGCGTGATGAGGGCATCCTCTTCACCGAAGAGGAACTCGGCGAGGGCCTTGGCGAGTTCGGTCTTGCCGACGCCGGTGGGGCCGGCGAAGATGAACGAACCGCCCGGACGCTTCGGGTCCTTGAGGCCTGCACGGGTGCGGCGGATCGCCTGGGACAGAGACCTGATGGCCTCGTTCTGGCCGACGACGCGCTTGTGCAGCTCGTCTTCCATCTTCAGCAGGCGCGAGGACTCTTCCTCGGTCAGCTTGAAGACCGGGATGCCGGTGGAGTTCGCCAGCACCTCGGCGATGAGGTCCTCATCGACTTCGGAGATGTCGTCCATGCCGCCGGTCTTCCACTGGCGCTCCTTCTCGGCGCGCTCGGCAATGAGCTTCTGCTCCTTGTCGCGCAGCGAGGCGGCGCCTTCGAAGTCCTGCGCGTCAATCGCGGATTCCTTCTCCAGCTTCATGGCGGCAATACGCTCGTCCATCACCTTGAGCTCCGGCGGGGCAGTCATCCGGCGGATGCGCAGCCGGGCACCGGCCTCATCGATCAGGTCGATCGCCTTGTCCGGCAGGAACCGGTCCGAGATGTAGCGCTCGGACAGGCTCGCCGCCGAGGCGAGGGCGCCGTCGGTGATGGTGACGCGGTGGTGTGCCTCGTACCGGTCGCGCAGGCCTTTGAGGATCTCGATCGCGTGAGCGACGGAGGGCTCCTTGACCTGGATCGGCTGGAAACGGCGCTCCAGCGCGGCATCCTTCTCGATGTGCTTGCGGTACTCGTCCAGGGTGGTGGCACCGATGGTCTGCAGCTCGCCGCGGGCCAGCATCGGCTTCAGGATCGACGCCGCATCGATGGCACCTTCGGCTGCACCGGCGCCCACAAGCGTGTGGATCTCGTCGATGAAGAGGATGATGTCGCCGCGGGTGCGGATCTCCTTGAGGACCTTCTTCAGGCGCTCTTCGAAGTCACCGCGGTAACGGGAGCCGGCCACGAGGGACCCGAGGTCCAGCGTGTACAGCTGCTTGTCCTTGATGGTCTCCGGCACGTCGCCGCGGACAATCGCCTGCGCAAGGCCTTCGACGACGGCGGTCTTGCCGACACCGGGCTCGCCGATCAGCACCGGGTTGTTCTTGGTGCGGCGCGAAAGGACCTGCATGACGCGTTCCATCTCGGACTCGCGCCCGATGACGGGGTCAAGCTTGTTCTCCCGCGCGGCCTGCGTGAGGTTGCGGCCGAACTGGTCCAGGACGACGGAACCGGCAGGGGTGCCCTCAGCCTGGCCGGGGCCGACCCCGGCTCCGCTGGATTCCTTGCCCTGGTAGCCCGACAGCAGCTGGATGACCTGCTGGCGGACCCGGTTCAGGTCAGCACCGAGCTTGACGAGCACCTGGGCGGCCACACCTTCACCCTCGCGGATGAGACCGAGCAGGATGTGCTCGGTGCCGATGTAGTTATGTCCCAGCTGCAGGGCCTCGCGCAGCGAGAGCTCCAGCACCTTCTTGGCCCGGGGCGTGAAGGGGATATGCCCGGACGGGGCCTGCTGGCCCTGGCCGATGATCTCCTGCACCTGCTCGCGGACTCCGTCGAGCGAAATGCTCAAGGACTCGAGGGCTTTGGCGGCCACACCTTCACCCTCATGGATCAGACCCAAGAGGATGTGTTCGGTACCAATGTAATTGTGGTTCAGCATGCGTGCCTCTTCTTGGGCAAGCACAACTACGCGACGGGCACGGTCCGTAAATCGCTCAAACATTTCGCCACACTCCTAGCTACGACGTACTTTGATGCTACGTGGCCGGGTTCGAGATTTGGGGCTTGTTCGCCACAGGGGAAACCGGGGCACTTCCGCGGCGCCGGTCGGGCACCGCCAACCGGAGCCCGCTAGGGGCCTCTGGGAGGGAGGACGGCGGGCCTGGGACTGCTTCCCGCGGGGTCGCCGCCGCAGCCCGACGTCGCCCGTCGTCGTCGCCGGACCCGTCGTCGCGCGACCCGCCGGCCCAGACCGCCTTCAGCCCAACCGCCGGCACTCCGCCCGAAAACGACAGTGCCCCCGCCGCAAAAGGCAAGGGCACGCCGACTTTCAAACGTTCGGCTTAGGAATTTGCCTTTTGGTACGCTTCCTGAATTTCAGCCTGGATGCGGCCGCGGCTGTTTACCGCATAACCGTTGTCGCGGGCCCACTGACGGATCTGCGCAGAGTCCTGATTGCGGCCGGCGGATACCCGACTTCGTGTGGCGCGGCCACCGGAAATCTTCCGCGCGTGCTGAACAAAGCGCTCAACCGCAGAGCGCAGTTCTGCCGCATTACGCGATGACAGGTCGATTTCATAGCTGACGCCGTCGAGCCCGAAGCGGACGGTTTCGTCCGCGGATCCCCCGTCCAGGTCGTCAACGAGGATGATCTTTACTTTCTGTGCCATAAAGACCCTCTTTCCGAAAGGACGAGCTTCCAAAAACGGCTAGCTGGCGAAAGGGCTAGGTTTGCTAACAACTAGGTCCACTAACAGCCACGTTTACTAACAGACAGATTCACTACCAGTTGGGCTTGCAAAAGCAGGACTTATGCAATAAGTATCCTCCGCCTTGCGGCGGCGCGTCAAAGCGGAAAGGGATTTCTAAAGGAAATCCCAAGAAAGCCAATAAGGCCTATTTAACGGGTCCGGGCGAATGGCCGGTCCCGGGACCGGAATCACCCGCGCGGGCCTTATTGTCGGCTTCGGCCTGGGCGCGCGCCTCCGCCTGGCGCTCTGATTTGTCTGCGTTGAAGATCGACTTCATGGCAAACCAGAAAAGCAGGCCGACGACGACCGATGGCAGCAATACGGCGATGTATTCCATTGTCAGTGTCCTTCGGGCTTCAGCAGCGGGAACAGGATGGTCTCGCGGATGCCGGCGCCGGTGAACAGCATCACCAGACGGTCGATGCCGAGGCCGATTCCGCCCATCGGCGGTGCGCCATACTCCAGCGCGCGCAGGAAGTCCTCGTCCAGCTGCATGGCTTCCACGTCGCCGGCGGCGGAACGGCGCGACTGTTCGGTGAGGCGTTCGCGCTGGATGACGGGGTCGATCAGTTCGGAGAAGGCAGTGCCGCGCTCCATGCCGCCGATGATGAGGTCCCAGGCTTCGATGAGGCGGCCGTCTTCGCGGTGCGGGCGCGCCAGCGGCTGCGCGGACGGCGGGTAGTCATAGACGAAGGTGGGATTCATCAGGGTCGGCTCCACGATCTCGCCGAACAGCTCCACCACGAGCTTCTCCGGCTCCCAGTTCGCGTCCACCTTGACCTCGTGCTTGGCGGCGAGGGCCAGCAGTTCGGCGGCCGGGGTGTCGGGGGTGATTTCCTGGCCCACGGCGGCTGAAAGCCCCGGGTACACGGCAAGCCAGGCCCAGTCGCCGTCGAGGTTGATCTCGCCCGCTTCGGTCTGCAGCACCCGGCCCACTCCGGCGGCGTCGGCGGCGTCGAGGATGATTTCCTTGATGCGGTCCGCCATCACGAACTGGTCGGCCCAGGCCTCATAGCTTTCGAGCGTGGTGAATTCGGGGCTGTGGGTGGAGTCCACGCCCTCGTTGCGGAACACGCGGCCCATGTCGTACACGCGGTCGATGCCGCCGACGACGGTGCGCTTCAGGTAGAGCTCGGTGGCGATTCGCAGGGTCATCTTCTGGTCGAAGGCGTTCATGTGTGTCTCGAACGGGCGGGCGGTGGCGCCGCCGTGGACCAGCTGCAGCATCGGGGTTTCCACCTCGACGTATCCCTGGCGGTGCAGGGTTTCCCGGATGGAGCGGGTGATCGCGGCGCGCGTGTAGACCATCTCACGGGCCTCGTCGCGGACGATCAGGTCCACGTAGCGCTGGCGGACGCGGGTTTCCTCGTTGAGTTCCGCGTGCAGCACCGGCAGCGGGCGCAGCGCCTTCGACGCCATGGACCAGGAATCGGCCATGACGGAGAGCTCACCGCGGCGGGAAGAGATGACCTCGCCCTTGATGAAGACGTGGTCGCCGAGGTCCACGAGGGCCTTCCAGTCCGCGAGCGCCTCCTCGCCGATGTTGGCCAGGCTCAGCATGACCTGCAGCCGGACGGCCTTGCCGTCGGCGCCGCCTTCCTGCAGCGTGGCGAAGCAGAGTTTGCCGGTGTTCCGGATGAAGACGATCCGGCCGGTCACGCCGACGATGTCGCCGGTGGTTTCGTCCGCTTCCAGGTGGGCGTACTTTTCGCGGATTTCCGTCAGCGAATGCGTGCGCCCGACCCCCACCGGGTACGCCTCCATACCGCGTTCGATCAGCTTGGCGCGCTTCTCCATCCGGATGCGCGTCTGCTCGCTGGCGTCGTGGGACTCGGCGGCGGTGTTCGGGGCAGGGGTGTTTTGGGAAGTCACAATCCCCAAGTTTACCGGGGTTTCCTCCACCCGGGGTCCCCGTGGATTGGTACCGGCTTGAGGCGGGGGGCGCGAATAGACTCGGGGCTGTGGAGACATCGAGAATCGGGACGGACGACGGCGAAGGGCACCTTGAGCTGCACAGCTTCCGCCCGGCGAGCGCCGCGCGCGTGCCGGCTACCGCTGGTACGGCCGTCCGGGCGGCTGCCGGAACCCCGGTGAAGCCGCTGGCCGGCGTCGTTCTCGTCCACGGGACCCTGATCACCGACGGCCTCTACCGGCCTTTCGCCCGGAAGCTCTGCCAGCTGCTGGGGGTGCCGGTGCACTGCTATAACCGGCGCGGGAGGGCCGGGTCCTCCCCCCAGCCACCCAGTTACTCGGCCGCGACGGAAGTCGCTGACCTGACGGCCGTGCTCCGGGAGACCGGCTCCAGCGACGTGGTGGCACACAGCTACGGCGGTTTTGTGGCCCTTCAGACTGCCCGGATGGCGCCCATCCGGCGGATGGTCACCTACGACGCCGCCGTGTCGCTCTCCGGGAACCTGGCCAAGCGCTGGCGTCCCGAGCTGGAACGTTCGCTGGCGGCCGGTGAGCTGGACGCCACCTGGGCCCACCTCGTGCAGGGCCTGGAGACCGCCGGGCCGGTATCCAGGCTGCCGCTCGGAGCCCTCCGAATGCTGAGCATCCTCTCGGCCCGCACCGTCCTTGGGGCCGAGATGCGCGAGCTGCTGCCCACCGCGGTGGCGGAGATGCGGGCGGTGCTGGACGCCGACGCGGAACTGCAGGACTTCGCGGCGGTGACCACCCCCACCCTGATGCTCAGCGGCGGCTGGAGCCCGGCGTATTTCGCCGAAACGGGCCGGCTGCTCGCGGCCGCCGTCCCCGCAATCGAGTTCGCTGTGGTGCCCGGCCAGCTGCACGAGGGACCGCTCCGGCCCGGGAACCGGCTGGCCCTGACTGCCGCGAGGTTCCTGCTGGGCGGCAGCGGGAGCATCCCGCCGACCGCGGCAAGGCGCCGCCGGCTGAGAATGGGACGCTGAAGGACCGGACCTTAGAATCGGGGGGCGACCCTTTTGAAAGGACCCCCTTGGCCAAGCTCTACTTCCGCTACGGCGCCATGAACTCCGGCAAGTCCACGGGCCTGCTCCAAGCCGCGTTCAACTATGAGGAGCGGGGGCAGCGGGTGCTGCTCGCCAAACCCGACGTCGATACCAAGGGCGACGCCGACGTCGTCTCCCGCCTGGGCATGACCCGCTCGGTGGACTTCCTGATTCCGGCGGGCGCGTCCGTCCGGGAGCTGTTCACCGCCCAGGCGCAAGGGGACGATCCCGACGCCCTGCTGGAGCATGTCGACACCAAGCCGGTGGCCTGCCTCCTGGTGGACGAGGCGCAGTTCCTTGAAGCGGACCAGGTGGACGACCTTTTCCGCATTGCCGTCCTGGACCAGGTCCCGGTGCTTGCATACGGCATCCGCACCGATTTCCGGACCCGGGCATTCCCGGGCTCCCTCCGGCTCCTGGAGATCGCGCACACCCTCGAGGAACTCAAGACCATCTGCCGCTGCGGCCGCAAAGCCATCTTCAACACCCGCCGCATCGGCAGCCAGGTGGTGTTCGACGGGGACCAGGTCGCCATCGACGGCCAGGACGTCTGGTACGAGTCGCTGTGCGGGGCCTGCTACCTGGAGGTCTCCGGCGGACAGCTGGGCAGCTGAGCAGCCCCAGCCGGCCCCGGCGCCCGGGCGCTACTACACCGTAAGCTTCAGCCTCGGCTAGGCTCGGAGCATGACCCGCGAGAACATCAGAACCCCCGACGGCGGAACGATCGAGCTTTTCAGCACGGGTGCGGAGCTGGCTTCGGCGGGTTCCGGCGTCGTCGTCGTGCCGGCGTCCATGGTGACTGCCGCTGACTACTCGCGCTTCGCGCAAAAGCTCAGCGCCTCACTGGGCCGGCCGGTCCACACCTTCAACCGGCGCGGCCGCGGCTCCTCCTCCCCGCAGCCGGAGGACTACACCCTGGACGTGGACATCCGGGACCTGGACGCGGTCATGAAACACACCTCGAGCACCGATGTCTTCGGCCACAGCTTCGGAGGGGCCGTCGCGCTGCACGCTGCCCGAAGCCTGCCGGTGGAGCGCCTCGCCGTGTTCGACCCCGCCGTTTCCGTCAACCACAGCGTCACGGCGGACTGGACCCCGGAGTATGAGCGGGCGACGGCCGCGGGCGACGACGACCGTGCCCTGGCCGTCCTGCTCAGGGGCCTCGAGACCGGCAGCGCCCTGTCCCGGATGCCGCTGTCCATGCTGACCCTGGCCAACAAACTCTCCGCCGGCACCCCGATCGGCAAGCAGATGCGCGAGCTCATGCAAACCGGCGTCCGCGAGATTAAGGCGATCATCGCCGCAGACATGCCTGCCGAGCCGTTCCTCGAACTCCCCCTCGAGACGCTGATCATCGTGGGCGAGAGGAGCCCGGCGTACTTCGGCGTTGCGTGCGCCCAGATCCACGACGTCCTCTCCGGCTCGAGCTACACCATCCTGCCCGGCATGGGCCACGACGGCGTCAACAAGGCACCGGACAAGCTGATCACGGAACTGAGCGAGTTCTTCGCGGGCTAGTGCACCGCCGGCTAGTGGACTTGGGCCGGGTGCTCCGCTGCGGCGGTCTTGCGCATCAGGGCGGACAGTACGACGGCGGCCACGGCAATCGCCGCCGCTGTCAGGAACGCGGCGTGCATGCCTGCGACCATGCCCGAGCTGGCGGCGACCACCGCGTAGATGGACACCAGCAGAGCCGTGCCGGCAGCACCGGCGACCTGCTGTAGCGTGCTCATGATGGCCGAACCGTGCGAGTAGAGGTGCGGGGGCAGCGGGTTCAGTCCGGTGGTGAACGCAGGGGTGAAGAGCAGCGCCAGCCCCAGGCCCAGGCCCACATGCAGTGCCACGATCCAGGCCACCGGCGTACTCGCGTCCAGCAGGGCGAACTGGAACAGGGACAGCACCAGCAAAACCGATCCTGCCAGGGTCAGCGGCAGCGGTCCCACCTTGTCGAAGGCGCGGCCGATGAACGGGCCCAGCAGGCCCATGGCCAGTCCGCCGGGAAGCAGCACCAGGCCCGTCTCGAGTGACTTCAGTCCGCGGACTTCCTGCAGGTACAGCGGCAACAGGATCACGGCGCCGAACAGGGCGATCATGGCGACGACCAGCAGCAGGACCGAGACGGTGAACATGCGGAAGTTGAAGGCGCGCAGGTCCAGCAGGGGCGCCGAGGACTTCTGCAGGCGCAGCTGGCGGAAGACGAAGGCCACCATGGCTGCCGCTCCCACAACCAACGCGACCACGGCCGGCGAGCCGGGCCCGCCCTGGCCTCCGCCGATCTGGCTGAGGCCGTAGACCAGGCCACCGAAGGCCGGAACAGTCAGGACTACGGACAGGGCGTCCAGCCGGCTCTTCTCCGTTTCCCCGACGTTGGTCAGGTACCGGGCACCGATGGCGAGGGCCGCCAACGCAATCGGCAGCACGAACACGAACATGAAGCGCCAGGAAAAGTGCTCGAGGATGGCGCCGGAGACCGTGGGGCCCATTGCCGGTGCCACCGAGATGGCGATGCTGACGTTGCCCATCACGGCACCGCGGCGGGCGATCGGGACCAGGGTGAGGATCGTGGTCATCAGCAGCGGCAGCATGATGGCGGTGCCCCCGGCCTGGACAATCCGGGCGAGGAGCAGGATCTCAAAGCCCGGGGCCAGGGCCGCGAGCAGCGTTCCGCCGGCGAAGAGGCCCATGGCCAGCAGGAAGACGGCCCTGGTGGACAGCCGCTGCAGGATGAACCCCGTGGTGGGAATGACCACGGCCATGGTGAGCATGAAGCCGGTGGAGAGCCACTGTACGGTGGGCGCGTCCACGCGCAGGTCCACCATCAGCCGCTGCAGCGCCACGTTCATGATGGTCTCGTTGAGGATGACGACGAACGTAGCCACCAGCAGCGTGACAATGATGGTCACTGATTCACGGGACATCTTGTCGGCGGGCCTGCCCGCTGCGGGCGCCGCCGGGGAGGCGCCCGCGGCCGGTATCTGGGCGGCCGGGGCCGGTTCCCGGGAGGTTTTGGAGGAGACGTTTGATGGCATGGGGTTCCCTTAGGAAGATGTGATGGGTCCGGCGGGCGCTGCCGATGCTGCTGTTGCCAACCGGCGATTCCGCGAAGTAATTCCCGCGGAATAAAACTTTCTCGTTCCGGCGGCTCAGGAATCCAGCAGGACGTTGTCTATCAGGCGCACGGCGCCCACTTTTGCGGCGATTAAGGCCAGCGCCTGGCCCCGGAAAGGCGTGTACTTGCAGTTCTCCGCCAGCGGTTCGAGGGTGAGCGGATCCACGACCTCGAAGTAGTCCAGCTGCACGAGCGGCTGCGACTCCACCAGCGCCTGGGCGGATTCAAGGTCCAGCGGCTCGCGGGCGTTGGCCTGGTCCTCGATCAGCCGCAGCGCCCGGGACAGCACCAGCGCGGCGTCGCGCTCCTGCTCTGAGAGGAAGCGGTTGCGGCTGGAGAGGGCGAGCCCGTCGGCGGACCTCACGATCGGAACCGGGACGATTTCCACCGGGAAGTTCAGGTCCGCCACCATGCGCCGGACCAGGACCAGTTGCTGGGCGTCCTTCTGGCCGAAGTACGCCCGGTAGGCGGGCAGCACTCCGCCCCGGCCCGCGCCGGGCATCCCGTAGTGCAGCAGCTTGGCCACCACGGTGAGGGCGCCGTCGAAGTGTCCGGGACGGGAGGCACCCTCCCATTTCCCGGCGAGCGGCCCGGCCGTGACCCGCACCATCGGCTCCCCGTCGGGGTAGACCTCGCCGACCTCCGGAGCGAAGACGAGGTCCACGCCTTCAGCCTCGAGGAGGGCCAGATCGGCGTCCAGGGTCCGGGGGTACCTGTCCAGGTCCACCGCCTCGCCGAACTGCAGCGGGTTGACGAAGATGCTCACCACCACCACGTCGTTCTGCGCGACGGCGGTGCGCGCCAGCTGGGCATGTCCCGCGTGCAGGGCCCCCATGGTGGGGACGAGGCCCTGCGAGCTGCCCTTCTTGAGCGCCAGCAGCCGGGCGCTTTCAGTCCGGAGCTGCGCGGATGTGGTCACCAGTTGGATCGCCAAGTCGAATCCTTTAATAAGAGTGCGTGTTAAGAGTGCGGGCCGTTCGTATCCGGGCCCTCGAGGGCCCGGCCGATGCCGTTGACCTGGTCCGGTTTCAGCATGCCCCGGTTCCCGGCCCGCCGGGCCGTTGCCCGGGCCATGGCGAGGTATGCCTCCAGAATATCGCCGCGGGAACCGGTGTCCTGCTCCCGGAGGGCCTCGGCGTGGGCCGCGACGGTGCCCACGTCACCGCGCGCCACCGGACCGGTCAGGGCGGATTCGCCCGAGGCCAGCGCGTTTTCCAGCGTCGCGCGCAGGAGCGGGCCCAGCATGCGTTCCGGAGCCTCGACGCCGACTTCGCCGAGAAGCTGCGAGGCCTGCGCCACAAGGGTGACCAGATGGTTGGACCCATGCGCGAGGGCCGCGTGGTAAAGCGTGCGGTCGGCTTCGGCAATGACGACCGGTTCGGCGCCCATCTCCACGACGAGGGCCTGCGCAATGGGGAGCATGGCGGTGTCCGCGGTGACCCCGAAGCTGCAGTCCAGCAACCTCGTGAGGTCCAAGCTCATGCCGGTGAAGGTCATCGCGGGGTGGAGCGCCAGCGGCACGGCCCCGGCGGTCCGGATGGGGTGCAGGATGCCGACGCCGAAGCGGCCCGAGGTGTGTGCAACGAGCTGCCCGGGCTGCCAGGCGCCGAGTTTCGCGAGCCCCTCCACCAGCGGGCCGAGCGCGTCGTCGGGAACCGCCAACAGGACCAGTTCGGCGCGCTCGACGATGTCCTGGATCTCCAGCACCGGGACGCCGGGCAGCAGGGTCTCCGCGCGTTCCCGGCTGGCGTCGGAGACCGCGGACACGCCGATGACCGCGTGCTCCGCGCCGCGCAGCGCGGCACCCAGGACGGCGCCGACCTTGCCGGCACCAATGATTCCGACGCCGAGGCGTCCTGGCTTAGCCATGCTGGGGGCCTTCCTTCCGGACGGGTTTTTCGATGACCGGTTCTTCAATGACTGGTTCGTCGCTGGATGTGGTGTCTGCGGGATGCGGCAGGAGCGGTGCCACCTGCTCCAGCCAGTGCTCGCTGGTCTGGTTCTTGCGTGCGGCACGGGCACGGGCCGCTTGCGCGTCAAGCAGCACCTTGCCTTCCGGGAGCCCGGCCTGGATCACTTTCGGGGAGACGGGGCCGGCCGTGGTGTGCAGGACAAGGTCCACGACGCCGAACCGCCGGGACAGCGGACCCCGCTGCAGGGCCATGGACTGCGTGCGCTGGTGCGGAACCATGACGAACTGCCGCCACCACCGTCCCGACCGGATCAGCAGCGCCGTGTCGGTGGCGGTGAAGCCGTTGCGCCGCCAACCCAGCGGGGCCAGCAGCCGCGCGCGGCGCGGAGTGGTGATAAAGCCGCCGTCGTCCGCTGTCCCCGGCGCACCGCCGGCACCGGAGGCGTCGGCCAGTCCATGCAGACCGGCGATAAAGACGCGGACCGGATCCGGGGTCCCGGGGTCCGGCAGGACCAGGGAGAGCATCTTCATCACATCATCGAGAGTGCCGACCGGCATGAGGGTGGTCCGGGACGAGCTTCCGCCGTCGGCCGGTGCCGCACCGTAACCGGCGACGTTGACCTGGATCCGGTACCAGCCGAAAACCCGCCAGAGCGGAGGCTGGCTCACCTTCATGGCCTGGATCCGGCCCGGCGGCAGGGTCTGCGCCTGGGTGTCCAGCAGGCCATACCGCAGCCGGATGCCGTCCGGGGAGATGGCGGCAGTGAAGTTGTAACCCTTGCTGAACGAGCTCCAGTACGCGGCGGCCAAGCCCAGCCCGGCCGGGATCAGGTAGAGGTAGAAGCTGTGGTTCTCTGTCACGGCCGAGAGCGCCACCGATGCCGCGGCGCCGAGCACGATTGCGACGCTTTGCTCGCTCAGCAGCAGCGAACCGACCAGGCGGGGCGGAGGTACAGTCAGCACCGTGTACTCGGGAGCCTCGGCCGGGGCGGTCCCGGGGTGCGCCGGATCGGGCACCGCTCCGGCGGCGCGCGCCAGGATGGTTGCCCTGAGCTGGCGTGCCTCGTCGATCCGCAGATACGCCAGCCGCACCGCTGACTCGCCGGCGTCGGCCACCTCGAACTTCAGTTCTGCCAGGCCGAAAATCCGCGCCAGCAGCGGCTGCACGATGTCGATCGCCTGGACCCGGTCAAGCCTCGCCTGGCGCTGCTGTTTGACGAGGAAGCCAGTGTTGACCCGCACATAGCCTTCGGCGACCTGGTAGCGGGTGAAGTACCAGCCCAGGATGTAGCCCGCCACCGTCAGGAGCAGGATGGCTGCGCCACCGAGCAGCAGCCAGGGTGCCCGGCCGGCGACCCGTTCATCGATCAGGGGACCACCCTGGAGCACCCGTTCGAAGGTGTCCCGGCCGACGAAGAACCCGATGGCGGCCAGCGCCACCCAGCCGCGCACGAAGGGCGAGGCGGGGTGCACGCGCTGCCAGCCGGTTTCGGTGCCTGCCGGCGCAGGACCGGGGGCCGCCGCGGGGGCCGCGCTGGTACTGTCCGGTTTCACGGAGCTTCCGTCACAGCCCGGCCAGCCGGGCTTCACCGCGCGCGGACAGCTGCTCACGGAGCCGTGCGCCCTCCGCGGCCGGGAGGCCGGGAATCTCGGCACTGGTTCCCCCAGAGGCGGTGTGCAGTCTTACGGTGCAGAGGCCGAGCCCGCGTTCCACCGGACCGGCGCCGATGTCCACGTACTGCATGCGCCCGTAAGGGACCACGAGGAGGCGCTGGAAGAAGATCCCGCGCCGGATCAGCAAGTCATCCTCGCGTTCGGCATAGCCGATCGCCCGGACCTGCCGCGGAATGAGCAGCAGCCGCCAGAGCGCCAGAAGGCCCGCCACCGCCGGCACGGCGGCGGCGAGCCACAGCGGGTAGCCCTGCCACCAGCCGCTGAGGACCAGGACCAGCGGCATTGAGAGGGCAGCCAGCACGAGCAGGTTTCCGAGGGCCCAGCCCGCGATCCGCACCGTGATGTAGCGCGGCGATACCGGGAGCCAGATGATGCCGGGAGGGTCAATCGCCTCGGTAGGCATATTCACCCTCCGCCTTGGGCCTGCCGCGCTTCCCCTGCACTCCCTGTCCGCCGTCGGCGTCACCGTCCTCCGGCGGAATGCGGCAGAAGCGCTCCACCACCAGGCCCACCACCACCATGATCAGGCCGCCGCCGGCCATTGCCAGGGCCTGCCAGGTCAGGTCCTCGGTGCTGCGGACGTTCCAGAGCCGCAGCTGGTCCAGGAAGATCCCGGCGTGCCAGCCCAGCAGGACGCTTCCGGTGTACGCGCAGGCCTGGGCGAGGACCAGGGTCCAGGCGGCCAGGATCGGGTTGATCATCTTCTTTTTCTTGCCGTTGCGCCAGCGCAGCACGCGGATGCCCAGCATGAGGGTCAGGACCACGATCACGCCCATGGTCACGAGCCCCGTCAGCGGCAGCACCGGGGTGGAGAGACCGTAACGGGCGGTCAGCAAGGTGGCGAGATAGCCCGCGAGGGCCACGCCCACGCCGATGACGAGGAGGAGCCAGGGGTTGATCGGCTTCATGGCCGTTCCACCGTTCCGGCGGCATCATGGACGTCCTGGAAACCGTCGAAGGGGGTCAGGCCTGCGAAGTCCGGTGCCTTGAGCGCCAGCTCGCCCACGCGTTCGCCGTTCAGTTCGGCGGCGCTGTCGATCAGGGACCACGGGTACAGCACGAACGCCCGCTCGGCCGCCCGCGGGTGGGGCAGGGTCAGTTCCGGGTCGGAGCTGACCAGGTCACCGTAGGTGATGATGTCCGCGTCCAGCGTGCGGGGGCCCCAGCGGACCTCCCGCACCCGCAGGTGCTTCTGCTCGACCGCCTGGCAGTGCCGCAGCAGGTCCAGCGGCGGCAACGTGGTTTCGACCGAGATCACCATGTTGAGGAAGTCCGGCTGGCCTGGCGGACCGCCCACCGGCTTCGTCTGGAAGAGCGGCGAGATGGCCAGGAGCCGGACCTCCGGCGGGTCGACCAGATCGGCGACGGCGGCCGAGAGGGTGTCGTTACGCTCTCCAAGGTTGCTTCCAAGCGCAATCACGGCACGGGTGAACAGCTCGTTCATGTCCGCTCCCTGCGCACGCTGACCGAGACGTCGCCGAAGTCGACCGCGATGGGGGCCTTGGGCTTGTGCACGGTGATGTCCACGGCGGCGACATCGAACCGGCGCAGCACATCGTCGGCGATCCGCACGGCCAGGGCCTCGATCAGGTTCAGCGGATCCCCCGTGATCCAGCCGCGGATGCAGTCCGCCACCTCGCCGTAGTGGGCGGTGTCGAGGACGTCGTCAGTAGCGGCCGCCTTGCTGAAATCCAGGTGCAGCACCGCGTCCACCACAAACGGCTGGCCGTCGCGGCGCTCGAAATCAAACACACCGTGATGGCCGACGGCGGTGACGCCGGTCAGCGTGATCTGGTCCATGGTCGCCGGCCGGATCAGTTGTTGCCGGGCCGGGCCGGCGCCATGCGCGCCGCGACCTTGACGGCGTCGAGGCTGGGGCCGACGTCGTGCACGCGCACCGCCCAGGCGCCGCGGAAGGCGCTGATGGCAGTCACTGCCGCGGTGGCGGCATCACGTTCGGCCGGCGGTGCGGCCTTGCCGGCAACCGTCAGCAGGCTGCCGAGGAAACGTTTGCGGGAGGCGGCTACGAGCACCCGGTGACCCAAGCCGTGCAGGACCTCCAGGTTCCGCAGCAGTTCCCAGTTCTGCTCTTCATTCTTCGCGAAACCCAGGCCCGGGTCCACGATGATCTGCTCCGGGACGGCACCGGCCGCGTACAGCCTGTCGCGAACGCCGGCCAGTTCGGCTGCCACCTCTTCAGCCACATTGCCGTAGTCGGCCAGGGAGTCCATGGTGCTGGCGTCGCCGCGGCGGTGGGTCAGGATGTAAGGGGCTTTGCTGCGGGCCACGAGCTCGGCCATCTCCGGTTCCATGGTCAGCCCTGAAACGTCGTTGATGATCGCGGCGCCGGCGTCGAGCGCCGCGGCCGCGGTGGCCGTGTGCGTTGTGTCGATGCTGACCAGGGCGCCGGCCTTGACCAGGGCCGCGATGACCGGCAGCACGCGCCGGAGTTCCTCTTCGACGCTGACTTCGTCTGCGCCGGGCCGCGTGGACTCTCCCCCGACGTCGATGATGTCCGCGCCGCCGTAGAACATCCGCAAGCCGGCGGCGATGGCGGTGTCCGTTGAGGCGTGCTGCCCGCCGTCGCTGAACGAATCGGGCGTGACATTCAGGATTCCCATCACAAGCGTGCGGTCCGTCGGCAGGTCCTTGAAGGCCGCCGCCGGACGCGCTTTGCGCAGCACAGGCAGGGGCGAGGTTGCCGGGCCGGTGCCTGGGGATGCGGCTAGGGAATCCATAGTCTGTACTTACCTTCCGATGATGAGGCTCATGGCCTCGGCACGGGTAGCCGGGTCATGCAGCTGCCCGCGCACCGCGCTGGTGACGGTCTTGGCGCCGGGCTTGCGGATGCCCCGCATCGACATGCAGAGGTGTTCGCATTCGACGACGACGATCGCGCCGCGCGGCTTGAGGTGGGTGACGAGCGCTTCGACGATCTGCGTGGTCAGCCGCTCCTGCACCTGCGGGCGGCGGGCGTACATGTCCACCAGCCGGGCCAGCTTGCTCAGGCCGGTGACCCTACCGTCGTGGGACGGGATGTAGCCAACGTGGGCCACGCCGTGGAACGGCACCAGGTGGTGCTCGCAGGTCGAGTAGAACGGGATGTCCTTGACCAGGACCAGTTCCTCGTGGTCCAGCTCGAAGGTGGTGGCGAGGATTTCGGCAGGGTCGTGGTGCAGCCCCGCGAACATTTCGTTGTAGGCCTTGGCCACCCGCTTCGGGGTGTCCAGGAGGCCGCTGCGGTCAGGGTCCTCGCCGATGGCCAGCAGGATCTCCCGCACGGCCGCCTCGATCCGTGGGCGGTCCACCTTGGTGCCGGCGTGTTTGTCGGATGCCTCCGCCGCCGAAGCGGCGGAGGCGGGTTCGTCGTCGTCGTCTTTAAAGAATGAAGTCACAGAAGAAGCCTAGCCGGGACGGCCGTCCGGTCCGAGATCCATTCCCGGACCCTGGAAAGGCTCCTGCCCGCTGGGAACACCCTGGGCGTGCGGCGGCAGGGCGTCCAGCGGTTCCTCGAGCCGGGCCTCCGTGGCCTCCTCCTGGGCTTCACGCTCGGCCTTTTCGCGGCGGGACTCCACCGGGCCGGCCTCCAGGACGGGGCGGGTCTCCTTGGAGAGCCAGACCTCACGGAAGTCGCGTTTGCGGATATTGCTGAAGACCTGGGCGATTTCGGCCTGGTTCAGCGTTTCGCGTTCAAGCAGCTCCAGCGCGAGCTCATCGAGCACGTCCCGGTTTTCGGTGAGGATGGCGTAGGCCTCGTCATGCGCCCCGTCGATCAGGCGGCGGACTTCCTCGTCGACGATGTAGGCGATCTGGTCGGAGTAGTTGCGCTCGTGTCCGGCGTCGCGGCCCAGGAAGGGCTCGCCGCCGCCCTGGCCGAGGCGCACGGAGCCGACGCGTTCGCTCATGCCGAACTCGGTGACCATCTTGCGGGCGATGCCGGTGGCCTTTTCGATGTCGTTGGAGGCGCCGGTGGACGGATCGTGGAAGACGAGTTCTTCCGCCACGCGGCCGCCCATGGCGTAGGCCATCTGGTCGAGGAGTTCGTTGCGGGTTACGGAGTACTTGTCGTTCTCCGGCACCACCATCGTGTACCCGAGGGCGCGGCCGCGGGGCAGGATGGTGATCTTGGTGACCGGCGCGGAGTTGCGCAGGGCCGCTGCGACCAGGGCGTGGCCGCCCTCGTGGTAGGCGGTGACCTTGCGTTCGTGTTCCTTCATGACCCGGCTGCGCTTCTGCGGTCCGGCCATGACCCGGTCGATGGCTTCGTCCAGCGCGCGGTCGTCAATCAGGTTCGCGTTGGAGCGGGCGGTCAGCAGGGCGGCCTCGTTAAGCACGTTGGCCAGGTCGGCGCCGGTGTAACCCGGCGTCTTCTTGGCGACGGCCTTCAGGTCGACGCCGGAAGCCATCGGCTTGCCCTTCGCGTGGACCTTCAGGATCTGCTCGCGGCCGATCAGGTCGGGCGCCTCGACGCCGATCTGGCGGTCGAAGCGGCCCGGGCGGAGCAGGGCGGGGTCCAGCACGTCGGGGCGGTTGGTGGCGGCGATCAGGATGACGTTGGTCTTGACGTCGAAGCCGTCCATCTCAACCAGCAGCTGGTTGAGGGTCTGCTCGCGTTCGTCGTTGCCGCCGCCGATGCCGGCACCGCGGTGGCGGCCGACGGCGTCGATCTCGTCCACGAAGATGATGGCGGGCGCGTTGGACTTGGCCTGTTCGAACAGGTCGCGGACACGGGAGGCGCCCACGCCGACGAACATTTCGACGAAGTCCGAGCCGGAGATGGAGAAGAACGGCACGCCGGCCTCACCGGCGACGGCGCGGGCCAGCAGGGTCTTGCCGGTCCCGGGCGGACCGTAGAGGAGCACGCCCTTGGGGATTTTGGCGCCGACGGCCTGGAACTTGGCCGGCTCGGCGAGGAATTCTTTGATTTCTTCGAGCTCTTCGACTGCTTCGTCGGATCCGGCCACGTCGGTGAAGGTGACTTGGGGCATGTCCTTATTAACCAGTTTGGCCTTGGACTTGCCGAACTGCATCACCTTGGATCCGCCGCCCTGCATGCGCGAAAGCAGGAACCAGAACAGCACGCCGAGCAGCAGGACCGGGATCAGGAGGGAGAAGAGCCCGGAGAACCAGTTGTTTTCGAGCGGCTGGTCGGTGAAGCCGCTCGGTGGCTGGGCATCCGTGACCGCCTTGACGACGTCGTCGGCGCGGGCGTTGACGTAGTAGAACTGGACGTTCTTACCCTTGTCCTGGCCGTCGATCTGCAGGTTGTCCTTCAGGACCAGGTCCACACGGTTTTCCGCGTCAAAAATCTTCGCCTGTTCGATCTTGCCGCCGTCGTTCAGCAGCGCCAGACCCCTGTCCGTGTCGATCCGGGCGGAGCCGCCGGGGGCCAGGGTGGCAAAGGCCAGCAGGAGCATGCCGATAACAACGACAATCCAGATGCCGGGGCCCTTGAAGAAACTCTTAGCTTTCATCTGTTCGGGGCTTGCCCCGTCCCTCCTGGTAGTGCTGCACGGGCGACCGATCTGCGCGCGTGTGGTCCTGCGTCAGCTTCTAGCTATACACCGTCCCCGTTGCTCACGCACGATGCACACCAAAAGTTCCCTGTGGGCGTAGCGGCGCCGCCCTGCGGCCTTGGCGCGGCAGGGCCAAGCGCGCGCCTTGCGGGCGCGGGCGCCGTCCTACTCGTAGACGTGGGGCGCGAGCGTTCCGACGAAGTCGAGGTTGCGGTACTTCTCGGCGTAGTCCAGGCCGTAGCCGACCACGAATTCGTTGGGGATGTCGTAGCCGACGTACTTGACGTCGATCTTGACCTTGGCTGCCGTGGGCTTGCGGAAGGCGGTGCAGATTTCCACCGAGGCCGTGCCGCGTGATTCGAGGTTGGTCTTGAGCCAGGACAGCGTGAGGCCCGAGTCGATGATGTCCTCGACGATCAACACGTCTTTGCCCATCAGGTCGGTGTCGAGGTCCTTGAGGATGCGGACGACGCCGGAGGACTGGGTCCCGGACCCGTAGGAGGAGACGGCCATCCAGTCCATCGACACGTGGCTGTGCAGGGCGCGGGCCAGGTCAGCCATGACCATGACGGCACCCTTGAGCACGCCGACGATCAGCAGGTCGCGGCCTTCGTAGTCCTTGTCGATCTGGGCAGCGAGTTCGGTGATCCGTGACTGGATCTGCTCCTTGGAGTACAGAACGTGCTTGAGGTCTGCCTGGACGTCGGTTGAATCCACCAATAACTCCTGTGTAGATGCGGGGGCAACTATGTTTGGGGCCGTTTTTGAGGCCGGAATACAAGCTTCCCACAGCGGGCGCCCTCGCGGGGAACATCGGCAGGAGCGGACCCGCCCTCGGCCAGCAGCTCGGCGAGGGACAGGCGGTAGACGTTCACGCCGCCCGGCAGCTGCACCGGACCGGCCGATCCTTGGCGGCGCAGCAGTGCTTCCGCGGCCAGCAACCGTTGGTAACTCGGCTGCTGGCCTCCGACGGCGGCGGCCGCCTTGGCGATCACCCGGAACCTCACGGCCGGGGCCAGCCCACGCAGGGACGTCTCCGGGAGGCTGATTTCGTCTCCGGACTGCTGCCGCAGACGGCCAAAGGCGTCCTCCGCCACTGCCTCGAGGTAGTCGGCATCGAGCTGCAGGATGGCCGCGGTCCGGGCGAGTGATTCCGCGACGCCCGGTCCCAGCTTCTCCTCCAGCATCGGCAGCACCTCAACCCGGGTCCGCGATCTGGCAAAGGCGGGGTCGGCGTTGCTTGGATCGTGCCACGGTTCCAGGCCCTCGACGTCGCAGATCTCCAGGGTGTCGGCGCGCCGGAGCCCCAGAAACGGCCGGAACAGGCGCCCGCGGTCGGGCCGCATCCCCGCCAGGGACCGGGTGCCGGAGCCGCGTGCAAGTCCCAGCAGGACCTGCTCGGCCTGGTCGTCAAGGGTGTGGCCGAGGAGGATAACGCCGGCATCGAGCTCATCGGCCGCCGCTTCGAGCGCGGCGTGCCGGGCCTCCCGGGCGGCCGCTTCGGGGCCCATGCCGGTGGCCGCGACGTCGACCGTCCTGATCAGGACCGGCGCGATTCCCAGCTGGCCCAGGGTGGCCGCAGTTTTCTCGGCGATCTCTGCCGAGCCGTGCTGCAGCTGGTGGTCGACGACGACAGCGCCCACCGAGACGGGGTGCCCGTCGACATGCCCCCGGCGGGCGAAGTACGCGGCGACGGCGGCCAGGGCCAGTGAGTCCGGTCCGCCGCTGCAGGCAACCAGAACACGTTCGGGGTAGCCTGCGCCGGCCAGGGCGTCCTGCAGCATTTTCCGCGCGGTGCCGACCACCGGCACCAGGCGCCCGGGCCGGCGTCGTCCGGTTGATGCCGTTCCCGTCGGGACCGCTCCCGTTGGTGCCGCCACGTCTACTGGAGCCCCATCCGTTCGAGCCACAGCTTCGAATCGTGGATTTCCGGCTCCGTGGGCAGCTGCTCCGCGGAATCCCAGACCCTGTTGAAGCCTTCCATCCCGGCCACGGCCACGACTTCCCGGACAAACTTCGCGCCGTCGCTGTATTGGCGCATCTTCGCGTCCAGGCCGAGGAGGTTGCGGATG
The DNA here is from genome assembly GCF_030816935.1 of Arthrobacter sp. B3I9. Classification (NCBI taxonomy): domain Bacteria; kingdom Bacillati; phylum Actinomycetota; class Actinomycetes; order Micrococcales; family Micrococcaceae; genus Arthrobacter; species Arthrobacter sp. B3I9. The sequence goes on from NZ_JAUSYO010000001.1 coordinate 124,964, forward strand.
AACTTCTCGATCACGCCCCGGTCCTTGTCCCGGGCGTTGAAGCGTTGCCGGATCGTCTTGACGGACGGCACGATGCTGGCGTCGACGGCGTCCATCACCACGTTCGCGTGGCCCTCCAGCAGGCTCATCAGCGCAGTCAGCCGGGAGAGCGCGGCCTTTTCCTCCGGGTTCTGCAGCAGGTCCAGAATGGCCCCGCGGCTGGGGCCGGTGCCGGCTGTAGAGCGGTCCCGCAGCGACTTCGCCGCAGCGGTGGCACGCTCCATCAGGGAATCGACGTTGCCGAGCAGTTGGCCGCTGAGGTTTTCTATTTCGGCCAGCATGTGGTGGCGCAGCCAGGGCGCCGCCGCGAACTGCACCCGGTGGGTTTGCTCGTGCAGGCACACCCAGAGCCGGAAGTCCTGCGGCTCGACGTTCAGTTCACGTTCCACCGAGATGATGTTCGGTGCCACGAGCAGGAGCCGCCCGGCAGGAGGGGCGGAGGAGTTCTCGGCGAGGGCGGAGAACGGATCGTACTGGCCGAGGACCTTGCTGGAGAGGAACGCCAGGATGGCCCCGAGCTGGCTGCCGGTGATGGCGCCGCTGACGGCGATCGCTCCGGGGTTCATTGAGCCGTGCCGGCCCTCGAGCAGTTTTTCCATGGCCGGTTCGAGCATGACGGCGAAACTCTGCGTGTTGGCCTTGGCCCAGGAGGCCCGGTCCACCACGAGGACGGAGGAGTCCCGCAGATCCCGGGCCGCTTCAAGGCCGGTGATGTCGTGGACGTGCGGCACCGAAATGTCCGCCGCCAGGCGCAGGCTCTCTACCGCGGCACCGATTTCGGCCGACCCCAGCGTGGGGCCTGGGGGCGTCAGCCGTGCCGCGGTGGAAGCGGCAAGCTCCCAGTTGATCAGGGCTTGGGCAGACATCTCGCTCGCAGAGGACTCCATAAGGTCCATCACATCACAGGCGCCTGACTGTCCGCCTTAAATTCGTCGGGCGGCGAACGGACAAGGAACTACTAGACGCTTCCAAACACCGAGTGGGCAGGGAACCATCGAAAACGGCGCGGCCTGCCCACGACGGAAGCGGGGAACCGTCGAAACGGCGGGTCGGGTCAGCGGCAGCCGCACCCGGCGAGCACCGAGGCCGTCCGGTCCAGGACCGCCTTGTTCGCGGCCCCCGGAGTAAGGCCGTTGCCGATGAACGAGAACACGAGCAGCCGGCCGTCGGCGTCCACCACGTAACCGCTGAGGGCGAGGACGGTGTTCAGCGTGCCCGTCTTAGCCCGGACCAGCCCGGCTCCCCGCGCCGCCGGGCCGTCCAGGTAGCGGTCCCCGAGCGTTCCGGTGAGCCCTGCGATGGGGAATCCGGCCAGGGCGGCCCGGAGCCTGGGATCGGTTCCCGAGGTGATGCTGCGGACCACCTCGGCCAGCAGGCGGGCGGAGACCTGGTCGCCCAACGTCAGGCCGGACACATCAGCGGCACGCAGCATGGCCGTCCCGACGCCCAGGTCCTCGAGCTGCTGCAGCACGGCCGCGACAGCGCCGTCGTTGCTGGCCGGTTTGCCGCTGGCCAGGGCGGTCATCCTTCCGATGACTTCGGCAAGGTAGTTGTCCGAGGTCTGCAGCAGCAGGTCCACTTGCTGGGCGACCGTGGCCGATTGGACCTCCGCCAGTACCTTGGCGCCCGGCGCGGCACCATCGCCTGCGCCGACCACGCCGGCTGCGCCGGAACCCCGGGCGACGCCGGGTGCCACCGTGAGCCCGGCCCGTGCTCCCGCCGCCGCGAGTTGCGCCGAGAACGTCTCGGCCGCGTGCAGGGCGGCGTCCTGCGGGCGGGGGCCGGTGGTCTTGGCGGGGTCGAACCGGGCCGAGTTCAGGGCCAGCGGGAACAGCGGGGCGGTTTCACCGGCTGCGACATCCTGCAGGCTCCAGGCCGGATTGAGGGCGGGGCCGGTGAAGAGCGAGTCATCCAACAGCACCGTCACGGGTCCGGAGATGCCGTCCTGCTGCAGGGCGCGGACAGTCGACTGCGCCAGGGTCGCCAGTCCCGCGTGGCCTAGGACGGCATCCGGCGCGGATTCGCCGGCGCCGAGAAGGACATCTCCCCCGCCGGTGAGGACCACCGTTCCGGGCGCGGAACTGGCCAGGACCCTGGTGCTGAATCGCCGGTCCGGGCCAAGGGCGCGCAGTGCCGCGGCAGCCGTCAGAAGCTTCATGTTGGATGCGGGAACCATGGCCTCGTCGGCGCCGCGGTCAAACAGCAGCTTTCCAGTGGCGGCGTCCTGCACCACCCCCGCGAAGGTTCCCGCGCCGTCCGCCTTGAGGGTTTCATTCAATTGCGCCGTGAGGACACCGGTTTCCGGGACGGGAGCGGCATCGCTGAGCGGTTGGATCCCGGCGGGATTGCCAGTCCGGTGGGCCAGGGTGGAAGGAAGCTGCTGCCACGGCGGAACGGGCGGCTCCTCCTCGCCGGACCGGCTGCCGCCGGAAAGGGCGGGGGCGATGACCAGGCCTGCGGGAACGGCGAGCGCGAGCAGCAGAAGCGTCAGGAACAGCAGCGGCAGGACCCGCCGCGGCCGGCCGGCCGCCTGCTCGGTGCCTGCACCGCTGGTTTTGCGTTTCATGCTGCTGTGGGTCCTTCGGTCCTGAAATGTCCCTATAAGTTCCTGAAACCAGGGCCTCTCGCTATATCCTCAATAGTAGTCGGCGGCACCTTCAGTCCTTTCTGTGTGCCGCGCACCCCAGAATCCGTCGAGGAGCATTCCATGAAGCATGACGTGACCATCGAGATCCCCAAGGGATCTCGCGTCAAGTACGAAGTCGACCACGAAACCGGCCGCGTCCGCCTGGACCGCGTCCTGTTCACCTCCATGCAGTACCCCACCCACTACGGGTTCTTCGAGAACACGCTGGGTGAGGACGGCGACCCGCTGGACGCTCTGGTTCTCCTCCAGGACTTCGACCTGCACCCCGGCGTGATCGTTGAAGCCCGCCCCATCGGCGTGTTCAACATGACGGACGACGGCGGCGGGGATGCCAAGGTCCTCTGCGTCCCGGCCGACGCCCGCTTCGACCACATCAACGAGATCAGCGACGTCAGCGAATTCCTGATCAAGGAAATCGAGCACTTCTTCACCCGTTACAAGGACCTGGAGCCGGGCAAGTGGGTCAAGGCCGAGGGCTGGGGCGACCGCGCCGCCGCCGAGGCCGAACTCGAGGCTTCCATCAAGCGCTACGTGCCCTCAGCAGGACACTGATTCCTTTTCCTACACCCCGGGCTTACCGGGGAGGGAAGTAGTACGACGGCGGGTGCCCGGTTCGGAAGAACCGCGCACCCGCCGTCGTCGTTTGTCATTGGAGCCCCGAGAATCTGTGAAATCGTTGCCCTATGAACGCCGAGCCTGACTTCAACCCGCCCTGCGGCCCGATCCGCGGATGGCGGGACGGCGACGTGCTCCGCGCCACCGGAATCCCCTACGCCACCGCGGGGTGGTTCCAGGCACCGGCGAGCGCGCCTGACTGGACCGCGCCGTTCAGCGCCACGTCGCTGTCCCCGGCCTGCCCGCAGGCACCCGTGCCGTTCCTGGATGACGTACTGGGCACCCGTTACGGCGAGCTGCCCGGCAGCGAGGACTGCCAGTGCCTCTCCATCACCCTCCCGGTGGACCTGTCGGACAACGAACGCGTCCCCGTCATGGTGTGGCTGCACGGCGGCTCCTATACTTCCGGCTCCGGGGACCTGGCGATCTTCGATGCCAAGGCCCTGGTGGCCGAAAACCGGGTCATCGTGGTTTCCGTGACGTACCGCCTGGGCCTTTTCGGCTACCTCGCCGCGGGCACCGGCCGTCCGGCCAACCTCGGCCTCCTGGACCAGCTCGAAGCGTTCCGCTGGGTCCAGCGCAACATCGGCGCCTTCGGCGGCGATCCGGACAACGTCACGGCGTTCGGGCAGTCCGCGGGCGGTGACGCCGTCGCGCACCTGATGGCGACGCCCGAGGCCCCCGCCCTCTTCCAGCGCGCCATCATCCAGAGCGCACCCCTGGGCATCGCCAGGGGCAGGGACAAGATGAACGCCGCCATGGGCATCGCGGCGGAAAGCGTCACCGAGAACACGCCCGCCATGGACGTCGTCGCGGTCGAGGACACCGTTGCACAGGCGGCCCGCAAGTTCGGGCTGATGGCGGCCATGCCGTTCGGCACGCAGTATGGACACGCGCCGCTGCCGGCAGAAGCCGGAATCGATGCCGCCTGGGATGCCGTGGCCCCGGAAATCGAGGTCCTGATCGGGCACACGTCCGATGAAGCGCGCCTGTTCATGCCACGGAGCCGCTTTGTCGGCCGCCTGGCCACGGTCCCCGTCCTTGGCACCGCCGTCGTGAAAGCCCTCAACTGGGCCGTGACGGAAGCCGTCTATGGGAAATCCGCCCGGAGGTTTGCCCGCCGGCACGCTCGGGCCGGGGGCACGGCGTACAGCTACGTGTTGACCTGGGGTGCGCCGGGAAACTTCTACCGGGCCGCGCACACCGTGGATCTGCCGCTGCTGTTCGGCGACCAGCGAACCTGGGAAGGAGCCGGGCTGCTCGAGGGTGCCACGTGGGAGGAAATCAATGCCCGGGGCCGGGCCCTCCGTGCGGTCTGGGCGCGGTTCGCGTCCGGCGAGGGCCTGGAGGGACAGGGCGGGATCCCCGGCGCACTCAAGTACCGTGCGGTCTGAGTGGGCGGACGCTACATTGCTCGCATGCTTCTGACCCCGTTCCCGGGCGAACTCCCGTGAGGACTCTGGGCGTTGACCTGGCCGCCGCCACCAAGAAAACCGCGGTGGCCGTCCTGGAATGGACGGGCACGGCTGCGCGTTTGGAGCACCTGGCCCTGGACGTGGACGACGACGAAATCCTCCGGCTCTTCGGCAGCGCCGGCATGACAGGCGTCGACTGCCCCGTCGGCTGGCCGGACGCCTTCCTCCCCTTCCTGGCCGGGCACCTGAACTTCGATGCGCACCCCGTGCTGGACCATGACGGGATCGCGGGCCGCCGACTGCTGGCCTACCGGGACACGGACAGATTCGTCACCGCCCGTACCGGCCTGATTCCGCTTAGCGTGTCCGCCGACAGGCTGGCCCATCCGGCGATGCGCTGCGCCGTACTCCAGGCGAAGATCGCCCGGGACGTGGGACCGCAGCCCAGGGACGGCAGCGGCCGGCTGGCCGAGGTCTACCCCGCCGCTTCACTGAAGTTGTGGGGTTTGCTGGCGCGCGGCTATAAGGGCCGGGGCGCAACGGAAGCGGAGCGGCTGGCCCTGCTCCTCGACGGCCTGGCGCGGGCAGCACCCTGGCTGGATCTGGCCGGATCCGCAGACCGGCTGGCCGCCTCAGACGATTTGTTCGACGCCCTTATCGCCTCCCTCACCGCGAGGGCGGTCGCACTGGGAAGGACCCTGCGGCCCGAAGTCAGCCACGCCAAGGCCGCGCTCTCCGAGGGCTGGATCCATCTGCCTGCGGGAGGCCTGTCCGAGCTCAACGGCGTCTAGCGGCCGGCACGGCTACGCCCCGACTACGCCCCGGACTCGGACCGGCCGGCACGGCTACTCGGAATGCAGCGACCATGTCCGTATTTCTGCTGCGTCCTCGCCGTGCTCCCGGGTGTGGGCCCGGGCGCGTATCCGGCTGTCCTGGAGCGCCTGCCGCAGCAGCGAATGCTTCTCGGCGAACCCGGGAACCCGGTCGATCGCGTCGATAGCAAGCTGGAAGCGGTCGATGCCGTTGAGCATGGCCATGTCGAAGGGAGTGGTGGTGGTGCCCTCCTCCTTATAGCCGCGCACGTGGAGGCCCTCCCGGTTGGTCCTGCGGTAGGTGAGCCGGTGGATCAGGGCGGGATAACCGTGGTACGCGAAAATCACGGGCTTGTCCGCCGTGAAGATGCCGTCGAAGTCCCGGGACGACAGGCCATGCGGGTGTTCGCTGGCATCCTGCAGGCGCATCAGGTCCACGATATTGACCACGCGGACCTTCAGACCGGGTGCTCCCTGCTTCAACAGTTCCGCGGCGGCGACGGTTTCGACGGTGGGGACGTCGCCCGCGCAGGCCAGGACGACGTCGGGTTCCTCCCCGGGCACCTCCGAGCCGGCGAACCGCCAGATCCCGAGTCCGCGCTGGCAGTGCTCTGAGGCCTCCGCCGGGCCAAGCCAGGCGGGCGAAGGCTGCTTGCCGCTGACAACGATGTTGACGTAGTCGCGGGAGTTGAGGCAGTGCTCCATCACTGCGAGCAGCGTGTTGGCATCCGGCGGCAGGTACACCCGGATGACCTCCGCCTTTTTGTTGACCGCGTGGTCGATGAAGCCGGGATCCTGGTGCGAGAAGCCGTTGTGGTCCTGCTGCCAGACGTGGGATGACAACAGGTAGTTCAGCGAGGCCACCGGCCGCCGCCAGGGCAGCTCGCGGGAGACCTTGAGCCATTTGGCGTGCTGGTTGAACATGGAGTCCACGATGTGGATGAACGCCTCGTAACAGTTGAAGACGCCGTGGCGTCCCGTCAGGAGGTAACCCTCCAGCCAGCCCTGGCAGAGGTGCTCGCTGAGGACCTCCATCACCCGGCCGGCGCGGGCAAGGTGCTCGTCCAGATGGTCGATCCGGTACTGCCACACCTTGTCCGTGACCTCGTACACGTCCTGCAGGCGGTTGGAGGCGGTCTCATCCGGGCCGAACAGCCGGAACGTCTCCGGGTTCAGGCTGATTAGGTCGCGGAGCCAGGAGCCCAGGGTGATCATAGGGCTGATGCGTTCGGCGCCGGGCTCCGGGACGTCGACGGCGTGCCGGGCGTAAGCGGGCTGCTTAAGAGGGCGCAGCAGCAGCCCGCCGTTGGCGTGCGGCGTCGCGCTCATCCGCAGCCCGCCGTCCGGAGCGTTGACGGCGATGTCCGGGTTCAGCCTGCCCTGTTCATCGAAGAGCTCCTCGGGCCGGTAGGACTTCAGCCATTGCTCCAACTGGGCAAGATGTTCCGTGTTGGTGCGGACCTCGTTTAGCGGAACCTGGTGGCTGCGCCATGTTCCTTCCACCTGCTGCCCGTCGACCTTTTTCGGTCCGGTCCAGCCCTTGGGTGAACGCAGCACGATCATGGGCCAGCGCGCCGCGCCGTCCCCCGCGCCGCCTTGAGTGTCGCCGCTGGCACCGCCGGTGCCCCCGGCACCGCCGTCGCTCCGGCGCTCTGCCTGGATCGCCCCGATTTCCGCCAGGCACTCGTCCAGGGCTTCGGCGAAAGCCCTGTGCGCGGCCGCGGTGTCGTCCGGGTCGGACACGGTCACGAAGTGCGGTTCATGCCCGTAGCCGCGCAACAGCTGCTCCAGCTGGGCTTCGGGCATGCGGGCCAGGATGGTGGGGTTCGCTATCTTGTAGCCGTTCAGGTGCAGGATGGGCAGCACCGCGCCGTCCGCTGCCGGGTCCAGGAAGTTGTGCGAGTGCCAGCTTGCGGCCAGCGGACCCGTTTCCGCTTCGCCGTCTCCGATCACCACCGCGGCGACCAGCCCGGGGTTGTCGAAAACAGCCCCGTAGGCGTGCGCCAGCGAATAGCCGAGCTCGCCTCCTTCGTTAATGGAACCCGGGCTTTCGGGCGCGGCATGGCTGGGGATCCCGCCGGGGTAGGAGAACTGCCGGAACAGCTCCGCCATGCCGTCCTCGTCCTGGCCCACCCCGCCGTAAATCTCCGAATAAGTACCTTCAAGCCACGCGTTGGCCACGACGGCGGGCCCGCCGTGGCCCGGTCCGGCGATGAAGAGCATCTCCTGCCGGTCACGGCGGATGGCGCGGTTCAGGTGGGCGTAAATGAAGTTCAGCCCGGGCGTCGTGCCCCAGTGGCCGAGCAGCCGTGACTTGGTGTCCGCAGCACTGAGGGGTTCCCGCAGCAGCGGGTTGGAACGGAGGTAGATCTGCCCGACGGACAGGTAGTTGGCGGCCCGCCACCAGCGGTCCACCAGCTCGAGCGCGGCGTCGTCCAGGGAACCCGGGGACGGGGCGCTCTGCTGCCCTTCCCCGCCGCCGGCCTGTCCCGGCCGGCCATCCTTTCCCAGGTTCTTTTCCGTTTCGCTGGTCACGTCGCTGGTCACGGCTGTCCTCGCTTTCCTCCGCCCCCGGCGGCGGCGTGTCCTCCATCGCAACACGTCCCCGGACGCGACACAAGCCCGCGGCGGCTCCCCCGGACCCCGTTTGCCTCCGGATTACCAGCGGGTAGTGTTTGATCAGTATGTTCACGCTGACCATCAACCAAACCGACAGCCGGCGCGACGGCGACCGCGTGCCGCAGCTCCTCAAGGACCTGCGGCACATTCCGGCGCGCCTCGATTTCGACCGCTCGGTGGAGGACGAGGTGCAGGGCATTGTCGACTCGGCGCACCAGGCCGTCGAGGCGGCGATGATCGCGCTGCGCAGCGGCAGCTGGTACGTCGGGATCGGCGTCGGCCCCGTAAACGAACCGCTGCCGAACCAGATCAAGGACGCTTCCGGTCACGGCCTGGTCTACGCCCGGCGCGCGGTGGACCGGCTGCGCAGCGGCAAGGACCGGGTCCCGGTGGCCGTCGAGGGCCCGCTGGCTGACCTCGCCGCCGAATCAGAGGCCGTGCTGCGGCTGCTGGGCCACATCGTCCACGACCGGAGCCAGGCCGAATGGCGGGTCCTGGACCTGCTGACCCCGGGCGTCCGCGGGCAGCAAAAGGCCGTCGCAGAGGAACTCGGCATCACCACCCAGGCGGTCAGCAAGGCCGTTGCCCGGGCGCAGTGGAACGAGGAGCATGCGGCGCGGCCCGCGGCGGCCCGCCTGCTGGGCTTGATCCTCGAGGTCCGCTAGTCCTTCGCGCACGCCAAGCGCGCGTCCCGGCGCCGGAAGGGAAGCCCGGCGAGGGAAGCCGGCGCCCTTATTACTGCAGGAGGCTCCGCAACACGTGGGCGGCGCCGTCGTCGTACACGGAATGGGTGACTTCGTCCGCGGCGGCGATGACTTCCTCCGGCGCCTGGCCCATGGCCACGCCCCGGGCGGCCCAGGTGAGCATCTCGATGTCGTTGCGGCCGTCGCCGACGGCGACCGTGCGGTCCGCCTCGATGTCCAAGGTGCTGCGGAGGTGCTCCAAAGCGGTGGCCTTGGTGACGCCGGCGGCGGCAATGTCCAGCCAGGCCGTCCAGCCGACCGAGTAGGTCACGCCGGCCAGGCCGATGTGGCGGATGGCTGTGTTGAATTCCTCGGGTGTGTTCTCCGCGCTGAACACCACCACGCGAACGGCGGTGGCCTCCAGCATGGTCTGGAAGTCGACGCCGACTGCCTCCACGCCGAAGCTGGCGTCCTGGAACCGTTCGGTGGAGAGGAAGTTTCCTTCTTCATCCTCAAGGGCGTACTTGGCCGAAGGAAGCCGCTTCCGCAACGCGCGGAGCACGGGGCCCGGGTCGAAGGTGGCCTTGTGAATGACCTCATAGCCTTCGGCCAGGCTGGAGTCGAGCCGCAGGGTGACCCCGCCGTTCGAGCAGACGGCATAGCCGTTGTCGATGCCGATGTGCTCGATGATCGGCAGCGTGGCGTTGAGCGAACGTCCCGTGGCGATGGTGACGTGGTGGCCTGCAGCCACGACATCCTGGGCCGCTTCCCGGACGGGAACCGACATGTGGCCGTCGTGGTCGACGAGGGTGCCGTCGACGTCGAGCGCGACCATCAGCTTGTGGCCGTTGGTTGAGTTGTTCTGTTCTTGTTCTCGCCGGTCATCGTTGCCGGCGACTGAGGCTTCAGTCAATGTTGTCATCTTTCTAGTAGAGCAGACGCCTCCGGGGCCCGCTAGGATCCACGCCACAGGCACGGTGAATGGATCGTGAACGTTCCGCGGCGGTTCCGCCGCTCCTAGAGGACGGGGAGGACCGTCATCCCGCCGAGGTACTTCTGCAGCGCCGCGGGGACGTTGACCGAGCCGTCCGGGTTCTGGTGGTGTTCGAGGATGGCCACGATCCAGCGGGTGGTTGCCAGGGTTCCGTTGAGCGTGGCGACGGCGCGGGTGCCTTTGGGCACGCCCTCCTCGTTGACGACGCGTTCGCGGATGTTGAGCCGGCGCGCCTGGAACGTCGTGCAGTTGGAGGTTGAGGTCAGTTCGCGGTAGGCGCCCTGGGTGGGGACCCAGGCCTCGCAGTCGAACTTCCGGGCAGCGGAATTGCCCAGGTCGCCGGCGGCGGTGTCGATCACGCGGTACGGCAGCTCGCACTTGGCCAGCATGTCCTCTTCCCAGGCCAGCAGGCGGGCGTGCTCCGCGGCCGCCTCTTCCACGGTGGTGTAGACAAACATCTCCACCTTGTTGAACTGGTGGACGCGGATGATGCCGCGGGTGTCCTTGCCGTGCGAGCCGGCTTCCCGCCGGTAGCAGGAGCTCTGCCCGGCAAAACGGATCGGCCCGGCGGAGAGGTCAAGGATCTCATCCGCGTGGTAACCGGCCAGGGGCACTTCCGAGGTGCCCACCAGGTAAAGGTCGTCCTCGGCGAGGCGGTAGATCTCGGCGTCGTGCTTTACATCAAAACCGGTGCCCTGCATCGTTTCCGGCCGGACGAGGGTGGGGGTGATCATCGGAATGAACCCGGCGTCGATAGCCTGCTCCATGGCCATCTGCAGCAGCGCCATTTCCAGCCGGGCTCCGACGCCGCGCAGGAAGTAGAACCGCGAGCCGGACACTTTGGCGCCGCGCTCCATATCAATGGCGCCGATCAGCTCGCCGATCTCCAGGTGGTCCTTGGGCTTGAAGTCGGGAAATTCGCGGGGCGCGCCCACCGTCTTCAGGACGACGTAGTCATCCTCGCCGCCCGCGGGGACGCCGTCCTCGATGAGGTTCGGGATCGCCCGGACCAGCCCTTCCTGTCGGGCCTGTGCAACGTCGGCCTCGGCGGAGGCTGCTTTTACTGCTGCCGCCAGGACCTTGACCTCCGCCAGCAGGGCCTGTTTCTCCTCGCCCTTGGCTTGGGCCACCTTCTTGCCGAAGACGTTCTGCTCAGCCCGCAGGTCCTCGAAGTGGATCAGGGCGGCGCGCCGGGAGGAGTCCGCGGCGATGATCGCGTCCACCACGGATTCATCGGCGCCGCGGGCGCGCTGGCTGGCACGGAACTTGTCCGGATTTTCGCTGAGGTCTTTTACGTCGATCACCAGACAAGACTAACCAATCCGGTACACATTACTTGGCAATCAGGCCGGAGGGCAGCGGCGGGTTAGTGTTGGAGCACAATGCGCGACTGGCTGCTGTACCTCATCATTGCTGGAGTCCTGGCGTTCGCCTTCTCCAGCTGGTGGGGGGTGCGCAGGCTCAAGGCCAGGCACACCCGCAGCGCGGTTTGGGAGCAAACCCACAGCCCCGGCATGGGCGAGCAAAAAGTGGCGGTCGTATTGAACCCCATCAAGGCCAAATCCGCCGAGGCCCGGGTCCTGATCGAAAATGCGTGCGCCGCAGCCGGCTGGGAACCTCCGCGCTTTTTCGAGACGACGGCGGAGGACCCCGGGTTCTCGCAGGTCAGGGCAGCGGCGGACCTCGGGGCCGACGTCGTGCTGGTGGGCGGCGGCGACGGGACGGTACGCGTGGCGGCCGAGTACCTCTCCACCACGGACATCGCCATGGGACTGATTCCGCTCGGCACGGGCAACCTCCTGGCGCGCAACATCCACCTGGACGTGAACGACCTGTCCGGCAACGTGCAGACCGCCCTCTTCGGCCACCAGCGGTTCATCGATACGGCGCGGATGCGGGTGGCCAACTCGCGGACGGGGAAGTCGGCGGAACATACCTTCTTGGTGATCGCCGGAATCGGTATGGACGCCGAGATCGTGGGCGACACCAACGACGGCCTGAAGAAGGCCGTGGGCTGGCTCGCCTATACCGAGGCCGGAGTGCGCCACCTTCCCGGGCGCCGGAAGAAGGTTTCCATCGCCCTCGATGACCAGCCGGAACAGGGCCGGAAAATCCGCAGCGTGCTCTTCGCCAACTGCGGGCTGATTCCCGGCGGGATCGACTTCATCCCGGGGGCCATGATCGACGACGGAATGCTGGACGTGGTGGTGATGAGCCCGCGCAGCGCAATTGGCTGGCTGGCGATGTATACGAAAATCGTGCTCAAGCACAAGCGGAACCTGCCGGTGATGACCTACTACCGCTCCGGCAAAGTCACTATCCGGAGCGCGGAACCGATGGCCACCCAGATCGACGGCGATCCTTCGGGCGAGGCAACTACCGTGACGGTGCAGGTGGCACCGGGTTCACTGCTGGTGCGGGTCAAGGACGGCGCGGGAGACTAGGCGCTGGCTTTCTTTTTCGATTCAGCCCTTGCAGCATCTGCGGACTTCTTGGCCTCCGCGGCGGCCTTGGCGGCGCGGGCCTCGGACTGCTCGCGGATCATGGCCTGCTCTTCCTCGAAGCGCAGCCGGTCAGCACGGTCGGCGTCGTCGCCGTCCCAGTCCTGGTTATCAGCCCTCGGCTTGGGGTTCACAATCATTCCCTGGCCGTCGTTTTCGGTGCTGGTACCTGACATGACCTGCTCCCTCCGTTAGGGGACTTCCCCCAATATGGATCAGGCAAGCATACGCACTGTTGGGTAGGCGTGGAAGTGCCCGGAGGGGCATTCGGCTACGCTCTGGGCGAAGCGTTGCCGGTATATTCCGGAACCACAGATGCTCCCCCAAGAATATCTTTTACCCATGCATGTGCGGCCCGGAATGCCTGATCGGAGGTGTGCGGGGACACGGCTGTCCGTTGCCCGTCCGCCCGGCCGTAGGAACCAAGGAACCGGGTCGCCGGGCTGATCCGGTGCAGCCCCGCAAGTGCATCTGCGACCCTGGCATCGGCCACGTGGCCGTCCGCGTCGATACTGAAGAAGTAGTGCCCAAGGTACTGGCCGGTGGGCCGGGATTCGATGCGGCTGAGGTTGACGCCCCGCGTAGCGAACTGGTCCAGGATCTCCATCAGGGCACCCGGGCGGTCCTCCGGCAGCGGCACCACGACGGTGGTCTTGTCCGCACCGGTGGGTTCCGGCAGCGACCCGGGCCGGCCCACCAGGACAAAGCGGGTCACGGCGCCCGGGTTGTCACCGATGTTCTCGGCGAGGACGGCCAGCCCGGCCTGCTCACTGGCGACGATGGGCGCGCAGATCGCGGCGTCGTAGTGCGGGTCTTCGTCAAGGAGGCCCATCGCAGCCGCGGCCGTCGAGGAGCCGGGGATGTATTCCGCATTGGGAATATTGGCGTCGACCCAGAGCCGGCATTGCGCCCAGGCGTGGCCGTGGGTGGAGATGCGGCGGACGTCCTCGATGCGGATGCCGGGGCGTGCCACCAGCACGAAGCTGATCGGGACCAGGGCCTCGCGGAGGATGCGCAGCTCCTGGCCCGTGGCAATCGCGTCGAGGGTTGCCGTGACGCCGCCTTCCACCGAGTTTTCGATCGGCACCATCGCCGCATCAGCCGAACCGTCCCGCACCCTGTCCAGCGCCGAGTTCACGTTGGACGCGGGGATGCGCTTCGCGTCCCGCGCATCCGGCACCTGCATCAGTGCGGCCTCGGTGAAAGTTCCCTCGGGCCCGAGGAAGGTGTAGGTAACGGGGGAAGCGGGCATCGGCTCTTCTCTCTTCGCTTACAGGACTACCGGTTTGAGCCCATTGTCGGCCACCAGGGGCTTGCCGGTTTCCAGCCACTGGTCCATCCCGCCGGCCACGTTCAGCGCGGAGTATCCCTGGCCCACCAGCCATTGGGCGGCCCGGAAGGAGCGCCCGCCGGTGCGGCAGATGACGTACAGGTCCTCGTCCGGGTCCAGTTCCTCGAGCCGGGCCGGGAGCTGGTCGAGCGGGATGTGCAGGGCGCCTTCTGCGTGGCCAGCCACCCATTCGTAGTCCTCGCGGACATCGAGGACAGTGGCCCCCTCGGGAATAGCAGACACGGTGACAGTGTCGAAGTCGCTCATGATCGTCCTTTCCGCGGAACTCTGGATCTGCCTCCAGCGTATCGCCAGCCGCGGGAAGCGCACCCCACGGGCCTGCACGTTACGCCTCCGGGATAAGAGTCCAACGGGGCATGCCCTCCCCTGGCCGCGGGCACTGGACATAGTGGCACCCAGTCCACCAGCGGGCCGGAAAAATGGACATGCTCACCCGCGGTCGGCAGGATGCCCGGGCCAGCTCCATGTCCCGGGCCCGTCACCGGGCAGTCCAGGGCAGGGGCTCTGCCAAATGGACGCTGGGACAGGTGACGACTAACGTTCACACCAACCACCAAGGGGCGACGAGAGGGATCGATGAAGATCACGGGTGCAGTTCTTGAGGAGATCGGCCGGCAGCGGCCGTTCGCGGACTCCAGGCCGATCAGCATTTCCGAGCTGGAGCTGGACGGCCCCGGACCCACGGAGATCCTCATCCGGCTCGAAGCCGCCGGCATCTGCCATTCGGACCTGAGTGTTGTGGACGGCAACCGGGTGCGCCCGGTGCCGATGCTGCTCGGCCATGAGGCGGCAGGACGCGTCGTCGAGGTCGGCTCCGCGGTCACGGACCTCCAGCCGGGCCAGCGCGTGGTCATGTCCTTCCTGCCGCGCTGCGAGGAATGCGGAAACTGCGCCGCGGACGGCCGGCTTCCGTGCACCGCAGGATCGAAAAGCAACAATGAGGGAACCCTGCTGCACGGGTCGGTCCACCTGGGCCGCGGTGGCGAAAAGGTGCACCACCACCTGGGTGTCTCAGGATTTGCCACCCATGCCGTGGTGGACCGGGCCTCGGCTGTTCCGGTCGGCGACGACATCCCGGCGGACATCGCCGCAGTACTCGGCTGCGCCGTGCTCACCGGCGGCGGCGCCGTCCTGAACGCAGCCCGCCCTGGCCCGGAGGACAGCGTCATGATCGTGGGGCTGGGCGGCGTCGGCATGGCCGCCTTGATCACTGCCATCTCCCAAGGAGTGTCCCGGATCGTCGCCGTCGACACCCTCGAGGAGAAACTCGAGCATGCCCGCCGGCTGGGCGCCCACGAGGCGTTCACCCCGCAGCAGGTCCTCGAGGACGGCATTAAGGCCCGGTACGTCATCGAATGCGCCGGCAACCCCCGCGCCTTCGAGACCGCCTTCGCCGCCACCGCCGTCGGCGGAACAACAATCACCGCCGGCCTGCCCTCGCCGGAGGCCCGGGCATCGATCTCGCCCCTGACCGTAACTGCGGAAGCGCGGACCATCGTCGGCAGCTACCTCGGCTCCGCGGTGCCGTCCCGGGACATCCCCAAGTACGCCCAGCTCTGGCGCGAAGGAAAGCTGCCGGTCGAGGAACTCATCTCCAAGCGGATCAGCCTGGCCGAGATCAATGAGGCCATGGACCAGCTCGCCGACGGAAAGGCCGTTCGCCAGGTCATCATGTTCGACGCCGAGTAGCCGGCCCAGTCACCGCCGCCCGGTTCGGTTGCCCTGTCACTTGTAGTTGCTAAACCCGGGCTGAAGCGACGCCAACTGATAGGGCAACCGGGGAAACAGGTGCGACACATTGCGGACATGACTTGCCTAGACCCTCCGCGGATGTGACAATCCCGGGCCGCGGTGTCAGCATTAAGCAAATGAGCACAACTCATTTACCCGATGCCCCCGCTAAAACGCCGGGCGATACGTCCTTTTTCGGCCACCCAAAGATGCTGGCCAGCCTTTTTTCCGTAGAAATGTGGGAGCGCTTCTCCTTCTACGGCATGCAGGGAATCCTGCTCTATTACATGTACTTCACGGCCACCGAGGGCGGCCTGGGGATTGAGCAGGGCCTCGCCGCAGGCCTGGTCGGCGCCTACGGCGGCGGCGTCTACCTCTCCACCATCCTCGGGGCCTGGCTCGCGGACCGGCTCTTCGGGTCTGAGCGCGTGCTGTTCGGCTCCGCCGTCATGATCATGGCCGGCCATGTCGCCCTTGCCCTGGTCCCGGGCATCCCGGGGCTGATTGCAGGCCTGGTGCTGGTGGGCGTGGGCTCCGGCGGGCTTAAAGCCAATGCCACGGCCCTCGTCGGCAGCCTCTACGGCGCAAAGGATGAACGCCGTGATGCCGGCTTCTCCATCTTCTACATGGGCATCAACGCTGGCGCCCTCATCGGCCCGCTCGTGACGGGCTGGCTGCAGGAAAGCCAAGGCTTCCACTGGGGCTTCGGCGCTGCCGCCGTCGGCATGGCCCTGGGTCTGGCGATCTACGCCGCGGGCCGCAAAAAGCTCCCCGAGGAAGCGCACCTGGTCCCCAACCCCCTGCCCACCGCCGAGCGCACCCGGTACGGCCTGATCTTCGCCGCCATCGCCGCCGTCATCGCCGTGCTGCTTGCCACCGGCGCCGTGCATGCAGGGAACCTGGCCATGTCCATGGCGTACGCCGCCATCGGCGCGTCCGTGCTGTACTTCGCCCTGATCTTCAGCAGCAAGAAGGTCAATGGCACCGAGCGCCGCCGCGTGGCCGCCTTCATTCCTCTGTACATCGCTTCGGCCGCCTTCTGGGCCCTGTTCCAGCAGCAGTTCACCTTCATCGCCGTCTATTCCGAGGAGAAGCTGGACCGCAACCTGTTCGGCTGGGAAATGCCCGCGGCCTGGGTGCAGTCCATCAACCCGGTGTTCATCATCATCTTCGCCGGTGTGATGGCGGCCCTGTGGACCCGGCTGGGACACAGGCAGCCCGGCTCGGCGCTGAAGTTCTCCGTCGGCCTTTTCGTGATGGGCCTGGCGTTCCTGGCTTTCATTCCCCTCGCCGGGGAGGGAAAGACCCCGCTGCTCGCGCTGGTGGGAATCCTGTTCCTGTTCACCCTGGCCGAACTGTTCCTCTCCCCGATCGGCCTGTCCGTGACCACCAAGCTGGCTCCCAAGGCGTTCCACACGCAGATGGTGGCGCTGTTCTTCCTTTCGGTGTCCCTCGGAACCACGCTGGCAGGCATCCTGTCCGGCCTGTACAACCCGAAGGACGAGCTGCCGTACTTCATCGGCATCGGCGGAACGGCCATGCTGCTCGCCGTCGGCCTCGCTGCAGCCTCGCCGGCGATCAGGAAGCTCATGGGCGGCGTGCGCTGAGCCGACGGGCATACTTCTTCGGTACCCGGGCCGACATCCGGCCCGGGTACCGAAGAAGCCTTTAGCGGCTCACAGGTTCCGCGGCATCCAGCAGCGGGAGTTCGCTGCGCCGCGGCATCCCCTCCCAGTCGCCGGATACCAGGCAGGCGTAGGCGCCGGTCTTCACCGCCGTCAGGAGGCGTTGCTGCACGGGTTCCCCGTTGAGCAGTTCCGCGAGATAGCCGCCCACGAAGGCGTCACCGGCCCCCACCGTGTCCACCGCGCGGATGGGAATGGCCGGCTGGCGGTACTCCATGCCGTCAACGAGGGCCGCGCACCCGTCCGCCCCAAGCTTGATGATGACCTGGGACGGTCCCAGCTCTGCCACCCTGCGTGCCAGCTCCCGCACATCCCCGGCTGGTCCCACGGCGATGGCGGCCTCGTCGTCGCCGGCGAAGACAACGTCAGCCTGGCTGACCAGGCGCCGGAAAACGTCCGACGCCTCTTCCTTGGACCACAGGGCGGACCGGTAGTTAAGGTCAAAGGACACCAGGGTGCCGGAGTCCTTGGCGCAGTCGACGGCGTACTGCGTTGCCTTCGCCGCCGAATCTGACAGCGCCGGCGTGATGCCGGTGATGTGCAGCAGCCGGGCCCGCGAGATCTTGTCCGCGGGGATATGCTCGGGCGCCAGCCCTGAGCCTGCGCTGCCGGAACGGTAATACCAGACCTTTGCCGTTTGGTTGGTCCGGCGTTCCTTGATCATTAGCCCTGTCGGTGCGCTTCCGTCGCGGGTGCAGACCACGTCCAGGCCCTCCGCCAACAGCTCGCGGACCACCAGGTCCCCCAGGCTGTCCGCGCCGGCGCGCCCCACCCAGGTCACGGTCGTTCCGAGCCGGCGGAGCGCGATGGCGACGTTGCTTTCCGCTCCCCCGATCCCCAGGCCCAGCGAGTCCGTGAAGGCCAGGGGGCCGGGGGTGGCGGCCTTCATCAGGGCCATGGTCTCGCCGAGCGTGACCACTTCACTGGCTCCGTCGTGGCCGTGGCCCGCCTGCGCGTTCATCCGAGCCCCCGGGCGGCGAGCGCCTCTGCCACGACGCTGCTGACCCGCACCGCCCGGGCGGTGTAGCCCGGTCCGACGGTCGAGGCCGGAAACACTTTCACGGCGGTGGCCCCGGCACGCCATCCGCTGAGCAGTTCGATGGGCGTCAAACCGCCCGGAAACACCGGGATGCCACGGGCGACGGCGGCACGGACTATGCCCGCGTCGGTCACCGGAGTGACGAGCAACCGTGCCCCGCAGTCAAGCGCCCGTTCGGCCTCCGCCGTTGTGGTGATGGTGCCGACGCCGAGTTCCACGTCGGCACCGAACTCCCCCGCGAGACGTGGCAGGAGATCAAAGACTCCCGCCGTGCTGAGCGTCAGTTCGATTGACCGCACGCCACCCTCCGCCAGGGCTGAGATGACGGGCGCATACTGGTCGGCATGCCGCGCCCGGAGTACGGCCACCACCGGGTTGCGCACGAGGATTTCGCTGGCCGAAGGCCGCGGCATGACCGCCGTGTCGGTGCTCATGTCACGGTCCCCAGCTGCCAGGGCACGAACTCCTCTTGCCCGAGGTCGAGTTCCTCGCTGACGGTCTGCTCGCCCGACGCCACCGCGAGGATCCGGGCGAAGATCTGCTCGCCCACCTCCTGGACCGTGGCGTCGCCGTCCACAATCACGCCGCAGTTCACGTCCAGGTCCTCCGGCATCCTGTTGTACAGCTCGGTGTTGGTGCCCAGCTTGATGCTGGGCACCGGCTTGCAGCCGAACACGGAGCCACGGCCGGTGGTGAAACACACCACGTTGGCGCCGCCAGCCACGATGCCGGTCACCGAGACGGGATCGTAGCCGGGAGTGTCCATGAAGACGAGACCGCGGTTTGTGATGGGTTCGGCATAACCGTAGACACCGGACAGTTCGGCCTGGCCGGCCTTGGCGACGGCGCCCAGGGACTTCTCGAGAATGGTGGTCAGGCCCCCGGCTTTGTTTCCCGGCGACGGGTTGTTGTCCAGGCTTCCTCCGCCGGTGGTGGCGTAGTCCTGCCACCACGCAAGCTGGTCCAACAGCCGCTGGCCCACCTCGGGTGCGACCGCACGCCGCGTCAGCAGGTGCTCGGCGCCGAAAACCTCGGGCGTTTCGGCCAGCACGGAAGTGCCGCCGTAGGCCACGAGCAGGTCGGAGGCGACGCCGAGGGCCGGGTTGGCGGTGATGCCCGAGTACCCGTCCGAACCGCCGCAGTTCAGGCCCAGTACCAGCTCGGAAACATCGACCGTCTCCCGCTCAAGCTCATTGATGGCCGGCAGCATTTTCTGGATCAGGGCCACACCGGCCTTGACGGTGGCCCGTACTCCGCCCGAGTCCTGGATGGTGAGCCGTTCGATGAAGCCGGCCGAAGTGTCGGCGTCGAGGAAGCGTTCCGTCTGCAGCATCTCGCATCCCAGCCCCAGCACCAGGAGCCCGGCAAAGTTGGGGTGATGGGCATAGCCGCGGAGCGTGCGGACCAGCACCTCCGCGCCGGAACTGCCGAGCACCATGCCGCAGCCGCTCCCGTGCGTGAGCGCGAAGACGCCGTCCACGTTCGGGAACGCATCCAGCGCGGCCCCGCGGAACTGGTCCGCTATCATCCGCGCCGTGCTCGCCGAGCAGTTGACCGACGTCAGGATCCCCACATAGTTGCGGGTCCCCACCTTCCCGTTGGCGCGGCGATAGCCCTTGAACGTCGGCCGCTCACCCGCCGGTGCCTGCGGAGTGATGCGGGAGGTCCCGAAGGCGTAGTCCTGCTGGACCTGGTCCATGCCGAGGTTGTGGGTATGGACATGGTCCCCGCGCCGGATCGTGGTCAGGGCCCGGCCGATCGACTGCCCGTACTTGTGCACGGATGTTCCGGCGGGCACGTCGGCGAGCGCGATCTTGTGTCCCCGGGGCACGTTGGCCCGTACCTCCAGTCCAGGTCCCGCTTCGGCCGCCAGGACCGTGCCGGCGGTGAGGTCGCGGGTGGCGACGGCGACTTCGTCGTTTGCGGCCAGCCGGAGCGTGCAGTTTTCAAGTGTCATCAGCGCAGGTGTTGTTTGCACGGTCAGGCACCCCGCCCGTGCGCCGGACAGCCGATGCGCGCGGCGCCGCCGGGCAGGACTCCGAGTGTAGGTATCGTCATGGCGTTCCTTCGGGATCAGTTGCGGGCTGCATACGACTGCAGCGGAATGTTGTAGGTGAGGTCGACGGCGGTCTCCGCCGCCTCCGCCAGGCCGAGCCGCCCTTCGGCGACGAGCCGGGCGAGGTAGCCGGCGTCGATCCGGCGGGACAGGTCGTGGCGGGCCGGAATGGAGGCGAGCGCCCGGGTGTCGTCAACGAAGCCGCTGGTGTTGTAGAACCCGGCGGTTTCGACGGCGGACTCACGGAAGCGCCGCATCTGTTCCGGGCTGTCCAGGAACCACCAGGGGGCCCCGAGTTTCATGGCCGGATAGCTGCCGGCGAGGGGCGCGAGCTCGCGGGAATAGACAGTCTCGTCGGTGGTGAAGGCGATGAAACGGAAGTCCTTGTTCATGCCGAAGCTGTCCAGCAGGGGCCGCAGGGAACGTGTGAACTCCACGCTGACCGGAATGTCGAAGCCCTTGTCGGGCCCGTAGGAGTCATAGATGCTCTGGCAGTGGTTGCGCAGCACCCCGGGGTGGAGTTGCATTACCAGGCCGTCCTCCACGGACATCCTGGCCATTTCGTACAGCATGCTGCCCGAAAAGGCCTGGGCTTCCTCAGGGGTCACTTCTCCGCGGATTGCTGCCGCAAATATGCGCTGTGCCTCCGCCTGCGGCAACGGTGTTGTGTCCGCCAGCAGGTGTCCGTGGTCGGTGGCCCGGGCACCGACGTCGACAAACGCGCCGCGGCGCTGCCGGAGGGCCGCCAGGAAGCTGCCGTAGTCCACCACTTCCACCCCGGAAACCTCGGAAAGCATCCGGATTTCGTCCTGCCACCGGGGATGGTCGACGTGCAGCAGCGAGTCCGGGCGGAACGTCGGGACGATCCGGCCAGGTCCCAACGCATCACTAAGTTTGCGGTGGGCGGACAGGTCCGACAACGCGGAATCGGTTGTGGCAAGAATTTCCACGTTGAAGCGGTCAAGAATCGACCGCGGGCGGAAGGGCTCGGTCTGGAGCAGGGCGGAGAGCTTGTCGTAGAGGACATCGGCATTCTCAGCGGACGGCTGCAGCGGCGTCTCGAAAACCACCGCGAGCTCGTGCTCCAGCCAGTAACGCGTGGGCGTCCCGCGGAACAGCTTCCAGTTCTCGCAGAAACGCCGCCAGATCAGGCGGCCGTCCTGCTCCGCCAGGGACGCGTCCTGCCGGTCGGCGACCCCGAGCTCCGCCGGCGAATAGCCCTGGGACACCAGCATCCGCACCAGATAGTGGTCCGGGATCACCAGCAGCTCCGCCGGATTTCCGAAGAACTGGTTGTCCACGAACACTTCGGCCTCGACGTGGCCGTGCATGGACACGATCGGCAGGTCGGAAACGGCGCTGTAGAGCTCCCGCGCGATGGAGCGCGTTGCGGGATCGGCAGGAAGGGCGCGGTCCGGATCGATGGCCCATGCAGTGGCGTCACTCATGAATTTGCCTCTCCTTTGAAACAAAATGCAACAACATTCAGCGTTTGAACTAAGAACAAATATGCACGGGGGCTTTTGATAAAGCAACGGAATTCCAATATTTTTCCGGAATCCCGAGCGCCAGCCGCACCGAAGTTAAATGATTTTTGGCCGACCTGTTGACAGACTGTTGCAAACGGTTGCAGGATGTGACCGACCGCACATGGCGGCGACCGACGACGATGTTAGGTGAAGTGCGCATGAAGGGATCCATTACGGTCCGGGACGTGGCGAAGGCGCTGGGCGTCTCGCCGTCGACGGTGTCACGGGCACTGTCATCCTCGGATCTCGTCGCTCCCCGCACCCGCCAGCAGATCGTCGACAAGGCCCGCGAGCTGGGCTACACCCCGAACCACGCCGCCCGCGGACTCGCCACCGGCCGGAAAGGCACCCTCGGACTGGTGGTGCCGGACCTGGAGAACCCGTACTTCGCCTCGGTCACCAAAGGGGTGCAGGCGCGGGCACTGGCGGCGGGCTACTCGGTCTTTGTGGCCGATTCCGATGAGGACAGCCGCGTGGAGCGGGAACTGGTGAGCAAACTCAAGCCGCAAGTTGACGGGCTCATCCTGTGCTCGTCGCGGATGTCCGACACGGACCTGGCATCGCTGCTGGGAGGCGCCCCGGTCCTGCTGATCAACCGCCGCATGGAGGGTCTTCCCGACATCACCGTGAACGACCAGGAGATCGTCCGCCAGGCGCTGGAGCACCTGCACGCCCTGGGACACCGGAAGGTCGGCTATGCCGGCGGCCCTACCGGTTCATGGTCGGACCAGCAACGCCGCCTCGGCATTGAGCAGGCCCTGCCGGGCCTTCCCGGCCTGGACGTCATCTCCTTGGGATCTTTCGCGCCCGTCTTCGGCGGCGGCCAGTCCGCCGCGGACCTCGCCGTCGCGGCGGGCCTCACCGCCGTCCTGGCCTACAACGACCTCATGGCCCTGGGCATCGTTGCCCGCCTGCATGCCCGGGGCATCAACGTTCCGGACCAGATGAGCGTGGTGGGCATCGACGACATCAACGCCGCAACGCTCATCTCGCCCGCACTGACCACCGTCCGCGCACCGTTGCGCAAGGTCGGCAGTGCCGCCGTCGACCGGCTGGTCGACATTCTGGATCCCCACTCGGTACCCCGCGCCGCCGGAGACCTTCCAATCGAAATCGTTGTCCGGCAATCCACATCTGTAGTTCCCTCCGCTATCCGCGAGCGTCCGTCCGGCAACGTTGCCGGACGCAATGAAAGGAAGTCCCATGCGAGCATCTAGAAGAGTCCAGTGGGCAGCAACCCTCGGCGTCGCCGGGCTGCTGGCCACAGGTTGCGGCGCCCCCGGGAGCGATAACGCCTCGGCCACGACGCTGTCCGCCGGCAGTGTTCCGGAGAAGCCCTCCAAGGCCGTCACCCTCAACATCCTCGACGTCGCCGGCAACAAGCAACTGACCGGCGCCATCTTCGACCAGTTTGCAAAGGACCACCCGGACATCATCTCCTCGGTGACCTGGGAGACGGCAGGTGCCCCGGACATGGCCGGCAAGGTTAAGGCCCAGCAGCAGGCCGGAAACCTGAAGATCGACCTCGTGCTGACCGGTACCGACGGCCTTGCCGCAGGCATCAGCGAGGGTCTTTTCGCTCCGGTGGCAAAGGATTACAAGGACCGCCTGGGCAACATGGCGAACTACCAGGAGCCCGCGGCGGCGATGCAGAAGCTGGCCGAGGACCAGGCCGTCGAACTGGTCTACTACCCCTCCGGGCCGCTGCTCGAATACAACCCGGAGAAGGTCCCGAACCCGCCCACCACGGCGGAGGAGCTCCTGGCCTGGGCCAAGGAACACCCGGGCCGCTTCGGCTACGCCCGTCCGGCCAACTCCGGCCCCGGCCGGACGTTCCTCATGGGCCTGCCCTACATCCTCGGCGACTCCGATCCGAAGGACCCGGTGAACGGCTGGAGCAGGACCTGGGATTACCTCAAGCAGCTTAACCAGAGCGTCTCCTCCTACCCGACCGGCACCGGCGTCACCATGAACAACCTGAAGAACGGCACCTGGGACATGGCCCTCACCACCACGGGCTGGGACATCAACCCCCGCGCCCTGGGCCAGGTTCCGGAGAACTTCAAGACGCAGGCGCTCAAGAACTTCACCTGGGTCACGGATGCGCAGTACGCCGCCGTTCCCAAGGGCGTTTCCGCGGACAAGATGGCGGCAATCCTGCAGGTGCTGCAGTACGCACTGACCCCGGAACAGCAGGCCAAGACGTTTGACACCGGCTACTTCTACCCCGGCCCGGCCATCAAGGACGTCACCGTTGACCTCGCTCCGCAGGCCAGCAAGGACGTCATCCAGAAGTTCGGCCGGCCCGAATACGACGCCCTCATCAAGGACAACCCC
Organism: Arthrobacter sp. B3I9; assembly: GCF_030816935.1. Lineage (NCBI taxonomy): Bacteria > Bacillati > Actinomycetota > Actinomycetes > Micrococcales > Micrococcaceae > Arthrobacter > Arthrobacter sp. B3I9. Next base: position 149,017 of record NZ_JAUSYO010000001.1, read on the forward strand.
AAGGCCACCCCCATCGATGCCGCTGCACTGGTGAAGGCCTTCGACACCTGGGACACGCAGGTGGCCACCGGAAAGGTTGAGCAGAAGAAATGAGCATTCACGCCACGAGTTTTGAGACCCTCGAGCTGGAGAATGTGGCTCGGTCATTCGGCGGGCAAAACGCGCTCCGGAACCTCAACCTCTCGATCCGCAGCGGTGAGTTCATCGCGCTGCTCGGACCCTCGGGCTGCGGCAAGTCGACGGCGTTGAACTGCCTGGCGGGGCTCCTGCCGCTGACCGGCGGCCGGATCCTCATGGACGGCAAGCAGATCGACCAGCTGCCGCCCGAGAAGCGCGGCTTCGGCATGGTTTTCCAGAACTATGCCCTCTTCCCGCACCTCACCGTGGAGAAGAACATCGCGTTCGGCCTGGAAATGCGCAACGTCCCCAAGGCGGAGATCAGGAAGCGGGTGGCCGAGGCGATCGAACTGGTCCAGCTCGGGCCGCACGCGTCGAAGCTTCCCGGCCAGATGTCCGGCGGCCAGCAGCAGCGCGTGGCAATCGCCCGCGCGGTGGTGCTGCGCCCGCCGCTGGTCCTCATGGATGAGCCGCTGTCCAACCTGGACGCGAAGCTGCGCCTGGAGATGCGCACCGAGATCCGCCGCCTCCACCAGTCGCTGGGCCTCACCACCCTCTACGTGACGCACGACCAGGAGGAAGCGTTGTCGCTGGCGGACCGGCTCGTGGTCCTGCGCCTCGGCGAGGTGCAGCAGGTCGGCACGCCGCAGGAGCTCCACGAACACCCGGCCAACTGGCACGTCGCGGACTTCATGGGATACCGCAACCTGCTTGAGGGCGTCGTGGAGCGGGTCCACGGCGGCGCTGTCACCGTTTCGGTCCTCGGCACCACGGTGACCGGTTCCGCAAAGGACCCGCTCCGTGCCGGCGACGCCGTGAAGATCGGCCTGCGGCCGGAGGACTTCGACATCGCCCCGGCAGGCACGGCGCCCGCCGGCCTCGCCACCATCGACGCCACGGTTGAGGTGGTGGAATACCAGGGCCGCGAGTTCGCCGTCGAGGCGAGGTCCGACGCCGGCAAGCCCCTGCACGTGCGCACCGCGCACTATGTGGAAGCCGGCCAGCGCGTCACGCTCACGGCGTCGCAGGACCGGGTGCTGGTCTTCCCCGCCGATCTGGCGCCGGCGATGAAGGCCGCCCCTGAACTTGAGGGGGCGGCGCTGTGACCATCACCGGGCAGCGCCCGGGCCGGGCGAAGCAGGAAACAGCCAACCGGCCCGCGCTCTCCCACCGGCTGGCGGAGCGCGGGATCGACAAGCTCCTGCTCCTGCTGCTGCCTGCGTTGCTGTTCGCGCTGGTGCTGTTCGTCTACCCGTTCGTCTACGGCCTGGGCCTGTCGTTCCAGCCGAAGACCGGCGGACTGTTCGGTGCGTACGTGAAGTTCTTCACGGACCCATCGGTCCGGGGGCTGGACTCGATCTGGGTGACCCTGCAACTGGCCCTCCCGGCCGCCCTGCTGAACGTCCTGGTCTCGGTGCCGATCGCCTACAAAATGCGCGGGAAGTTCCGCGGCAAGCGGGCGCTGACCACCGTCCTGGTCATCCCGATCACACTCGGCACCGTCCTCACCGCCGAGGGCCTGCTGAACTTCTTCGGCCAGCGCGGCTGGCTGAACCGCTTCCTGGGCCTTCTGGGCTTCGAACCGCTGCAGCTGGTCCAGAACTACTGGGGCGTGCTCTGGTCGCTGATCATCTCCGGATTTCCCTTCGCATTCCTTCTGATCCTGTCCTACCTTTCCGGCATTGATCCCTCCCTTGAGGCGGCAGCCCGGACCCTGGGTGCGGACTGGAAGCAGCGCTTCCGCCGGATAACCCTGCCGCTCCTGGCGCCCGGCCTGGCGATCACGTTCTGCCTGACCTTCGTCCTGGCCTTCAGCGTCTTTCCATCGGCCATCCTCGTCGGCGACCCGTCCGGGTCCACCCGGGTCATCGCCTATGTGGCCTACAACGCCTGGGGACAGCAGTTCGACTACCCGCTCGCGTCCGCCGCGGCCATCGTCATGGGCGCCGTGGAACTGATCGTCATCGTCCTGGTGCTGATCTGGCGCTCCCGCATGTACAAAGGATCCACCGGAGGTAAGGGCTGATGAGTGTTGCACTGAAAACGAAGTCGGGCGCCGCGCCGGCCGCCGCCAAGCGGCCGCTGGCCGCCTCCCCGGGCACCTTCCTGATCTGGGGAAGCATGGCCGTCTTCCTGTTGCTGCTGCTCGGTGTTGTGTCCTCCGTTGTGGTCAACTCCTTCGCCAAGGAGTGGTTTGATACCTGGCTGCCCGCCGGCTACACGCCCGCCTGGTACGCCGACGCCTGGAAGGAGTACGACCTCGGCCAGGTCATCGGCACCACCCTGACCGTCTCCGTCGCCGTCGTCGGAATCTCGGTCCTGATCGGGGCACCGGCCTCCTACGTGCTGGCGCGGCGCAATTTCCCGGGCAAGAGCATCATGATGCTTGTCTTCCTGCTGCCGATCATGATGCCTCCCATCACCTACGGCATCCCGCTGGCGACGTTGCTGACGTACTACCACCTTGCGCCCGGCCTGACCGGCGTGATCCTGGCCAACCTGGTCCCGTCCATCCCGTTCGTCATCCTGACCATGACGCCGTTCATCGAGCAGATCAACCCGTCCATCGAGTCGGCAGCCCGGATGTGCGGGGCCAACATGCTGCGGCTCTTCACGAGGATCCTCGCTCCGCTCCTGGTACCGGGCATCCTCGCCGCCGCGGTTCTGGTCCTGGTCCGGACGGTGGGCATGTTCGAACTGACGTTCCTGACCTCGGACTCCACCTCGGACACCCTCGTCGTAGCCTTGTTCACGGCCATGACAGGGGCCGGCATCCGTGCCCAGCAGTCCGTCGACGCGATGGCAGTCGTGTACATGCTCATGATGATGGTCCTGCTGGTCGTGGCCCTCCGGTTCGTCAATCCGACCCAGCTTGTTTCCCAGGTCCGGGAAGACACCGACTGACCGCCGGGCGGCCCTCAGCGCCGCCCTCCCCGCCGCTGAAAGGCCAAGAATGTCTGCAATCACCCTTACCGGCCGCCTCTCGCTAGCCACTTTGGCTGCGACGGCGGAACGCCCCGGAGTGTCCGGCCCCGCTGTGGATCCCCGCGCCCTCAGCACCGGCATTGTCCACTTCGGGGTGGGCGCCTTCCACCGGGCGCACCAGGCCGTCTACACCGAGGACGCCGCCGCGGCCACTGGGGACACCCGGTGGGGAATCCTTGGCGTCACGGGCCGTTCGGCACGGGTGGCGGAACAGCTCGGCCCGCAGGACGGCCTCTATTCGGTGCTGACCAAGGCCCGGGACTCCGCCTCCCTGCGTGTCATGGGGTCGATGCGCAGGGTGGCGTTCCCGGGAACGGATACCGAGGATGTGTTGCGGACCCTGGCAGCGGAGAGCGTCCATCTCGCGTCCCTCACCATCACGGAAAAGGGTTACCCGCGGACGCTCCGGGGCGGGTTAGATCTCGGCAACGCGGGTGTGGCGGCCGACGTCGAGGCCCTTAAGGCCGAACTCTCGGGCCAGGGTACTGCCGGCGCTGCCCGCACGCCCCTCGGCCTGCTGGCGCGGGGGCTGGCGCGGCGCTACGCCGCCTCGGGCGCTCCGTTCGCGGTGGTGTGCTGCGACAACCTGGTGTCGAACGGCGGCGTTACCCGCGGCCTGGTCATGGCCCTGGCGGAGGCGGCGGGAGCGGAGGGGATGCTGGAATGGCTGGGCACGGCTGTCACGTTCCCCTCCACCATGGTGGACCGGATCGTCCCGGCGACAACCGAGGCGAACCGCCGGGAAGCAGAACAGGTCCTGGGGGTCCGGGACGAGGGCCTGGTGGTTGCCGAGCCTTTCGGGCAGTGGGTGATCGAGGACAATTTCGCGGGGCCGCGCCCGGCGTGGGAACGGGCCGGGGCGACGCTGACGGACGACGTCGGCGTGTTCGAGGTCGCCAAGCTGCGGATGCTCAATGCCACCCACTCCCTGCTGGCCTACCTCGGGGCCCTGCGGGGGTACCCGACGATCGCTGAGGCGGTTGCGGCCGGCGGACTGGTGGAGGAGGCACGCCGCCTGCAGCGCGACGACATCATCCCCACGCTCGATGCCCCGCCGGGAATGGACCTGGCCGAATACGGCGAATCGATCCTGGACCGGTTCGCCAATCCGAATCTTGGGCACACCACCATCCAGGTCGCCATGGACGGTTCCCAGAAGCTGCCGGTCAGGATCCTCGGGACGGTGGCGGACCGCCTCTCCGCCGGCGAAGTCCCGCGTTCCGGTGCCCTGCTTGTCGCCGCCTGGATGGTTTTCGTCTACCGGGGTCGGGACGCGAACGGCCGGCCCCTGGTTCTGGACGACCCCATGGCGGAGGCGCTGCGGGAAGCGGCGGCCGGCTCAGAAGCCGGGCTCGCCGACCGGCTGCTGGCGGTCAGGGAAATTTTCCCGGCGGAGGTCGCGGACCACACTGAGTTCCGGGCTGCCGTAACCGAGGCGGTCCGGCGGTTGCTGTCAGAGGTTCCGTAGGCCCGGAGGCACTGCCGGGTCACTGCTGGCTCACGCGCGCTCACTGCTGGCCGGCTGGGGCGCCAGCTACACGCCGTAGCCGCTGTAGCGTGCACTGCTGAACACGATCCCGAGTATCACGATGACCAGGATGGTGAGAGCGATCCCCACGTAGCCGAGCACCAGCCCGGCTATGGCCAGCCCGCGGCCTCCGGGCTCCCGCGCCAACGCCATGTGTCCCAGGATGACGGCGGCGATCTGCGGCAGCAGGAAGAACCCGAAGCCCACAAGCGCCGCGATCCCGCAGCAAAGGCTGGCGATGCTCAGGACTTTGGGCTCTGCCGGAACTCCGTAGTAGCCCGGCTGGCCGTAGGCGTTGTAGCCCGCGCGTCCCGGGCCGGGAGCGGTGTACTGCTGGCCGGCCTGCCCGTAGGGGCTGTAGCCCGGGCCGGCCTGGCCGGGCACCGGATATTGGCCCGGGTGGCCGTAGGCCGGGCCGTAGGGGCTGGGAGGCTGCTGGCCGTGCCCTTGAGAATACGACGGCGGCTGCTCACCGTGCTGCCGGTCGTCCTGGCCCGAAGTCGGCTGATCAGTCATGGAAGTCCCCTTTTTAGTCCCTCAATCCAGCGTACCGCCGCCTGTTTGGGAATGATCGGGAATTTCGGCGTCACAGGGCCCCGAATGTGGACAAATTCTGTTGTGCTCCCCTCTCGTCTGGCATGCTAATGCCATGGCTAGCCGCGCGGGCACTGTTGCCCAACCCCAAGACCTTGTTGACCTCACTGCGCTTCTGGATGCGTACTACGACGTTTCGCCGGACTTAAGTGACCCCGGGCAACGCGTAGTGTTCGGCACCTCCGGCCACCGCGGCTCCAGCCTGAAGTCTTCCTTCAACGAGCCGCACATTGTGGCCATCACCCAGGCGATCGTGGAATACCGGGCAGGCCAGGGCATCACCGGGCCCCTGTATCTGGCCAAGGACACGCATGCGCTGAGTGAACCGGCCCAGAACTCGGCCCTGGAGGTGCTCGCGGCGAACGGCGTGGACGTGCTGGTCGACGCCCGCCACGGTTACACGCCCACCCCGGCGCTCAGCCACGCCATCCTCACCCACAACAGGAATTCCGCTCCAGGGGCGCCGCAGGCCGACGGCATTGTGGTCACGCCCAGCCACAACCCGCCAGGCGACGGCGGTTTCAAGTACAACCCCCCGCACGGCGGCCCGGCCGACTCCGATGCCACCGGCTGGATCGCCAACCGCGCCAACGAACTGCTGGAGAACGGGCTGCGGGGCGTCAAGCGTATTCCGCTCGCCGAGGCCCTGAACGCCGGCACCACGGGCAAGTTCGACTTCCTCAGCAGCTACGTGGACGACCTGCCGTCGGTACTGGACCTCAACGCAATCCGCGAGGCCGGCGTCAGGATCGGCGCCGATCCGATGGGCGGGGCGTCGGTGGATTACTGGGGCGAGATCGGCGAGCGCCACCACCTGGACCTCACCGTGGTGAATCCGACGGTCGACCCGCAGTGGGCGTTCATGACGCTTGACTGGGACGAGAAGATCCGGATGGACTGCTCGTCGCCGTCGGCGATGGCATCGCTGATCAACCGCATGGCTGCTGGTGCGGACGGGTCCGCCTTGTTCGACGTCGCCACCGGCAACGACGCCGACGCCGACCGGCACGGCATCGTGACCCCGCTTGTCGACGGACACGGCGGCCTGATGAACCCCAACCACTACCTCGCCGTTGCCATTGACTACCTCTACCGCAACCGCACCGGCTGGAACCCGCAGTCCGTAATCGGCAAGACGCTGGTGTCGTCCTCCATCATCGACCGGGTGGCGGAGAACCTGGGCCGCAAGCTGGTCGAGGTCCCCGTGGGCTTCAAGTGGTTTGTCCCCGGCCTGCTGTCGGGTGAGGGGGCTTTTGGCGGCGAGGAGTCCGCCGGCGCGTCCTTTAACAAGTTGGACGGCAGCGTGTGGACCACGGACAAGGACGGAATCCTGCTGGCGTTGCTGGCCTCGGAGATCACCGCCGTGACCGGCAAGTCGCCGTCGCAACTCTACAAGGGCCTCACCGACCAGTTCGGCGATCCCGTCTACGCACGAATCGACGCCGCGGCCAGCCGGGAGCAGAAGGCAGCGCTCGGCAAGCTGTCATCCTCGGATGTCACCGCAACGGAACTGGCCGGCGAGACCATCACCGCCAAGCTGACTGAGGCGCCCGGCAACGGCGCGGCAATCGGCGGCCTGAAGGTTGTCACCGACAACGCCTGGTTCGCGGCCAGGCCTTCCGGCACCGAGGACGTCTACAAGATCTACGCCGAGTCCTTCAAGGGCCCTGAGCACCTGAAGCAGGTCCAGGCGGAGGCCAAGGCCCTCGTCGACGGCGTGATCTCCTAGCCCTCAGGCGGTCTTTTCCTCGAGGTGGCTGGCGAGCACGGAGCGGTCCCTGCCAAGCGATTTCGCCTGGTAGAGGGCCGCGTCGGCCGCGGCCACCATCTTGGACAGTTCCGCGCGCCCGTGGTTGGTGGCCGCGATGCCGTAACTGACGGTGGGAAGGCGCGGGACGCTGGCCGACGTCCGCCTCTCCAGGCGGCGGCTGATCTCGGCCGCGATTTCGCTGGCCACCTCGGGGCGGACTCCGGGGAGCAGCAGGATGAATTCCTCGCCGCCGTAACGCCCCACGAGGTCAGTGGCGCGGACCGTGGCCCTGCAGGCGTCGGCGAAAGCCTGCAGCGCCGAGTCGCCGGCCGAGTGGCCGAACTCGTCGTTGATGGCTTTGAAGTGGTCAAGATCGGCCAGTACCAGGGAGCCCGTGGTCCGGACCCTGTTCAGGCGGCGGAGCTCGTGCTCGGCGAGCTCCAGGAACGCCGCACGGTTCAACAGGCCGGTAAGGCTGTCGAACGTTGCCCTCGCCCGCAGATCCTGGTTCAGCTGCTCGTTGCTGAGTTCGGCCATGGTGAAGGACGCAACAACCAGGATTATGGCCGAGAACAGGGTCGTCGGGACCGAGCCGAACACCGAGAGGAACACCGGCCCGTCGGCCCCGTCCGCCACGAAGGCCACCAGGCGGGCCCCGTAGAACACCGCCAGGATGCCGGACCCGACGGCGAGGGTCCGGTGGGCGCGGGAAAAGTTGCTGTCGAGCAGGAAGAGTTCCCGGCAGGCGAGTCCGATCAGGACGCCCATGGATGCCAGATAGAAAGGACCTCCGGCCCAGACGTTGGTGGCCGGATGGTCCACCGCGGAGGTCAGGGCCGTGACGGCGGGCGCGGCCGCGAGAAGCCATGGCCTGGGCACCGTGGTGCGCAATGAACGGGCTCCGGCCCAGATACTGGCCGCCCCGGCTACCAGGAGGACGTTTCCGGACGGATTGGCCCATACCTGATGGACGGTGCCGTCGAAGAGGTACGCTGCGTTGCCGGCCAGGAACAGGAGCAGGGCCATGCACCACCAGCCGCTGTAGGCGGAGCGGGTCCGGCGGAACGTGATGAAGTAGAAAAGCAGAAGCAGGGTCAAGTCAACCACCGCCAAAGCGACCCGCAGGGTTGCGGTGTCAAGCATCATGTTGTGGCCCCCAGTCCGCACCCCATACCCGAAAATCGTGCACGCATCATCGCGTCAGCCAAGTATCGCACCCGCCGACGGATTCGCCGCCGCGTGCCCGCGATATGACTCCTTAATCGCCTCCGGAACGGCCGCTGCACGCACCCGTACCACCTTGCGCCAGGGGCGCTGCCGGCGGCCCTGTTTGGCGGGCCGTGTGCGGTCTAGACTGGAAGTGGTCCCGGATGCGGCCTTGCGCTCACCCGCAGAATTGCGTCCCGAGTGCCTCCGGCCTGTCCCCCATGGTGCCGGAGGCACCTCCGCGAGTCCTGCCGGTGCCGGAGGCACCTCCGCGTCAGACCGTGCGGGAGGCAGCGCCAGAAGCGTCAGACCGTGCGGACGACCTCTTCGTACGCGAATTTCGGCTTGGCCGGTCCCCACGCTTCGGCGGCGGGCTGGCCGATGTTCACCACCAGGAAGCTCTTCTGGCTGCCGTCGGGGAAAAAGGCTGCGTCAATGGCCGCGAAGTCCGCACCCGTCATGGGTCCGGCGGACAAGCCAAGCGAGCGGACGGCAAGGATGAAGTAACCGGCCTGCAGGTGGGCATTGTTGTTGCCGGTGGCTGCGGCCAGGTCCGGGGCGGCGTCGTACATTGCCTTGGGGGCGTTGTATCCGGGCAGGAAAGCGTCCCACTGCTCCTGCCACGACGTGTCGTAGCTGAGGATCGCGACGAGCGGCGCGGATTCGGTTTTGGCCCGGTTGCCGTGGGACAGGGCATTGACGAGCGTGCCGCGGGCCTGCACGGACCGGACGTACGTCACGCGCAGCGGCTGCGAATTGAACGCCGTCGGCCCGTACTTGGTGAGCTCGTAGATGGCGCGGGCCTGTTCCTCGGTGACGTCGCCGGTGAAGGCGTTGGCCGTACGGGCCTCGGCAAAAATAGCGTCCACCGCGGCGGCGTCAATTACTGCTTCCTCATGGGCGATCGTCATTGGGATCCCTTTCGCTGGCCTGCCCGGGGTGCCGGGCGATTGCACTGTCCATGGTTGCAACTTCAACGGACGCTGTCTGCTTCCCGAGACGTCCCGTGACCTCCCGCACAGCCCCGCCGTAGCCGAAGCCTGCCGGAAACAACCGCGCGGTAAGGTTGCTCCGGAAGATTCCTTCCCGCCCCACACATCCCCTGAAAGGCTCAGGCAATGAGCATGCTCGGTACCAAATGGACGCTCCACGGCAACGGCAGATCCATCCGGCCCGGCGAGGTCGTCAAGCCCGGCGAGCGGCTCGCGTGGCCCCTGACCATCGGCGTCGGCATGCAGCACGTCGTGGCCATGTTTGGCGCCACTTTCCTGGTTCCGATCATCACGGGCATGCCGCCGGCCACCACGCTGTTCTTCTCCGGCATCGGCACGCTGCTCTTCCTCGTGTTCACCAAAGGCCAGGTTCCCAGCTACCTCGGCTCCAGTTTCGCCTTCATCGCCCCGATCATGGCCACGCAGCAGCAGTTCGGCGTTGCCGGAGCCCTCGGCGGCGTGGTGCTGGCCGGCGTCGGGCTTGCCATCATCGGCGCCGTGGTGCAGAAGTTCGGCGCGGGCTGGATCAACCGCCTGATGCCGCCCATCGTCACGGGTGCCATCGTCGCGCTGATCGGGCTCAACCTCGCACCCGCGGCCAAGAACAACTTCGACGCCGCCCCGGTCACCGCCCTCATCACGCTGGCCACGATCATCCTGGTCAGCGTCGGCTTCCGCGGTATCCTCGGCCGGCTGAGCATCCTCGTCGGCGTCGTCGTCGGATACCTTGTCGCGATGATGCGCGGCGAGGTGGACTACTCCAAGATGGACGGTGCCGCGTGGATCGGGCTGCCGCACTTCCAGACGCCGGAGTTCCACCTGGGCGTCGTCGGCCTCTTCGTGCCGGTGGTACTGGTGCTTGTTGCCGAGAACATCGGCCACGTAAAGTCCGTTTCGGCCATGACCGGCCAGAACCTCGACGGCGTCTCCGGCCGTGCGCTGATGGCCGACGGTGCGGCGACGGTCCTTGCCGGCATGGGCGGCGGCTCCGGCACCACCACCTATGCGGAGAACATCGGCGTCATGGCGGCGACAAAGGTCTACTCGACCGCCGCGTACTGGGTGGCCGGCCTCTTCGCCGTGCTGCTGAGCTTCTCGCCGAAGTTCGGTGAGCTCATCGCGACCGTCCCCGCCGGTGTGCTGGGCGGCGCCGCAACCATGCTCTACGGCATGATCGGCATCCTTGGCGTGAAGATCTGGGTCCAGAACAAGGTGAACTTCTCCAACCCGGTGAACCTGACCACCGCCGCCGTCGCGCTCATTGTCGGCATCGCCGACTACACCTGGACCATCGGGGAACTGAAGTTCACCGGGATTGCCCTGGGTTCGGCGGCGGCTCTGGTGATTTACCACGGGATGAAGGCGATCGCCAACGCCCGCGGCACTGTCGCGGAGCCCGAAACCGAAGAGCCTGCGGCTGTGGCGGCAGGGAGGGCTGCGGCCAACGCAGCCGCGCGGCGCGCACCGAAGAAGCGCCGCTAGCGGCGCCGGCCCTAACATGGCCGCTGGCTCAACGAAAGGCCAGTTCAACAAAAAGGCCGGCATCCAGCCACCGGGGGGTGGCAGGATGCCGGCCTTCCGCATTGTGCGGTTGGCGACGCCGGGTCAGCCGGCGTCGAACGATGCCTCGTCGTCACCGCTGTCGTTCGGCGACTTGCTCTCCGGCAGGTCCGTGCCGGAACCGTCCGGCAGCCCGCTTGCATCCTGGCCCGGCTCCGAGGAGAACGGCCGGCCGGAATCCGGATCCTCGGTGTTGTTTTCATCGATGTCGGCCTCCGAGGAGGGCACTGCGACCTCTGGCTCCTCCGACGAGGGCTTGTCGTACGCGGTGTCCGCACCGGCGTTTTCTGAACTCATCTGTTCCTCCGTTCCTCCGGAGCTTCCCGCTCCGGGTTGTCCTGCATTGTCCTGGTCTTGCGCGCCGGACTCCTCGGCGCCCCCGCCGGGCAGTTCCTGCTCCACGCTCGGGGTCCCGTAGCCGCCGGCTTCCTCGACCGGGTCCTGCTGGTTGTCCTGACTCATGACATTCCTCCTGCTGTTGGAATCGTGGTGAACCTGACGTGCTGGATGCCCCGGCGAAGGGGCGCGGATGCGGTTGCCTCAAAGGCCCTTTCCGCCGGTGACCGGAAGCACCGCGCCGGAAATGTAGGAGCCATGGTCCGAGGCGAGCAGCACGTATGCCGGTGCCAGTTCCGCCGGCTGGCCGGCACGCTGCAGCGGGGTGTCCTGCCCGAAGCTCGGCAGCTTGTCCGGCCACTCGGTCGCCGGGATCAAAGGCGTCCAGATGGGCCCGGGCGCCACGGCGTTCACCCGGATCCCCTTTGGCCCGAGCTCCTGGGCCAGGGCCTTGGTGAAGGCGACCTGCGCCGCCTTCGTCATGGCGTAGTCGATAAGTTCCGGCGACGGGTTGAATGCCTGGATGGACGCCGTCGTGATGATCGAGGCGCCGGCTTTCAGATGCGGCACCGCCGCGCGTGCCGTCCAGATCAGCGAGTACAGGTTGGTCTGGAAGACCCGGTCGAACTCCTCGGTGGGCAACGACTCGAAGCTGTCGCGGTTTTTCTGGTACGCCGCGTTCAGGACCAGCACGTCCAGGCGGCCGAACTCCGCCACGGCGTCCGCCACGATCCTGCCGGCAAAGTCCTCGCTCCTGCCGTCGCCGGGGATCAGCAGGGCCTTACGGCCCGCCTTCCGGATCCACTCGGCGGTGTCCTGGGCGTCCTCTTCCTCTTCGGGGAGGTAGGAGATCGCGACGTCGGCGCCTTCCCGGGCGAAGGCAATGGCGACGGCCTTGCCGATTCCGGAGTCCCCGCCCGTGATCAACGCAGCCTTGCCCTGCAGCGCCTCACTGCCCCGGTAGCTTTCTTCACCATGGTCAGGGGCGGGTTCCATGGGCGCGGTAAGGCCCGGCTGTTCCTGGACCTGCTCCGGAAAGGAGCCGGAGTAATAGCCACCGCGGGGGTCCTGCGGCTGGTCCTGCTGCTTGCTCGAATCACTCATGGTCCACCTACCCAACATGTCGGTTTCAGTGATATTTCCGCGGCCTCCGGCGCGTACCGGCTCCTCGAAACTATCCCAGCGAAGTAAACAGTTCCACCCTACCTGCAAAATAATCAGCAGACTTAGTACTAACTTGTATTTAGTAAGTCTCAAGCCTAGGTTGACTCTTAAGTGCCGCCCGCAGTCCGATCCGCATTCACCGGAGGTTCACCCAGTGTCCGATCCAGCAGCTCCCGCGAGGAACGGGAGGAACGAGTCCGTCGAGGAACAGATGGACCGTAACTGGATCGAACTCCTGCAGGAACTCCGGGTTCTGCAAACAGGCGTGCAGCTCCTGGCGGGCTTCCTCCTGACCCTGCCGTTCCAGGCAAGGTTCCAAACGCTGGACGACTTCCAGGTCAATCTGTATCTCGCCAATGTGGCACTGGCTGCGCTCACGACCGCGCTGATCCTGCTGCCCGTGAGCGTGCACCGCCGCCTGTTCCGCCTGCGCCTCAAGGAGACGCTGGTGTCCAGCGCCGACCGGATCGCGAAGGTGGCCCTGGCCGGCGTCGGACTCCTCAGCGTCGGTACCTCAGCGCTGGTCTTCGATGTCACGGCCGGACGGACGGCGGGGCTTACCGCCGGAGCCGCGCTGCTGGCGGCCCTGCTGGTCCTCCTCGTCTACGTGCCCGTCAGGCTCCGTCAGCGGGCAACCCAAAGGAAAACGACATGACAAGCGCTACAAGTCACCACCGCAGCACATCTCCGGGAGGAACCATGGGCAAGTGGGTGAAGGAACACGGCCTGATGCTGGCGAACATCGGCCTCTTCCTCGTGCTCTTCGGCGGGATGGTCTTCAGTGGCGCCGCCGACTACAGCGAGGACCAGGTGACCCACGGACAATCGGCCGTTTCGGTGCTTGAGTACCTCGGGACCGGCTCGTTCCTGGAGGCGACCTTTGAAAACTGGGAGTCCGAGTTCCTGCAGATGGGCATGTACGTCATCCTGACCGTCTTCCTGTTCCAGAAGGGATCCTCGGAGTCGAAGCCGATGGACAAGGACTTCCCGCAGGACCAGGACCCGCGGGATCTACCCCTCAAGGCCAATACACCATGGCCGGTGCGGCGCGGCGGCTGGGTCCTCAAGCTCTACGAGCACTCCCTGTCGCTCATGTTCCTGCTGCTGTTCCTGATGTCCATCGCCCTCCACGCCGTGGGCGGCAGTGAAGCGTACAGCGAGGAACAGCAAAGCCACGGGCAGCCGGCGGTCACGGTGCTGCAGTACCTCGGATCCAGCCGCTTCTGGTTCGAATCCTTCCAGAACTGGCAGAGCGAGTTCCTGGCCGTCGCCGTGCTTGTGGGTGCCTCCGTCTATCTCCGCGAGAAGGGCTCTCCGGAATCCAAGCCGGTGGCCGAGCCGCACTATGAGACCGGAAGCTGAGGTTCTAGGCCCCTTCCAGAACCTGGCTGGTGGCCCGGATGAGGTACTTTGCGGCGTTCGCGACGGCGTCGGCCGGGCTTTCCGCGAGGTCCAGCAGCTGCGCGGCGGCCACCACGCCGTGCGGGGCGAGGTCCTCCGGGGTGACCAGGATGCGTCCGGCCACGACGATCACGGGGATGCCGAGCTCGCGGGCGGCATCGGCGAGCGCGATCGGCGCCTTACCCGTGAGCGACTGCGAATCCATCGAACCCTCCCCGGTGATCACCAGGTCCGTCTGGGACAGTTTTCCGGCGAGGCCGGTGAGGCCCGCCACCAGCTGGAAGCCGCCTTCCAGCCGTGCGTTGCCGAAGGCCAGGAACGACGCCGGGAACCCGCCCGCCGCGCCCGCCCCCGGGATGTTGACCTCCCGGCCGGTGGCCTGGCGCAGCACGGATGCCCAGTTGCGGAGGCCGGCGTCGAGCAGCTCCACCGCGTCCCCGTCGGCGCCCTTCTGCGGGCCGAACACGTGCGCGGCGCCGTCCTCCCCGTACAGCGGGCTCTGCACGTCCACGGCGATGCGGAACGTGACCGCAGCGAGCCGGGGATCCAGTCCGCTGACATCCACGGCGGCCACGTCGGCAAGCGAGCCGCCGCCCAGCGGCACCACGTTCCCGGCAGCGTCCAGCGGCTTGAGCCCCAGGGCACGGAGCGCTCCGCTGCCCCCGTCGCTCATGGCCGAGCCGCCCAGGCCCAGCACGATCTCGGTGGCACCGGCGTCCAAGGCGGCGGCAATCAGCTGGCCGCACCCGTAACTGTGGGCGCGAAGGGCGTTGGCCGGGGTGGGCTCCATCTGGGCCAGACCGGACGCCTGGGCGGTTTCAATGACAGCGGTGGCTGCCCCGGAGGCATCCTTGCGGATGGCCCACGCAGCGCCGACGGGAGCCAGGATGGGCCCGACGACCGCGTTGAGCCGCTCCTCGTACCCGGCCGCAACGGCTGCCTCGAGGGTTCCTTCGCCGCCGTCGGCGACCGGAAACTGGACGGTCTCGGCGTCGGGATAAACCCGCAAAGCACCTTCGGCCATGGCAGCGGCGGCTTCGAGTGCCGTGAGCGAACCTTTGAACTTGTCCGGGGCGATGAGGATGCGCATGGTCCTATCCTGCCAGCCCGGCCGGGACGGCGACGACAATGAGGAATACCGGTAGTAACGTGACAGCGACGCAGCATCGGACAGCAGGGGGCACGAATGAATGACAACGGACAGACAACCGGTCCGGGACGCGGGGTGCCGGGCGTGGCGCAGCTCCTGCTGGTACGCCATGGCGAAAGCGAGGGGAACGTCGCCGCGACACTTGCGCACGAAACCGGCGCACACGTCATCCCGGTCCCTGCCCGGGACGCCGACGTCGAGCTGTCCGACACCGGGCGCGAACAGGCATTGGCGCTGGGGCGGCTGCTGGCAGGTTTTCCGGATGAAAGCCGCGCCGCCGTCTGGTCCTCGCCCTATCTCCGGGCGCGGCAGACGGCGGAACTGGCCGTCACCACCGGCGGCTGGCAGACGCCGGTCCTGGTTGACGAACGGCTCCGTGACCGCGAGCTCGGCATCCTCGACATGCTCACCTCCCTCGGCGTGGAAGCACGGCTCCCCGAAGAAGCGGAGCGGCGGCGGTGGCTGGGCAAGTTCTACTACCGCCCGCCCGGGGGCGAGTCCTGGGCCGACGTCGCCCTGCGCCTGCGGTCCCTGCTTACCGACCTCGACCGCCGGCACCCCGGCCAGAGCGTGATGCTGGTCTGCCATGACGCCGTGATCCTGCTGATCCGGTACATCCTCGAAGGACTGACGGAACGCGAACTCCTGGACATCGCAGCTGCGTCCAGCATTCTCAACGCCTCGGTCAGCCGCTTCGTCCGCCCGGACGGCACCGGCCCCTGGCAGCTGGAAAGTTTCAATATGGCCGATCACCTGATGAGCGAAGGTGTACCGGTGACCCAACACTCAGGAGATGCCAATGTCCAACCGCGCTGAACTCGTTACCCCGACACTGCTGAGGGACTGGCGGCTGCCCGGCGGCGGGTCCGGCAAGGATGACCGCGGCACCGTGCTGGTGGTGGGCGGTGCCAGGACGACTCCCGGGGCCGCGCTGCTGTCCGGCGTCGCGGCGCTCCGGTCCGGCGCAGGCCGGCTCACCATGGCCGTGGCCGAGTCCGTGGCGGTACAGCTTGCGGTGGCGCTCCCCGAGGCCGGGGTGCTTGGCCTGCCGGAAACCCCGTCGGGGTCCGTCGCTGGTTCCGCGGCCTCCGCCCTCACCGACAAGATGGCGTCCGCGGACGCGGTCCTCGTCGGGCCCGGCCTAGACGACAAGGACGAGTCGGTCGACCTGCTCCGCGGGATGCTCACCATGCCCGCGGACGGCACGCCGCCGGCCATCATCCTCGATGCCTACGCTTTGGGCTGCCTGCCCGAGCTCGAGGGTGAGCTGGAACCATGGGCGGACCGGCTGATCCTCACCCCCAACGTCAAAGAGGCCGGCATCCTGCTCGGCCGGGACGTGGACGACCTGCACCCGGATGTGCAGGAACTCGCCGACAAGTACCACGCGGTGGTGAGCTGCCAGGGCGTTATTGCGGCTCCCCGGAGTGCCGGCAAGGCGGAGGCCTCCGGCGGGGGTGACGGCGCGGGCCGCTGGGAAATCACCACCGGGCACAGCGGACTCGGCACGTCGGGCAGCGGGGATGTGCTCTCCGGAATCATTGCGGGCCTTCGGGCACGCGGAACCACCGACGCCCAGGCCGCCTGCTGGGGCACCCATCTGCATGCTGCCGCCGGCGACCGGCTGGCCAGCCGGCTGGGAGGCCTGGGCTATCTCGCGCGCGAACTCACCGATGAGCTTCCGCCGCTGATGATGGAGTTGGCCAACTGACCCCTGCGCCCCGCGAGGGAGACGGGCTCTGGACTAGCCGTCAGCAGGCTGATTAGGCTGGAGGAGCAGGGCCGGTGGCACGGCCGCACGGTGTCGACCTAAGGAGACGGCGATGGGTATCGGAGACAGCATCAGCAAGGCGGCGGAAAACGCCATGGAGAATCTGGGCGGCACCGCGAAGAAGTTCGACGACGGCCACACCCCCGATCCTGATAACCCCCGCGACGACGTCCAGGTGCATTCGTCCATCAGCGAGGGCTCCAACGCGCTCGACGGCGAGACCCGCGACGCCGGCACCAGCTCCTCTCCCGGAGCCGGTCCCAGGCCTGGTTCGAACAGCGAACCGGGCACCGACCCGTCACGGGCGACCCCCGGCGACCCCGCCGGCTCGCCGCTGGACTCCCCGCCGCCGGCCCCCACCGAAGAGCCCGGCGGAACTCCTCCGCTGGATGATCCACACGACGTCCCCGGCCCGGGCGGCCTGCCGGATTCGGATCCGGGAGACCTCCGCGCAGACCCTTCCGAGGGCACCGAGGATCCGGGCGCCGGCAGCATGGGCCGCGGCTAGGGCTCCTGTGACCCCCGGTTCCGGCGGGGCTTAGTTCCGCCAGGCGCCGCGCTCCTGCAGCACCTCTTTGAGCAGGTCGGCGCGGTCGGTGATGATCCCGTCCACCCCCAGGTCCAGCAGCCGGTGCATCTCGGCCGGGTCGTTGATGGTCCAGACGTGCACCTGCAGGCCGTTCCGGTGGGCCCGCTCGACAAAACCGGGCGTCACCACTGTCAGGGCCCGGAAGCGGACCGGCACCTGCAGGGCCTGGACGCCGCGGAACGCCCTGCGCGCCACAAGCCGCAGCAGCGGGCCGGGCAGAACGGGGCCCAGCAGGACGAACAAGCCGGTGGAAAAGAGCCCCGCGGAGCCTGCGGCCGGACGGCTGAGCTGCTTCAGCACGGCCCGGCGCCGCCGGTCGGAAAAGCTGGCAACCAGCACGCGGTCATGGAGCCCGTACCGCTCGATCGCCTCAGCCAGGGTGGCCACCGAGTTCCAGTCCTTGACGTCCAGGTTCAGCCGGACATCCGGAAACGCGGTTATGAGTTCCTCAAAGAGCGGGATCGGCTCGGCTCCCCCGATCCGCGCCCGCGCGACCGTAGCCGCAGAAAGCTCCGCGATCCGCCCCCTGCCGTCCGTGACCCGGTCCAGCGCCTCATCGTGGAACAGCAACAGGACGCCGTCGGCCGTGGTGTGCACGTCAGTCTCAAGGTGCCGGAAGCCGAGCTCGACGGCGGCGCTGAACGCGGCCATGGAGTTTTCCAGGCCCTCGCGGGAGAAGCCGCGGTGGGCCAGGGCCAGGGGTCCGTCGGAGGCACCGCCGGCGGAAAAGTACGGGTGGGGCGTGCTCATGCCTGAAGCGTACCGGAGCCCGCGGGCGCCGCCTGCCGCCGGCAGTGCCGGGGTCAGGAGGGGGAGAGAAAAATTTCGACGCCGTCGCTGCAGTGCAGCAGCGTCCGCCCCCGGCCGCCGTCGAGATCCACCCAGACCACCGTGTGATCGTCCGTCACGGCGTCGATGAGACCGCCGGTTTCGTAGCCGGGGCGCGTGCGGACGGAGACCCTGTCTCCGCGGCGCAGGTCCTTCCAGCGCGGGTCCGGTTCCACCCGGCGCACGGGTTGTTCGTCCGTCAGTTGCATGCGGTGCCTGGCCATGATTTCCCCACTGTCGCTCGAACGGTCCGTCATGGCATTCAACCTATGGGGCCAAAGTGAACGCGAGTTGGCCGGAAGCTGGGAATCCGGTGATAGGCCGGCAGGCCGGCCTGGATCAAAGGGCCGGGGTCAGGTGAGCCGGACCCCGAGGGCGGCGAGCTTGGCCTCGAGAATCTGGGCCACGCCGTCGTCGTCGAAGTGCGGAGCCTGCTGACCGGCCGCGCGGATGGCTTCCGGATGTCCGCTGGCCATCGCGTACCCCTGCCCGGCCCAGCGCAGCATCTCAATGTCATTGGGCATGTCCCCGAACGCCACCACGTCCCCGGCGTCGATGCCCAGGGCGGCCGCGTACTCGGCCAGCGTGACAGCCTTGTTGACGCCCGGGAGGGACAGTTCCAGGAGGGCGACGTTCGGTGCGGAATGGGTGGCCGAGGCCAGATGCGCGACGGCGGGCGTGACTTCGGCGAGGAACTCGTCCGCGGTGCCCTCCCGCACGACAGCGAGGAACTTCACCACAGAGTCCTCCGCGGTGAGCGTGCTGTCCAGCGGCGCGGGCGTGAATTCTGCGAGCAGCTCGCTGGACCCGTTCTCGATGAAGCCCGGCTCAAGGTGGAATCCCGTCAGGGTTTCGGCGGCGAACAGTGCAGAGGGCCGGATGCCCTGGATGATCCGGCGCGTCTCGAGAACGGCCTCGAGGTTGAGGCCCCGGGACGAAATCACTCCGTCGGCTTCGAGGTCCCAGACCACGGCGCCGTTGGAACAGATCACGGTCCCGGTGTGCCCGAGCTGGTCCTGCAACGGGTGCAGCCAGCGCGGCGGGCGCCCCGTGACGAAGACGAGTTCGACCCCCGCTTCGCGGCAGGCATGGAAGGCACGGACCGTGCGTTCGCTGATTTTGCCGTCGCGGCCGAGGATCGTTCCGTCAATGTCACTCGCTACCAGCCGCATACTGCCAGTCTACGTGGGCGCGCCGAGGCAGGGGCGCGGGCCGTTTCGACGGATGAGCACCCGTTTCGACGGCACGAATCATCGAGTGCGCACGGAACCGTCGAAACGGCCCGGTGAAGAAGGGCTCTGGCGGCCAGGAACGACGTCGGCCGCCTAGCGCCGTTCGTAGACCCCCGTGAGGGTGGCCTTGGCCAGGACGTGGTCCGAGAGCCTGGATTCCAGGCTTGCCGGCGAGGTGCGGCTGTCCACCCCTGACTGCTCCACGTCGAGGGCGTGGACCGTCATGAGGTAGCGGTGCGGACCGTGGCCCGGAGGCGGCGCAGCTCCCACATACCCATGGAAGCCCGCGTCATTCTTCAGCTGCAGGGCACCCGGCGGGAGCTGCGGGCCGTCCTCTGCGCCGGCTCCCTCGGGCAGGGACGTGACGTCGGGCGGCAGGTCCACGACGGCCCAGTGCCAGTACCCGCCGGCGCCGGGGGCGTCCGGATCGAACACGGTCACGGCGTAGCTACGCGTTCCTTCCGGGGCGCCGCTCCAGCTCAGCTGCGGTGATTCGTCCCGTCCGCCGGCGCCCAGCCTGTCGCTGCGCTGCGCCGGCGGAATGGTCTGTCCTTCCTCCAGCGACCTGCTGCTGAGGCGGAAGGTGGGGGCATCGTTGCTTGTCATGGCTTCCTTTCAGTTGGTGGAAAGATCGGCGCTCTCGGGGTCGGCGGCTTCTGACTCCGCAGGCGCGGGAGCCTCCGCTTCGAGCTCCATCCGGTTCAGTTCCGCCCGGGTGGGCGGGTTGGCACCGGCGCGCGAGACCGTCACAGCAGCTGCCCAGGAGGCGCGGGCCAGGAGTTCACGGAGGCTTCCGGCGGCGAGTTCCCTCAGGTCCTTGCGGTTCTGCGCCCCGTCCAGGCCGAGGTCCACGATGCCGGACAGCAGCGCAGCCATGAAGGAATCGCCCGCGCCCACGGTGTCCGCCACGTCGACGGAAGGGGCGGGGAAGTGGGTTTCGCCGGACGCGTTCACGCCCCACGGCCCTTCCGCTCCGCGCGTCACCACGACCATGGCCGGGCCTCCCGAGCCGCCCAGGGACAGCCAGCGGCGGGCGGAATCCAGCGGGTCCTGCCCGGGATAGAGCCACTCCAGGTCCTCATCCGAGGCCTTCACCACGTCCGCGAGCGGAACGAATTTTTCGGCTTGCCGGCGGGCGTAGTCCACGTCGGTGATGATGCTGGGCCGGCAGTTCGGATCGAAGCTGACGGTCACGGACGGATGGGCATGTTCGACGGCGGCCAGCACGTCCGCGGCCCCCGGTGCAAGCATGGTGGCGATCGAGCCGGTGTGCAGCAGGGTGGTGCCCTGCAGCATGAACGGCAGCCGGTCAGCGAGGCCGGGAAGCTCCCAGGCGAGGTCGAAGGTGTAGCTGGCGGCACCGTCGTCGTCGATCAGGGCGGTGGCCACGCTGGTAGGGAGCGCGTCCGGTCCCACCGGAAGCAGCACCGAGCTGGACCGCAGGTGCGCTGCCACCGCCTCCCCGTAAGCGTCCCGTCCGTAGCGGCCGATGAACTGCACCGGGTGGTCCAGCCTGGCCAACCCCACTGCAACGTTGAGGGGACTGCCGCCCACGTGCGCCTGGACACCGGAAGAGCGCTGGACGACGTCGACAAGGCCCTCGCCAATTACTGTCAGCATGCTCATACTCTGCCAGAGAACGCCGCCCGGCGCGCCAGTGTTTCAGCCACTGTCCGATCAGTTCGGCGCGGACCCGGTCCGGTCAAGGGGCATCCCGGCGGTCCCGGCGTCGTGGAAACTGGCGTCGATGTGGACCACGTCCCTGCCGGCCCGGTGCAGGAGACTGGCGGCAATGCCGGCCCGGTACCCGGAGGCGCAGTGCACCCACAGCTTTCCGGCGGGCACTTCCGCAAGCCGGGGCAGCACGTCGTGGAGCGGGATGTTCAGGGCACCGGTTACCCGGGACCGGGCGTATTCGTCGGCGCGGCGCACATCGAGCACGGTATCCTCCGGCGCGCGGCCGGCCAGGACCCCGTCCCAGCCCACCCGCGGATAGGAGTCCAGGCGCGCCTGCGGCGCCAGCCCGTGCGGGTCTGTTCCGACGGCGGTATCCGGGGAGTCGATTCCGAGCCGGGAGAGATCGCGGACGGCGTTCTCCACATCCTTCCGCGAGCCCACCAGAGTCAACGGCTCCCGCACCGGAAGGAGCCAGCCCAGATAGGTGCTGAAGCTGTTGCCGTATTCGAAGCTCACGCTGCCGTGCAGGTGCTGGTGGGCAAAGGCCACCCGCTGCCGCAGGTCCACCACCCATTCGCCATCCGCAAGGCGCCGGCCGAGCTCGGCGGCATCGAGCGATTCCGGCACGGCCAGCTCCGCCGGCCCCGGCCCCCGGGCGTTGGCCTCAGCCATGTGCGCGTAGTAGGAGGGATAGGCCGTGAGGTTGGCGATGAGTTCACGGACGAAATGGTCCTCATCCGGGTCCGTGAGGGCGTGGTTGGCGGCCAGCTGCTCGGCGATGGTCGAGGATCCCGCTCCGCTGGCCGGGCCGGAGGAGCAGAAGGAGCCGAAGCCGTGCGTTGGGAACAGGGACGCGTCGACGGCGGCCTCGCCCACCAGGCGCCGCACCGAGGAGTACTGGTCGTGGGTGAGGCCGACAGTATCGGCAGGGGCGACGAGGTCGGTGCGGCCCACCGAGCCGTACAGCAGGCTGCCGCCGGAGAAAACGGCCTGCTGCTCGCCGTCGTCCACGATGAAGGACAGGTGGTTGTGGGTGTGGCCGGGGGTGGCGACCGCCTTGACGGTGAGCGAACCGACCCGGACGGTCTGGCCGTCCGTGATCGGCTGGCGGTCGAATTGCACAGGCTCGGCGGCGTTGACCAGGTAGGTCGCGCCGTGCGCCCGCGCCAGGGCGAAACCGCCCGTGACGTAGTCATTGTGCAGGTGGGTTTCCGCCACATGGGTGATCCGGACCCGGGCATCGCGTGCTGCCGCCTCGACCCGGTCGATGTCCCGCTGCGGGTCGATGACCAGCGCAACCTCACCGTCGTGGACGAGGTAGCTGCGGTCCCCCAGTTGCGGGGTCTCGATCACGATGACGTCCATGCTTCCTCCTGCTGGATGCGCACCAGCGCCGCTTCAGCCCGCTCTGCTGACTGTCGCGGCTCAAAGACGCCGGCCTGGCTCAGCCGTGGTCGACGGGAAGACCGCCGCGCTGCCATTCATTGATGCCGCCGGTGACGTTGACGGCGTCGTACCCCTGGTCCTCAAGGTAGGCGGTGGCCTGGGCGCTGCGGCCGCCGGCCGCACACATCAGGTAGACGGTCCCCGTGGCCGGGATATCGGCCAGGGACTGCACAAAGCGGGATAGCGGAATGCTCCTGCTTCCGGCGACGCGGACCGCTGCGAATTCGTCGTCCTCGCGGACGTCCACGATCTCCGCGTCCTGGCCCAGCCCTGCCAGTTCCTGGACGGAAATGCTCTTCATGTGTGTCCTTTCGGGTGCCGGTAAGCGGCGGTTGCCTGCCCCTCAATGATATCGGGGAGGCGGGTGAGGACCAGGGCCGGCCGGTGCCGCTAACCCGCACTGTCCTGCTGGTAGACGTCCGGAATGCCGTCGTGGTCCGAATCGATTTTCTCGTCCTCCTCGGCCTTGCGGTAGTGCCGGTTCCTGGTCCGCAACACCACCGTTGCCAGCAGCGCCGCCAGCACGGACGCGGCCAGGATGGCCACCTTGGCCTCGTTGTCGTGGGTGCTGCCGTGACCGAAGCCCAGTTCGGCCACCAGCAGCGACACTGTGAAGCCGATGCCGGCCAGGATCGCGACGCCGAAGATGTCGATCCATTTGAAGGTGTCATCCAGCCGGGCCTTCGTGGCCTTGGTCAGCAGCCAGGTGCTGCCGAGGATGCCCATTGGCTTTCCCAGCACGAGGGCAACGATGATGCCCACGGCAACAGGACTGCCCAGGGCCGAGCCGAGGCCCGCCCAGCCGCCAACCGCGACGCCGGCCGAGAAGAAAGCAAATACCGGCACCGCGATGCCGGCGGAGATGGGGCGGAAGCGGTGCTCGAAGACCTCGGCCAGCCCGGGCCCTGCCTCCGGTCCGCCGCTGGCCCTGGAGCGGAGGACCGGGATGGCAAAGCCGAGCAGGACGCCGGCCACTGTGGCGTGGATTCCGGAAGCGTGCACCAGCGCCCAGACGATGACCCCCAGGGGCAGCAGAATGACCCACGCGGCGACGGCTTTCACGCCGAAGAAGCGCGGGTACTTCTGCACCAGGAAGGTGTAGAAGCCCAGCGGAATCACGGCCAGAAGGAGCGGTACCGGATGGAGCTCGCTGGAGTAGAAGACGGCAATGATGGTGATGGCCAGCAGGTCATCCACCACCGCGAGGGTGAGGAGAAAAATACGCAGGGCACTCGGGAGGTGCGAGCCGATGAGCGCCAGCACCGCGACGGCGAAGGCGATGTCCGTTGCAGTGGGGACGGCCCAGCCGCGCAGGGTTCCGGGGCTGCCGAGGTTGACGAGGACGTAGAGGAGGGCGGGAACGGCCACACCCCCGACGGCGGCTGCCACCGGAACGATGGACTTGCTGAACTCACGCAGGTCGCCGGCGATGAATTCGCGCTTGAGTTCGAGCCCCACCAGGAAAAAGAAGATCGCGAGCAGCCCGTCCGCGGCCCAGGCCCCCAGGCTGAGGTTAAGGTGCCACGGCTCGTAGCCTACGGTGTAGTCCCGAAGCGCAAAGTAGCTGTCGGACGCCGGCGAGTTGGCCCAGACGAGCGCGGTCACTGCGGCCGCCACGAGCAGAGCACCACCCACCGTTTCTTTGCGGAGGATTTCCCCGATCCGCAGCGATTCGGCATAACTGCCGCGGCCGAAGACCGTGCGGCGCGGCGGGACGGGAGGAGGCGACTGGCTCATGCAGGTCCTAAATCTTGGCTCGACAGAATCATGCCGACCAGACTTCCCGGCGCACCTGCCTTCAGTCTAGGTGCAGGCCGCGCCGTGCCGCCAGCGGATGCGGCGCTCCCCCGCCAGCGGACTGCAGGCGTGGTCGGGGAGCGGGCGACGCCGGAAGAACTGACAAGGCCTACCGCGCACCGGTAAGGATAAGTACGCTTAGCGGACCAGGCCGGGAGGCGCGGCATTCCAGCTTCTACGGCTGGTCCAACAGCCTTGATCAACAGCCTTGTCCACAGCGCACTCACCGAGAGAGGACCGCGATGAACGACACGCCAAATCCCATCCAGATCCAGAAGTTCCTGGCGGGCGTCAGTTACCCGGCAGACCGGAGCACCCTCGTCTCTACCGCTGAAAAGGAGGGCGCGGACGGCCCCGTTCTTGAAGCGCTCAAATCCATTCCCGACAAGGAATATGACAGCCCCACCGCTGTGAGCTCTGCCGTTTCGGACAGCGACAAGAAGTAGCAGAGCAGCTTAGCTCAGCAGCAGCTCCACCATCTCGCGGCATTTCCGGTACGCGGGGGCCTTCGGGTCGATGAGCGCGAAGTGGTCCCCGGGGATCTTGAGCAGATGGACGGGCGCTCCCGCGGCTTTGGCCGCAGCCACGTACGTCTCCGACTGGCTCACGGGAACGTCGTCGTCTTCGGTTCCGTGGATAGCGTAGACGGGGATGTTCAGAGGGACGGCGCTCATCGGGTCCGCGTATTTATGCCGCTTCGGGTATTTCTCCGAGGAGCCGCCCAGCAGATTACTGACGGCACCGTTGCTTAGGTTCAGCCGTTCGGCAGCGGCGATGTTCAGCACGCCCGACTGGCTCACGACGCCGGTGAGCCGGACCGCGCCGTCGTCTTTGCGCAACAGCTGGCGGTCGGCATCCGGAGCTCCCACCTGGCCGAGCCGGTCCCGGCCTGCGGCCCAGACCGCCAGATGTCCGCCGGCCGAATGCCCCAGGGCAACAACCTTGTCCAACCCGAGTCCGTGCTCGCCCGCAACGTCGCGCAGCTTGTCGATTCCGGCGAGGACGTCGGAGAACGTGTTCGGCCAGCCCCCGCCGTTGCCCGCGCGGCGGTACTCGAGGTTCCATGCCGCCATGCCGCGGGCTGCGAGGTCCTTGGCCAGCGGCTCACCGAGCTCGGCCCCGTACTGGGAGCGCCAGTAACCGCCGTGGATGACGACCACGACGCCCTTGGGCACCGCCACATCCGGCAGGAAGAGCTCGCCCCACTGGCTCGGGCTCTCGCCATAGCTGTACTTGTGCCGCTTCACGTTGTCCTCCTCAGGGCCTGGTGAACCGGTAGCGGAGTTTGCCCCCAATGCCACCGTCGCTGCGGCCGCGATCAAAATTCCGACGCCGCACAGCAGCCATGTGCAGAGCCTACCTTGGGCAGGGTGCGGCACGGCTGAGCCTGCCGACTGGCCGGGCCGGTTCTTCCGGGCCGGACTGGTTCTTCGTGGCGGGCCGGGCTACTGCGGGTGTGGCGCCTGCCGGAGCCCGCCGGCGGGTGTCAGCCTTCCGCCGTCGGACCTCCGCCGTAAGCTGGACCTATGGCGAGCAACTGGGAACGGCTTGACCCGAGCCAGCGGGAATCCGTGCAGGAAAATGTGGAACTGTACGAGCGGCTCCGTCCTGCCCTGAAACTTGTCACCCGGGAGGTCTTGCTCACGCTGCGCAGCATGCTCAAGGGCACCGAGGTGACCCCGCTGTTCGTCACGGGCCGCACCAAGACGGTGGAATCCTTCCGTGAAAAGATCTCCCGGACGGAGAAGCCCCTGGAGCCGGGCGGGCCGCCGGTCCTGAAGTTCCCGGACCCCTTTCGGACGCTCAATGACATGGTGGGCATCCGGGTTATCACCAAGCTCCCGGCGGAAAACGCGGTGGTAGCCAACCTGATCAAGCGCCAGCGACAGCTCTTCGATTGCCGGGGGGACCGAGAAAAGGACATCGGCTCGATCGAATCGGGCACCTACGGCTACTCCAGCCGGCACCTGATCCTTCGGACCATCCAGAACGAGGCGGTCAAGGCCTACCAGCAGCTCTTGAACCCGGACATCCCGCCCAACGGCAGCTACTTCTTCGAGTGCCAGATCCGGACGGTGTTCGCGCACGCGTGGAGCGAGATCGAGCACGACATCCGCTTCAAGGCCAAGGATCCCCGCGCCTGGACCCCGCAGTTCGACCGGCAGTTCACCGCCACGGCGGCGATGCTCGAAACAGTGGAGGGGGCCTTCTCGGATCTGCACGACCGCTACGAGGAAGTCCGCAGCTACTGGGACATGGACGGTGAAGGCGCTGCCCAGCTCACCCCCAACCGGATCCGGGACGTCTGGCGGACTCTGCTGCCGCACGTGGACCGGAAGGTCGACGACGACTGGGGCTGGGCGGCAGAACTGATGGCGGCGCATGGGCTGAACCAGACCGTCCAGCTCGCCGGGCTGCTCAGCGCAAACCGCATCACCGAGGTCCGCCAGGCCCTTGACCACCGCTACTCCCCCGGCCCCGACCGGCTCCTGGATGACCTGCTGCTCTGGCAGTACGGCACCCAGCACATCGACCTCACCGCCGAACCGGCCGACGTCGTACCCCACCCCCGCCGCGATAGCCTGCTGCGGCGGCTCAAGCAGCTCGAACGGTACCGCCTGACGCAGGCGTAGCATCGGCGCGGCTGTGCGGCCGGCAGGGCTATTACTGCTGGCCCCGTCTGGACGCCCACGCCGATGGCGGCGGATTAGGTCACAGTATTGGGTCTTTTTGCTCGGCGCCCGCAGGCCTACCTTGGATAGAGCGGCAGCCCGCCCCGGGCAGCCGGACCACGGAGGATCTTCCCATGACAACGCACGTGGCAGACTGCACTGTTTCCAACTGCTCCTTCAACGACCATACGCACTGCAACGCCGCGGCCATCACCGTCGGCGGGACCGAAGACCATGCGTCCTGCGCCACCTTCATCGACACCGGCACCCACGGCGGGTTGCCCAAGGTTCTCGCGGATGTCGGCGCGTGCCAGCGTGCCGAGTGCGTCCACAACGACCACCTGATGTGCAAGGCTCCGGAGGTGCACGTAGGCCCGGGCGCGGACAACGCCGACTGCCTCACCTACGCGCACCGATAGGCGCAACCGCCAGAGCGGGCAGCTTCGCTGGATCGGGCTGCACCGGTCTTACGTCTGCCGGCCCCGGAAGCGGCGGACGTAGGCCCGTTGCCACGGTGTTTCCACAGCGCCCCGGCGGTAGTGCTTGCGGACGAAATCGACGGCCTCCGCCGGAGGGACGCCGTCGAGGACTGCGATGCAGGCAAGGGCGGTGCCGGTCCGGCCGCGGCCGGCCCAGCATGCCACCTCGACCCGCTCGCTTTCCGAGCGGCACCAGGCTTCCTGGAGGGCGTCCAAGGCATCAGCATCGTCCGCGGGCAGGCGGAGGTCCGGCCAGCGAACCCAGCGGAAGTCCCACCCAACCGGGCGCGGCCGCTGGCCCAGCAGGTACAGCCCGAACTCCGGCTGCGGCTCTCCCGGCGACGGCGCCCATAGCCCCCTGCCCCGGATGAGGCGTCCGGAGGGAAGACGGAGCACACCGGCATGGCCCGGCTCCCACGTCTGTGCCATAGCCAGAGCCTAGCCGTTCCGGCCGACCCGTTGAAGGACGATTGCGCGCGGAATCTCCCCAGGTTTGAAAGCACGACGGCGGGAGCTCCCGGCGGTTCTGCGGGACACGCCGGCGGGACCTGCGAAAGGTGGGGACATTCCGGCGGCTTCGTGCCGCCTCGGGACGGCTGGATCCCTGAAAACCAAGCCCGCCGGCGCTGGAGCGGCACAAAATCTGACATATTTGGGCCCTGACCGGTCACGAATTGGCGGGTTTGCGGCCGCAGTGCCACCATTCTTGGATGCTTGAGGCAACTAAATCCACCCAGTCCGCTCCGGAAGCCAGCGCCGAAGCTGTCCCGGTCAACCCCGCCCTCGCCGCCGAGGCCAAGATCGCCCGGATCGCGGTCACTGTCTTTCCGCTGCTCGTAGTCGTAGCAGGGGTTGCCGGTTACCTGATGCCGGGTGCCTTCAAGCCGCTCGGCCCGAGCGTGCCGTACTTTCTGGGCATCATCATGTTCTGCATGGGCCTGACCCTGACCCCGCCCGACTTCGCCTCCGTGGCCAAGCGTCCGTGGGCCGTGGTCCTCGGAATCGTGGCGCACTACGTCATCATGCCCGGGGCCGGCTGGCTGATCGCCGTCGCCCTGAACCTGCCCCCGGAACTGGCCGTCGGGCTGATCCTGGTCGGTTGCGCGCCTTCGGGCACCGCGTCCAACGTGATGGCCTTCCTGGCCAAGGGCGACGTCGCCCTGTCCGTCGCCGTCGCTTCGGTCTCCACGCTCATCGCGCCGGTGGTGACGCCGCTGCTGGTATTGTTCCTGGCCGGCTCCTACCTGCAGATCGACGCCGCGGGCATGTTCCTGGACATCGTCAAGACCGTCCTGGTGCCGGTGATCGCCGGCCTGCTGGCCCGCCTGTTCCTCAAGAAGCTCGTCGCCAGGGTGCTTCCGGTGCTGCCCTGGGCCTCCGCCGTCGTGATCTCCCTGATCGTGGCGATCGTGGTGGCCGGCAGTGCCAGCAAGATCGTCGCCGCCGGCGGGATCGTCTTCCTCGCCGTGGTGCTGCACAACGGGTTCGGACTGGGACTGGGGTACCTCGCGGGCAAGCTGGGCCGCCTGGATGACAAGGCCCGCCGCGCGCTGGCCTTCGAGGTCGGCATGCAGAACTCGGGGCTGGCTGCGACCCTGGCGACGGCGCACTTCAGCCCGCTGACCGCGCTTCCGTCCGCGGTGTTCTCGCTCTGGCACAACATCTCCGGCGCGATCGTCGCCGCGTGGCTGGCCCGGCGTCCGCTCCGCGACGCCTAAAGTCCAGCTGCAAGGCGTTCCGGCCTGGACTCAGGCGCCGGGGGCCGCTCCCGGTCCTGCCACTCCACCATCGATTGCTCCGTAACTGCCGTTTTCACGCCTGATAACGGCAGTTACGGAGCAATCGGCGTTATAGAGGGGCATCTGAGCCGGGGGGCGGTGGGGCACCGCCCTCGACACGTTCCGGGAACCGCGGCTAGGTTGTGGAGGGAACAAACAACCGCGCAGTCCCGGAACCGGAGGCACCCATGGCCGAACGAGTCGTCGCTGATCTGATCGTCGAGCGTCTGAAAGCGTGGGGCGTGGACCGCGTCTTCGGCTACAGCGGTGATGGCATCAACGGCTTCATGGGGGCCCTGCGGCGGGCCAAAGAGGACATCGAGTTCGTCCAGGCGCGGCACGAGGAGACAGCGGCCTTCATGGCTGTGGGGCACGCCAAATACACGGGCGGGGTGGGCGTGGTGACCTCCACCCAGGGTCCCGGCGCGGTCCACCTCCTCAACGGCCTTTACGATGCCAAGCTCGACGGCGTCCCCGTGGTCGCGATCGTCGGGCAGCAGGCGCGCACCGTGCTGGGTTCGGCCTATATGCAGGAGATTGACCTCGGCACGCTGTTCAAGGATGTCGCGGCCCAGTTCGCGCAGCTGGTGAGCACTCCGGAGCAGCTCCCCATGGTCCTGGATCGGGCTTTCCGGACAGCCCTGGCCACCCGCTCCCCCTGCGTCGTGATCGTTCCGCATGACATCCAGTCCGCTCCGGCCCCGGAGCTGGAGCAGAAGCACGGGATCGTGGTGACCGCGCCGGCGTGGGGCACCGCGGCGGCAGTCGCCCGCGACGAGGACCTGGACGCCGCCGCGGAAATCCTCAACGCAGGACAAAAAGTGGCGCTGCTGGTGGGGCAGGGCGCCCGGCACGCCCAGGAGGAAGTCGTGGCCATCGCCGAGAAGCTCGGCGCCGGGATCGCGACCAGCCTGCTGGGCAAACCGTACGTCAATGAAGCGCTGCCCTTCGCGGCCGGGACCATGGGACATCTGGGCAGCACCGCGAGCGCGCATCTGCTGGGCAACTGCGACACCCTGCTGATCATCGGCTCCAACGACCCCTGGACGGAGTTCTATCCGCCGCCCGGCGCTGCCCGTGCCGTGCAGATCGACATCGACGAGCGCAAGATCGGCAACCGCTACCCGGTGGAGGCCGGCCTGCCCGGAGACGCCGCCCGCACCATCACCGCCCTTCTGGGCAGGCTCCGGCAAAGGGAGTCCACGCCGTGGCGGCAGGACGTCGAAAACGAGGT
Organism: Arthrobacter sp. B3I9; assembly: GCF_030816935.1. Lineage (NCBI taxonomy): Bacteria > Bacillati > Actinomycetota > Actinomycetes > Micrococcales > Micrococcaceae > Arthrobacter > Arthrobacter sp. B3I9. The sequence goes on from NZ_JAUSYO010000001.1 coordinate 179,303, forward strand.
ACGCAACTGGCACCGGCTCCGCGCTGAGCGGGCTGACGTGCCGGCGCAGGGCGTCAATCCGGAACGCGTCGTCCGGGAGCTGAACGGGCGGCTGCCTGACAACGCCATGGTGAGCGTCGACGTCGGCAGTTGCGTGTACTGGTACGCCCGCCAGCTGGCGCTCCCGCCGGGCGTGCCGGCGCACCTGTCCGGAACGCTGGCAAGCATGGGCTGTTCCATCCCCTACGGGCTGGCCGCGAAGCTTGCCAACCCGGACCGGCCGCTCGTGGCGCTGTCCGGTGATGGCGCCATGCAGATGGCCGGTATCGCGGAACTGATCACCGTGGCCCACCGGTGGCGCGACTGGCAGGATCCGCGCTTTGTGGTCTGCGTCTTCAACAACCGCGACCTGGCCGAAGTGACATGGGAGCAACGCGAAAGCGAGGTCGAGCCGAGGTTCCGGGACAGCCAGGAACTGCCGGACTTCCCCTTCGCGGGCTACGGTGAACTGCTCGGCCTGCAAGGCATCAGGGTCGAGGCGCCGGAGCAGCTCGCCGACGCGTGGGAACGCGCCCTCGCAGCGGACCGGCCGGTGGTGCTCGAGGTCATGACCGATCCCGATATTCCGCTGCTGCCACCGTTCCCCGCGGGCGGCGAGAAGGCAGAGAACATGCGGACCGCCCTTGCAGCGGAAGGCGAAGAAGGCGCCGGCGCGGCCCGGCTGCTGGACACGTACACCGCCCAGGAGGAGGAAGAGCAGTAGGGCTGCGCCGGTACAGGAGAGCAGGGCGGAGCCGAAACAGAAGCCCCAGCATTACCCCAGGTTTCCCGGCGTGGCGCGGCAGGAAGTAGATCTGCGCGGGAGCGCATTACTGGCCTAGCCTGCTAAGTAAGCCCGCGGAACTCAGGAGGTGTGGGACTTGGCGGAGGACAGATTCACCACGGAACGGGACGGTTTCGGGCGTTTGCTGGCGGACCGCGAGGTGTGGCGGCAGGCTGCCAGCATTCCGGCGGCCGGTGAGCTGACTGCACGCTGGCTCGAAGGCAGGAGCGAGTACCAGCCGGGTACTTTTGCGCCCGGTTTCGACGACGAGACCCGGCTGATCGCCGTCGAGCTTGCGGAACTGAACCGCAACGGACTGTTCACCAAGGAATCCCAGCCCGGCGTGATCGCCGAGGGACATGCCCAACGCGCCTATGTGACAGGCTTCTGCTCCGTGGAATCGGCGGCCGCCCTGCTGGACCTTTCAGGCCGGACCGATCTGGTCACCGTTGCGCACGCCCCCGGCGAGACGAGCCAGGCCTCCATCCCCGTAACCCTTCGGGACGGGGAGGTCGTGACCGTGCTGGGCAGCAGCGAGGGCCCGGTGGGCGACGATCAGCTCCGTGACTGGTCCGAGGAGTCGAGCGGCAGCCTGGCCCTGGTACTGGCGGAGTCCTGGTATGTCGAGGTCTTCGACCCGGTCTGGGGCCGGAACGGTGTCCTGCTGCCGGCGGTGCTCGGGGCATTGACCGGCGGGGAGCCCGCGGCCGCGGTGCCTAACCGCCGGGCGCCGGGCGGTTAGGCCGTATCCCGGCCGATGCTGGCCGCCTCGTCCAAAGTGTGCGGCTCAAAATGTTCCAGCATGTCCTTCATGGCCTCGACGCCCTGCGTGAACATCGCGGACGCCCGCCACTGCTCAATCTGCTCGATTGACTCCCACGGTCCCGTGCTGATGAACCGGTTCGGGACATCCTGGTCGTGCATCAGCACGGCGTTGGCATGCGGGAAGTCCTCCTGGGTCTTCCTCGCGAGATCCCGCCAGGCCTGCACGAAATCGTTCTCACGGCCCGGGTGGACCAACCAGATTCCGAGCGTATAAACCGACACGTCGACCGCCTCCTTGTTTGCGCTGGGTGGATAATCCCGATTATGTTCCCGGGGCAGGGAAGGCGGTAGGGCCATTGGAAGATCCCCTTAGCGGCTGGCGCCTCGAAGGGCCCGGCCGAGGATGCGCGCCCCCTCACGGAAGGCACCGGGATTGGGTCCGGCGTAAGTGAGCCGGATGAACGGTCCTTCCGGTTCTGCCGGGAACCACTCGGTGCCCGCGGCGATGATGACACCCGCGTCCTCGCACGTGCGGGTGAGCTGTTCGAGGTCCGTCCCGTCGGGCAGGCGCGCCCAGAGGTTGAGGCCGCCCTTGGGGACTCTGTCGATGTGGGCCTGCGGGGCGAGTTCCCGCAGGCTCGTGACCAGGAGGTCGCGGCGGGACTGCAGCTGGTGGCGCAGGCCGCGCAGATGCGTCTGCCACCCGGGCTGGGTGACGACGTCGAGCGCGGCGGCCTGGAGGAGGCCGCTGACGTACATGGACTCCGCTGCGCGTTCGGCAAGAATGCGTTCGCGCGCCGGGCCGCGGGCGATCACCGCCGCCACACGGATGGCCGGGGAGACGCTCTTTGTGAGCGAGCGAAGGTAGATGACGTGGCCGGAATCGTCCCGGGCTGCGATGGGTTCGGAAGCGGTGCTTATCCCGAAATCGTGCGCCCAGTCGTCCTCGACGAGGAAAGCGCCGTTCGCCCGGACGACGTCGAGTACCTGTTCGCGCCGGCGGGCGGGCCATTGTGCGCCGGTAGGGTTCGCATAGTTGGGCTGGGCGTAGAAAGTACGGGCACCGCTTTCCTCGAAGGCCCGCGCCAGCTCCTCCGGGTCCGGACCGTCGGTCCCGCTGGGTACCGGGACGACGCGGACGCCGGCGTGGCCGGCGGCCAGGATTGCCCCCCAGTAGGTGGGAGATTCGATCAGCAGGGGCTGCCCGTGGCCCACCAGCGCCCGGAAGATCGAGCTGAGCCCGCTCTGGCTTCCCGGCAGCACGACGACGTCGCTTGGGGCCGGCGGAGTGGCCCCGGCCGGAGTCGACGCGGCCAGTTCGTGCGCAAACCAGGACTGCATCTCGGGAAGCCCCGCCGCCGGGGGACGCGACAGGGCGGCATCGCTCCGGGAGGCGCGGGCGAGTGCCGCCCGCACGAGCCGCTCCGGCAGGAGGTCCCGGTCCGGGTAACCCGAGTGGAACGCGATGGCGTCATTCGTTGTGCTCCGCATCGTGGTGGAGGCCGAGCGGGGCGGCGTCTTAGGCGAACCCAGTGCCGCGGTCTGCCAGCCGTAGTCTGACGGCCTTGCCGTGCGGGCAGCCCGTACAAAGGTCCCCACGCCCGGGCGGCTCTCGATCAGGCCATGCGCGGTGAGGGCCTGAAGAGCCTTCTGCACCGTCACGGGGCTGGCCTGATACTCGGCAACAAGGGAGCGCGTGGACGGCAGCCGGGACCCGGGCGGGGCCCCTGCGATCCATTCCTGCAGTCGCGCCGCAATCCGCGAACTGCTATCGTTATTCATGAGAGACAATAGTAGCGCTACTATCCTTATGCGGCCACCGCTACCCACGCGGGAGCCGACCGGGCTCTGGTGGGGCCTGCTGGGGGTGGCGGCTTTTTCGTTCACCGTTCCCTTCACCCGTGTGGCGGTCGGGGCCCTGTCGCCGCTGTTCGTCGGGTCCGCCCGTGCGGCCATAGCCGCCGTCCTTGCTGCGTTCGCCCTTGCGCTCGCCCGGCAGCGCCTCCCCCGTGGGGTGCAGTGGGCGCGGCTGGCGGTGGTGGCCGGCGGCATTGTCGTCGGCTTCCCGCTACTGACATCCTTCGCGCTGACCACCGCGCCCGCCACCCACGGCGCCGTGGTCATCGCCCTGCTCCCGGCCGCTACGGCGTCGGCCGCGGTTCTCCGCGCCGGCGAGCGTCCGCCACTGGCGTTCTGGATCGTCACGGCCGTCGGGGCTCTGGCGGCAATCGTTTTCGCCTTCACGCAGTCCGGCGGCTTCGGCCAGCTGCACTGGGCGGATCTGCTGCTCCTCGGCGCCGTCATGGCCGCCGCCGTCGGCTACGCGGAAGGCGGCCTGCTCGCCCGGGAGCTGGGCTCCTGGCAGACGGTGTCCTGGGCGCTCATCCTCGCCTCCCCGCTGATGGTGTTCCTGACGGCAGTCTCGGCTGCAGGGCAGTTACCGTCGGGCGCGCCGGTCCACTGGGCCGCGCTGGCCTACCTCGGTGTCGTCAGCATGTTCCTCGGCTTCTTCGCCTGGTACCGCGGCCTGGCGGTCGGACCGATGGCCCGGGTGAGCCAGATCCAACTCATCCAGCCCGTACTGAGCATCTGCTGGGCCGGACTCCTGCTGGGCGAGTCGCTGACCTGGACCACCATTATCGGCGGCCTCGCCGTCATCCTCTGCGCCGGAATCGCGGTCCGCGTCCGGCTCGGGCCTCCGCCTCGCAAACCCTGACGGCCGCGCAGCGCAACGCAGGCCTCCGTCTTCCGTTCGAACTCCTCAGACAGAAACGACCATCCATGTACACCCCAAGCCACTTTGCCGCCAGCACGGACGCCGTCCGGAACCTACTCGCCCGGCCGGCAGCAGCCAACCTGATCACCATGACCCCGCACGGCCTGCTCGCCACGCTGCTGCCTTTCACCTTCGATCCCTCGGTCGGTGACCTCGGCGCGCTGCACGGGCACCTTGCCCGGAACAACACCCAGTGGTCCGAACCCGTCACCGGAGAAGCGCTCGTCATCGTCCAGGGCGCCGACGCCTACATCTCGCCGTCCTGGTACGAATCCAAAGCCGAGCACGGGCGCGTCGTACCGACGTGGAACTACTCCACGGCCCACGTCTATGGCCGCCTCGTGATCCACGATGACCCCGCCTGGCTTGCGGGGCAGGTGCGGCGGCTGACGGAGCTCCACGAGGCGCAGTTCGAACACCCGTGGGCTGTGGACGACGCCCCGGAGCGCTTTGTCGCCGGCCAGCTTCGCGCCATCGTCGGCATCGAACTGGTCATCACCAGGATCGAAGCGAAACAGAAACTCAGCCAGAACCGGCCGGACGGGGATATTGACGGCGTCGTGGCAGGACTCGACGCGGGAGGCCAATCAGCGATGGCTGCCGACGTCGCGCAGGCCAGGCGGGACAAAGAGCCCGAAGCACAGGCGGGTTAACTGCTGCCGCGGCGCTTCATGAAGGCGGTTTCATCATCCCTTCATCGGTGCCTCATCTGCGTGGTTCACAGTGGGCACACCAACCCGAGACAGCGGAGCCTATCGTATGAGCTGGTCCTCCCCCATCCCCCTGTCGGCCACGGACGGAACCGGCACCACCTGGCAGATCCTGCGGGCATGGCCGTATACGACGCCGGGAGATTACACCCTGGAGGTCCGTACGTCCGGCCGGCCGGGGGTCCGGGGAGCCCGGTTGCGGGACGGGAGCTTTGAACTTGTCCCGCTGGACGATCCGCGCCTGCCTGCCTTGCGCGCTGCAGCCGAGCAGGGGGTGATCGTCCGGTACATGCCGTACAAGCGGGCGGTTGTCAGCGCGGAGGGCCGCTACATCAAGGTCTTCCGGCGCGGCAACGCGGCCGTACCGGCGGAACGTTGCGCCCAGATGGACGTACTGCTTGAGGCCGGCGCTTTCGTAGCACCCGGAATCATCAGCCGGAGCTCCCAGGACGTCCTCGTCTTCAGCGCCATCCCTGGGCCCACCCTGTACGAGCTCGGCGAGGATGGCTCACCGGCGGGCGATGGACCGTTCGCCCGGGCGTGGGAGAGATGGTCGCAGGCCTGGGTAGCGCAGGTGGCCGGCCTCCATGGCCCCGCGCAGCAAGCCGTCCTCGACAGTCTCCCGCTCCGCTCGGCCGAGACCCAGGCGGCGGACGCGTGGCGGCGGGTGGAGCGTTGGCTGCGCCATTATCAGGATGTCCCGGGGCTCTCGTTCGAACGCAGGACCCTGCTTGCCAGGGCGGAACAGGTGGCGGCGAACCTGCTGCGGACGCCGCCTGATCCGCTGGTTTGGGCGCATGCTGACCTCCACGACAAGCAGATCATCGCCAGCCCCGGCGCGTCCCCGCCCGGATTGCTGGATTTCGACGGGATATCCCGGGCCGAGGCCGCCCTTGACCTCGCCAACGTCGACGCCCATCTTGAGCTTCACCAGCGGCAGGGACTGCTGGCACCCTCCCGCTACCTGACGGCCCACACGCAGGTGCTGGCTGCCGCCGAGGAGCTGCTGGTCAGCCCGGAGAGGTTCCGTGCCTACTCGGACGCCCTCTGGCTCCGGCTGGCATCCTCCCCCCTGCCGGGCCGCCTATCCCTGGCCCTCGGCGTCCTGGCCGAGCGGGCGGATCAGGTTCCGCAGAACGTCCGGTAGGACCCGAAGCTTTCCGGCGCGGCAGCGGCAAACCGCTCGAGGCCGGGGCGCTCGTCGAAGGGGGAAACCACCGCATCCAAGAGCCGGTACAGCGGCTCGAGGTCACCGCCGGTCGCGGCGGCAAGAGCCTCTTCGACGAGGTGGTTGCGCGGAATGTAGACGGGGTTGACCCGGTCCATCACATCGGCGTCCGGTCCTAGGGCACGCCAGCGCGCCGCCCAGGCGTCAAATCCTGCCGGGTCCGGGAACATGCTCCGCGCGGCGTCGGCCTGTCCCCGGGCGGCGGCGCCGAGACGGCGGAAGAACGACGTGTAGTCAACCTGTCCCTCCCGCAGGAGGACGAGAACGTCATCAACCAGGGCCGAGGTCGCCTCGTCGTCGGGACCGCTGGACAGCCCGAGCTTGGCCGCCATGCCGGCCGACCAGGCGGCGCTGTAGGTCCGGCGGAACGCACCGAGGGAGTCGACAGCGAGCGCAACGGCCTGCTCCTCGTCGTCGTGGAGGAGGGGAAGGAGGGCCTCCGCGAGGCGGCTGAGGTTCCACTCGGCCGCCAGCGGCTGGTTCCCGTAGGCGTACCGCCCGGCGTCGTCGATTGAGCTGTAGACGGCGGCCGGATCGAAGGCCTCCATGAAGGCACACGGCCCGTAGTCGATCGTCTCACCCGAGATGGTCATGTTGTCCGTGTTCATCACCCCGTGGACAAAGCCGACGAGCATCCACTGCGCCACCAGCTCGGCCTGGGCCGCTATCACGGCCTGGAACATCGCGAGGTACGGGTGCTCAGCCTCCGCGGCGGCTGCGTAGTGGCGGGCAATGGCATGATCGGCGAGGCGGCGCAGGAGGTCCAGGTTGCCGGTGGCGCGGGCGTACTGGAAGCTGCCCACGCGCAGATGGCTGCTCGCGACCCTGGTGAGCACAGCTCCTGGCTGCAGGCTCTCGCGCTGCACCGAACGCCCCGTCGCCACCACGGCGAGGGACCGGGTGGTGGGAATGCCCAAGGCGTGCATCGCCTCACTGACGATGTATTCGCGCAGCATCGGGCCGACGACGGCACGGCCGTCGCCGTTCCGGGCGAACGGGGTGCGTCCCGAGCCTTTGAGATGTACGTCAACAAGGCGCCCGTCGACGTCGGCGATCTCCCCCAGCAGGAGCGCGCGCCCGTCCCCGAGGCGCGGGGCGTACCAGCCGAACTGGTGTCCGGCATAGGCCTGCGCCACCGGAGTGGCACCTTGGGGGACGAGGTTCCCGGTCAGCAGCTGCAGGCCCTCGGAATCGTGCAGGGAGGCCGGGTCCAAGCCGAGGCTGGCGGCCAGCGGCTCGTTGAGGACTAGCAGCTCCGGGTTCGGGGCTTCCTCGCCCTTCCAGGGAAGGGCCATTTCGGCCAGTTCCCGGGCGAAGTGACCGTTGAAGGCAACAATGGACTCGGCTGTGCGGCTCATCTATCAACTGTACCCGTGCACCCGGACATGGCGTCGGTTGCGGGATCCTGCTGGCCTGCTCAGAAGCCCACCTTGTCCGCACCCTTGAGCTGCAGCATCTCGCGCGCCTCATCCGGGGTGGCGATTTCGAAGTTCAGGGCCTCAAGGATGGTGCGGATCCGGCTGACCTGCTCAGCGTTGGAGGATGCCAGCTGGCCGGGGCCGATCCACAGGGAATCCTCCAGGCCGACGCGGACGTGCGAACCCATGGCCGCGCCGATCGTGGCGAGCGGCATCTGGTTTTTGCCGGCTCCCAGAATGGACCATTCGTAGTCGTCGCCGAGCAGGCGGTCAGCGGTGCGGCGCATGTGCATGAGGTCTTCCGGGTGGGCGCCGATGCCGCCGAGCAGGCCGAAAACGGACTGGACGAACAGCGGGCCGCGGGCCAGGCCGCGGGCGTGGAAGTGCGCCAGGTTGTTCAGGTGGGAGATGTCATAGCATTCGAACTCGAAGCGGGTCCCGTTCTCCTTGCCGATGCCTAGGATGGTCTCGATGTCCTGGAAGGTGTTCTTGAAGACGAGGTCGCGGCTCTTTTCGAGGCCTTCCCGCTCCCATTCGTGGCCGAAGTCCTTGAAGCGGTCCAGCATCGGGTACAGGCCGAAGTTCATCGAGCCCATGTTCAGCGACGCCAGCTCGGGCTTGAACAGCGCGGCCGGCCGCATCCGTTCCTCCACGCTCATGTGGGGGGACCCGCCGGTGGTGATGTTAATGACGGCGTTGGTGTTGCGCTTGAGCTTGTCCAGGATCGGAGCGAAGTGCTCCGGGTCCTGCGAGGGGCGGCCGTCCTTCGGGTCACGTGCGTGCATGTGCACGATCGCGGCTCCGGCCTCCGCGGCACCGATCGCGGCGTCGGCGATTTCCTCCGGCGAGACCGGCAGGTGCGGGGACATGGACGGGGTGTGGATAGCGCCGGTGACGGCGCTGGTGATGATGACTTTGCGTGCAGCAGCCATGGGTTGCTCCTTCGGGATCGGTGGTCTTGCGGTCGAGGAGGACGCCAAGGGCCGGGACCAGCAGCACAGCTAGCTGGTCCCGGCCCTCATGCGCCGTTCCTTGGGGCCCTCGACAGTGGTGTTTCCGCGGTCAGGCCCAACGAAGGACGAGCGGATCGTGGCGTTTGGCCAGTTCGATGAGCTGGGAACGCGTGTCCTGATGAAGCTCCTGTATCGGTGCCCGGGTCTTGTCGCTCTCGATGATGTTCCCCTCCTTCATCAGAACCTTCGTCGCCCGTAACCCGCACTGCCGGTTTTCGAAGTGGATAAACGGGAGCAGTGTTTCCCAGTGCCGGACCGCTTCGTCCCGATTGCCGGCATGGAAATCCCGAACGATCTGCCCCAGCTCATCCGGGACCATGCAGCTGCTCATGGTGCCCTGGGCACCGGCCTCAAGGTCCGGAATGAGGGTGATTGCTTCCTCGCCGTCGAACGGTCCGGGCAGGTCGTTGCCCGTTGCCGCTATCAGGGCGCGCAGTTTGTCCGCAGCCTGGGGCACTTCGATTTTGACGTACTTAATCTGCGGGATTCTCACGTGCCAGGCGTGCCAGCAACGGTACGGACAGAGCCGTGGGGCTCATCGGCGCATCCTGGATCATGATGTCGATCTCCACGCCGTCGGCCACGCGCCGGAAGTACTCCAGGACTGCCTCGTCGTCCGCCTTCATGGTGGCGCCGAAGAACGGCGGCATGAGCATGAGGAGCGATGCGCCCATTTCCTGGGCCTGCAGGTTGCGTTCACGGGCGATCCGGGCGCTGAAGTGGCTGGTCGTCACGCATACGGGGAGCCTGCCGGCGGCCTGCTCCAGGGTCGTCGCGAGGACGAGCTCGCGTTCCTTGTCCGTCAGGGAAAACTGTTCGGAGTAGTTGGCGAGGATGCAGACTGCGTCGGAGCCTCCGTCCACCAGGTAGTCCACCACCCGGCGCTGGCCTTCGAGGTCCAGTTCCTCAGTGTCGGTGAAGATGGTGGGTGCTACTGGCATTACGCCCTTGATGACGCTCATAGTGTGATGCTTCCTTGCTCTTGGTGTGCTGTCACGACCGGGTCAGCGCGGGCGCCGATTCGGTTTCGTAGTCTTCTGCGTCAACATCGCGGCCGTGCGGATCCCATTTGTTGACGAGAATGACCACGATGGCAATTGCAGGGACGACGGCGAGGACGAGCAACGCCTTGGTGCCCCACGCGGCGGTGGCGAGCGGCCAGAAAACGAGTCCCGCGATGGCCCCCAGCCGGATGCCGATCTGCGTGAAGCCTGTTCCGGCGCCACGCAATGACGTCGGGTAGGACATAGTGGCCATCGTCATGCCCTGGGCACCCGGGCCGGCAGCGTGGCAGAAGATGAGCAGGCCAATCACGATGGCGCCGACCCAAGACCAGATCCCCTCGACGTTGCTGAGGTTGCCGGCGATGATCATGCAGAGGAAGGTGCCGCAGAACCCGTACAGGGACAGCTTGCGCGGTCCGATCTTGCCGGACATCTTGGCTCCGAGGAAGCCGCCCGTCACACCAAAGCAGAGATTGAGGATGAGGGACGAAATGATGTTCGTCATGACGTTCTGGGTGTGCAGCATGGCCAGTACGATTTGCCCGACGAAGAAGCCGACAGCGTAGTACTCCATGGCCTGCCCCGCATTGATAACTCCGGCCAGGACCGTGCGTGCCCGGTACTTCTTGCTGACCAGCTTGCCCCACGCCTCGGTCAGCGTCATTTTGAACTGGTTCCGCTCGGCGCGGGGGTCCACAGCGTCCGGAGCCACTTCGGCATCCACGCCGTAGGTCTTCTTGAGGATCTTTGCGGCCTCATGGAGTCCGAGGTTCTGCGCGGCCCAGGACGGCGATTCGGCCATGTACTTCTGGCGGAAGACCATGATCAGGAGGGCCGGCACAGCACCGAACCCGACGACGATCCGCCACATGTGGTTTTCGCCCCAGTGCATGGACTGGAACAGGAAGTACACGGGAATCAGCAGGGCAAAGGTCGAGGCGACGGCCACGTACCACATGGGCTGCCAGAGGGAGACCGTGCCGCCCTTCTTCTTGTTCGACGCGTATTCCGCGAGGAAGCTGAACGCCACCGGAAAGTCCACGCCGATCCCCACGCCCATGATGAAGCGGGCGATGATGAGGGTCCAGACGTCCGGCGCCAGGGCGCAGGCAATGGCGGCCACAACAAAGAACACCATGTCGGCCATGAACACCTTGAAGCGTCCGAGCTTGTCGACGAAGTATCCGCCGACGACGGATCCAAGCAACGCGCCGACCATAATCGAAGCAGAGACCACCGCGAGCATGCCGGGCGTCAGGTTGAAGTCCTTGGCGATATACGGCATCCCGAAGGCCAGCGACGTGAAGTCGTAAGCGTCCAGGAAGATGCCGCCCAGCGCGATCAGGGTGATGGCGAAGGACTTGCCCGTCTTCAGCCGCCCGCTGTTGATCAGTTTTGTCACATCGTGGGCTGATCGCAGGATAATTTTCCCGCCCACTTGTCCCTCGGAAACTGGACCGTTTGTCATGACGCAATTCCTTTCATAAACACACGACAGCGTGCGTTCTAAATTTCGAACAATGATCGAAGTCTTGGCGCGAGTGAAACCGCGCAGTAGTGATGGGGATCACCCAAAAGTGTAGGGAAACGGACCGTACCACGTCAAGGGGCAGCCAAATGCGCCGTTAGACGCGGGAACTTAAGACCTTCTTGCTTGGCCCCCGGGGTTGCGCCGTCCCGGCCTTAGAACGCTAGACTAAATTTCGAACAACGAAGGAGTTGCCCAGAATGGAAGATCGACAAATACCCAAATGGTCGGAACTGCGCGAACTGCTGCAGTTCCGCAGGCTGGAACTGGATCCGGTCGAGCGCAGGCTCGCACAGGCCTTCACCATCGCGGACCTGCGCGAAGGCGCGAGAAAAACCACGCCTCGAGCGGTGTTCAACTACACGGACGGTGCCGCCGACGAGGAGATCACAATCGCCCGCTGCCGTCAGGCGTTCCGGGATATCGAATTTGTGCCCTCGGTTCTTCGCGACGTCTCGAGCCCTGATCCGACCACCGAGATCTTCGGCAAATCACTGGCCTTCCCGCTCGTGCTCGCACCGACGGGTTACACACGCATGATGCACAACGACGGGGAGAAGGCGGTAGCCCGGGTGGCTGCCCGGTACAACGTGCCGTACACCCTCTCCACCGTGGGGACAACGACGGTGGAGGACCTCGCCGAGGCCGCCCCCGACGGGAACAACTGGTTCCAGCTCTATGTGGCGAAAGACCGCGCGAAAACAGTCGAACTCATCGATCGCGTCATCGCCAGCGGCTACAAGGTCCTCATGGTGACCGTTGACACCCAGGTCGGAGGCTCAAGGGTGCGCGAACTCCGTGACGGGCTCACCATTCCGCCGGCACTTTCCGTCAAAACCTTTGCCGACATGGCAACCCACCCCAGCTGGTGGTTCGACAAGCTGACCACCCCGCCGATCGAGTTTGCATCGCTCCGGGGATTTTCGGGTAACTCGGCGGAAGTCGCGGATCAGATCTTCGACCCCGGGCTCACCTTCGAAGACATCGCCTGGCTTCGCAAGGTGTGGCCCCACAAGCTCCTGGTCAAGGGCATCCAGAGCGTCGCAGATGCGGAGCGTGTCGTAGAACTTGGCTGCGACGGCGTCGTGCTGTCCAACCACGGCGGGCGTCAGCTGGACCGTTCGCCGACGGTACTGCGCATTCTCCCGGTTGTCCGGGAACGGTTGGGCTCCGATCCAACCGTACTGATCGACAGCGGAGTGATGTCAGGAAGCGATATCCTGGCCGCCGTCGGCCTCGGCGCCGACGCGGCAATGGTCGGGCGGGCCTACCTGTACGGCCTGATGGCGGGAGGGGAACGAGGAGTGTCCCGCGCCCTGGGGATCCTCCGCGGCCAGTACGTCAGGTCCATGCAGCTGCTGGGGGTAAAGTCCACCGCCGGCGTGACCCGGGAACATGTCTCGTTTGTGGACTGACTCCGGCGCCGTGCACCGGCGTCGGGGCCTGGGCTCAGAGGAAACCGAGCTCCGCGCTGAACCGGGCCGCGCCGTCGGAGGCAAAGGCCGCCCATTCCTCCGCGGGACGCTGGTTCCAGCGCATGTCCGGGACCGAGATACTGAGCGCGGCCACCACCGTTCCGCTGTGGTCCCGGATGGGCGCCGCAACGCAGGAAACGTCCGGATTGGACTCGCCGGCCTCGAAGGCCACACCAGTGGCGCGGACCTGATCAAGCTGGTTCGCCAGCACGTGCGGCTCGGTGATGCTGCGGGCGGTGAGCTTGGCCAGGCCCTTGCGCAGAAGCCTGCTTCGTTCCGCCTCCGGCAGATGCGCCAGAAGGGCCTTGCCCACGGCGGTGCAGCTGGCAGGAACCCGGCCGCCCATCCGGGACACCATCCGGACGGACTGGGTGCTGTCGACCTTGCAGACGTACACGACGTCGGGACCCTCGAGAATGCCGACATGGACCGTTTCATCACACTGCCGGGCCACCGACTGGGCCACCCGCAGGCCGACAGAATGCAGGTCCAGCCGCTCGGCGAACGCGTTACCGAGCCGGAAGACGCTGAGCCCCAGGTGGTAGGTGGCGGTTACGTCGTCGCGGCGGAGGTACTTACGCTCGGCCAGCGTAGTGAGGAGCTCGTGGACAGTTGTCCGGGGAAGCCCGGTCCGCTGGACGACTTCCGGAGCTGTCAGTCCATGGCGGGCATCGAGAAAGAGTTCCAGAACATCCAGACTCCGAAGGACCGCAGGAGTCAAACGTGCCACAGCAATACCCTCTCTAGGCCCTCGGAGTTTCCAGGGCACAACCCATCCTACATTGTAGGTTCGAAATTTCGCACAATGTACGCAGGTATTCCTGCGGCTGTGCAATAGCCTGATAGCCAGCCCGAAGCACTCGACAATCCAAGGGGCCGAACTCCCCGGAAGGAATAGAGCCATGATCACAACACTCGAGCAGACAAACGCCCAGATCGAAGCCGCTCACAATGCCTATGAGCAGGCCAAGGAGATCTCCCCCCCCGCCTGCGCGCGGACTGGTTGGCGGAAATCGCCTCTGCCCTGGAGGCCAACGCCGATGAGTTGGTTGCCCTGGGGCAGCAGGAGACACATCTTGACGAGGGCCGGCTCCGGTTCGAGCTGCGGCGGTCTGTTTTCCAGCTTCGGTTGTTTATGGAGGAGATCATTCAGGGTGAACACCTGGACGCCACCATAGACCACGCCGATCCGTCCTGGGGCATGGGCCCGAGACCGGACATCCGCCGTTTCTCGGTACCTCTCGGCGTCGTAGGTGTTTTTGGCGCCTCCAACTTCCCCTTTGCCTTCAGTGTGATGGGCGGAGACAGCGCCTCGGCGCTTGCCGCCGGATGCGCAGTGGTGCACAAGGTCCATGAGGGGCACCTGCAGCTGGCTCTTCGGACCGGGGCCGTCGTTGAGGAAGCCCTCAAGAAGGCCGGGGCACCGGCCGGGCTTTTCTCCACCGTCGTCGGCCGCCAGGCGGCGGAGACGTTGGTAGACCATCCGCTGGTCAAGGCCATCGGATTCACAGGCTCAACGGCCGGCGGCCGGGCGCTTTTCGACCGGGCCTCCCGGCGTCCCACTCCCATTCCCTTCTACGGCGAACTGGGCAGCATCAATCCGGTCTTCGTCACCGAGGCCGCGTGGAACGCGAGGCGCGAGCAGATCCTCACGGGCTACGCGGCATCCTTCACCATGGGCATGGGCCAGTTCTGCACCAAGCCCGGCCTGCTGTTCGCCCCGGTCGACGACGCCGACGACATCGCGGAGGTCCTCCACCGGGAGCTCAACACGAAGCAGGCCAGCCCGTTGCTCAGCCCGAAGCTGCGTGAGGGCTTCGACAAGGCGCTGAATGCCGTGCGTTCGACCCCCGGCGTAGACGTGCTGGTCGCCGGGGACGACGCCGAGGCGCCCCGGCCCACTGTCCTTGTGACCACTGCGGAGGAAGTCCGGCAGCGGCCGGAGCTCTTGGAGCAGGAGATGTTCGGCCCCGCGACCCTGGTCATCCGCTACACCCCGGGTACTGATCTGGCGGGGATTGCAGCCTTGCTGGACGGGCAGCTGACGGCCACCGTACAGGCGGAACCCGAGGAGGACGTCAAGGAGTTGCTCGCCGTGCTGCGCGAACGGTCCGGCCGTTTGCTCTGGAACGCCTGGCCCACCGGGGTGACCGTATCGTACGCGCAGCACCACGGCGGCCCCTACCCCGCCACCACCGCCACCACCACATCGGTGGGCACGGCAGCGATCGGCCGGTTCATGCGTCCCGTCGCCTACGATTCCTTCCCGGCCTCGCAGTTGCCCGAACCGTTGCAGGACGACAATCCGTGGCGGATCCGCCGCCGGGTCGACGGCGTCTGGCAGTCCGCGGCTGCAGCGGAGGCAGGCAAATGAGCCAGGCGATGCCGCAGCAGATCCTTCCCGCCGACGCGGAGGACGCGATCCTCATCGGCCGGGTGTGGGACCCGTCCACCCAGGGCCCGCGGGTGGTCTGTGTCCGGGGCGAAGAGCTTTTCGATCTGACGCCCGAGGTCCGTACAGTCGCTGAACTTCTGGAACGTGAGGACCCGGCGGGCACGGTGCTCCGTGCAAAGGGCACCCCGCGCTGGACGCTCGCCGAAGTTGTGGAAGCGTCGGTCCAGCAGGACCGCAGCAGGCCCCACTGGCTGGCCCCGATCGATCTGCAGGTGGTCAAGGCCTGCGGAGTGACGTTTGTCGAGAGCATGATCGAAAGGGTCATCGAAGAGCGGTGCGGCGGTGATTTCAACCGGGCAGCAGAGGTCCGTAAAACGGTTGCCGACGTCCTCGGCGGCAGCTTGGACTCCCTCCGGCCCGGATCCGAACAGGCACAGGAGGCCAAGAAGGTACTGACGGCCCAGGGGATGTGGTCACAGTATCTCGAAGTCGGGCTCGGACCGGACCCTGAGGTGTTCACAAAGGCCCCGGTCCTGTCCTCTGTCGGGTACGGAAGCGGCATAGGCATTCCCAGCTTTTCCTCCTGGAACAATCCGGAGCCAGAGCTGGTGCTTATCCTCAACTCCGCCGGCCAGGCCAGGGGCGCCACCTTGGGCAATGACGTGAACCTCCGGGACGTGGAGGGGCGCAGCGCCCTGCTGCTCGGCATGGCGAAGGACAACAACGCCTCCTGTGCCATCGGCCCTTTCATCCGGCTGTTCCACGGCGGCTTCACGATGGACTCCCTCCGGACCGAAGAGATCACGCTGACAGTGGACGGAAAGGACGGTTACCGGTTGGAAGGCCGGAACAGCCTGGCCCGCATCAGCCGCCCGTTCGAGGAACTGATCCACGCGGCGCACGGCAGGCATCACCAGTACCCGGACGGGTTCGCACTCTTCACCGGAACGCTGTTTGCCCCCACCCAGGACCGTGAAACTGAAGGCCTCGGCTTCACCCACAAGGACGGTGACCTCGTCACAATCAGCAGCCCCCTGCTTGGTGCGCTTATCAACCGGACCGAGCAAACGGAACAGATGCAGCCTTGGACCTTCGGAATCACCGCTCTGTTTGCCTATCTCGCAAGCCTGGAGTCCGAGACCGAGTTCCTGCAGCTGAAGTAGAAGAGAGAAGATCATCGTGCCTTCCATCATTTCCATCCATACCCAGGACGTCCGCTTCCCCACGTCCCTCGAGCTCGACGGCTCCGACGCGGTCAACGTCGACCCTGATTACTCGGCCGCCTACGTCGTCGTGCGCACTGATGCAGGCGACGAGGGGCACGGCTTCGTCTTCAGCTGCGGCCGTGGCAACGAGATCCTGACGCATGCCATCGATTCCTACGCCAAGCTGCTGCTCGGCCGCGACATCGACGAGCTCATCTATGACCTCGGCGGGGCCTCGAAGCGCCTCATCCATGATTCCCAGCTCCGCTGGCTGGGCCCGGAAAAGGGTGTGACGCAGATGGCGTGCGGTGCACTCGTGAGTGCGCTCTGGGATATCCGCGCACGGCGCGAAAACAAGCCCCTGTGGCTCCTGCTCAGCGAGATGCCGGCGGAGGAGATTGTCGACGTCGTCGACTTCACCCACATCCGGGATGCCCTGAGCCCGGAGCAGGCACTCGACATCCTGCGCGCGGGCGAGGACGGCAAGGCCGGCCGCATAGCGGCCCTTAAGGCGGACGGTTTTCCGGCGTACACCACGTCGCCGGGCTGGCTCGGCTACAGCGACGAGAAGCTGGTCCGGCTCAGCAAGGAAGCGGCCGCCGACGGCTTCTCCATGATCAAGCTCAAGGTGGGCGGGGATATCGACGACGACCGCCGCCGGATGGCCCTGGCGCGGCAGGCCGTCGGCGACCTGCCCATCGCCATCGACGCCAACCAGCGTTGGGAAGTCTCGGAAGCCATCGACTGGGTCAGGCAGCTCGGCGAGTTCAACCCCTACTGGATTGAGGAGCCCACCAGCACCGATGACATCCTGGGCCACGCGGAGATCCGCAGGGGCGTTTCTCCCGTGCGCGTCGCCACCGGCGAGGCCGTCGCCAGCCGTATCGTCTTCAAGCAGCTGCTGCAGGCCGGCGCCATCGACGTGCTCCAGCTGGATTCCACCCGGGTGGGCGGCGTGAATGAAAACATTGCCAACCTCCTGCTCGCCGCGCGCTTCAACGTGCCGGTGTGCCCGCACGCCGGCGGGGTCGGACTGTGCGAGCTTGTCCAGCACTTCTCCTTCTTCGACTATGCCGCCGTCAGCGGCAGCCAGGACGGACGGATGATCGAGTACGTTGACCATCTCCACGAGCACTTTGCAGAGCCTGTCCGGATTGTCAACGGCCGGTACGCTGCACCCCAGCTCCCCGGCACAGGCGCGGAAATGATCAGCGCTTCCCGATCGCGGTGGGAATTTCCTGGCGGTGCGGGCTGGCTGGAGGTCGGCAACCGCGCCGCCGTCACCGGCCGTTAAGGCCCGGGGGCGTCGGCCCGGGCGGATGCCTGCTTAGGTCCGCCCTCTTGACAAGCCAGCCGGCCTTCGGGCATATCTTGACGGTCGCGGGGCGCAAATGGGATGAGCGTGATGGCCCTGCAGGTGAGGTAATTGAATGCCCGTGCAGCGTTGCAGGTGCGTTGACTCCTGGAACACTGTTTCGCCACAGACTGCAGGAGGACCCGATGCCGGAAAACAACGAAGACTTGTCCCTCGCGCCGGAGGAGGTTGCGGCGGCCGTCCGCCTGGCCGATGAGGCGCAGGCCAATCTGAAGGATCTGGCCATGTTGGTGATGCGCCGGCTCGGCAGCACGGGTGCCGCAGGTCAACCAGCCGGTGCGGCGCCGCAGTCCTCATACTGGGCGGAAGTCGTGCCGGCTCCGGACGGAGGGACACTGTGGAAACTCCACGAGGGAGACCAATGCCTCGGCGTCTACGACTATGACCGCGGTGTCTGCCGCCCCTGCTGAAAGACCCTAGAGGGATCGGCCGAAACAGCCTAGGGTGGTCTGTTGAAAGACCCTAGGGGGATGGGCCGTCCACACGCCACTAAATCGATGAGGCGTTGGATCACGTCTGTACCCGCAAATCCGTCGTTCAGAACAGCTGTAGCAACATAAATCCGAGAGCAGCATTGGAGGAACCGTGAGCGGGACAACTTCTATTGAAAAGCTGTGGGACGAATTGGATCCAAAGACGCAGGAGTGGCTGCGAGCCAATCCGGGCACTGTGGTACTCCCCCGGAGCGTAACCGCGGTCATCCGTAAGGCCATGGGGACGACTGACGACCTGGACGGTACTGACCGGAACGAACAACTGAGCCTTTCCCCGGAGGATCATGCCTTCATCAAGACCATGGCAAACTCCGCACCTGTGGGCCATCCGGTCTCCATGACCGGCCAACAGCTCGACTGAGGGACCAACGCCCGCCGGGCCGCCTCGGGCTGGGGCCACCTGTGGGTGGCCGCCGGCCCGTGCCCGGTTCTTGTGCCCGGTGCTCGCGCCGGCGGCCCTGGCAGGTTGTACGCCTGCCCGGGCCGCCTACCCCGGCTTCAACTGCACCCATGCGCACCGCCGTGGTTTCTCCATCGTCACTCCGGGCCTGCCATCCCGAGTAGGGGCGTTTGGCCCCTTTGTTGTTTGACCCCTTGTACTGCACCGGGGTCTCCGGGTCAGAGGAGGGTGCTGGTGGCCTGACGGTCATCGAGCCAGCCGACGGGGAGCCCAAGTTCGTTCACGCTCTGCGGCGTCAGGGTATTTTGGCTGTTGAGCACCGCGAGGGCGTCTGTATGCGTCGCCCATCCCACCTTGCGCGTCCAAGCCAGGGTGTCTGAGGGCTTGCGGGTGGCGTCCACCACGAGCCACACCTGGTCCGCCTTCAGCTCGGCCAGTGCGGGGGCGCGCACAGTGCCGTCAGCGCCCAAACCGAATGCCACAAAAACCGGTGTTCCGGCGATAACGGCGTCGGCCCGCACGGAGGTGAACCCGGTGCGGCCGACCAGGTGGCCGTAGCCTTCGGCCCGGAACGACCCCGCCGTCCTCACCAACGAACCCTTCCGGGGCGGATGCCATGGACAGCGCGACGGTTAGCGCGTCGGGCCCGAGGCCGACGATCAACACGGCGTCGCCCGGGCCTTCGAGCACGGCCGGCACGGCGGGCACACCGGGCACTTCGGTAACTGCTTCCGGCTCTGCAGCCCCCGGCAGCCCGTCCAGGAGGGCGTCAAACGCTCCTGATGCGGTGGAAACAACCGGCAACTCCTCCCGCGCGGCATTGCCATCACGCATGGCAGCCTCGGCTTCGTCAGCGCCCTGGAGCAGGGCGGCGACTCCGGCGCCTGCGGGCGCAGGCTGCGACGCCGGGCGGGCCGGAGGCGGGACCGCCGTCGGGCGGACCGGGGGCGGGACAGAGATGATGTCCGGGTCCGGTATCTCAACCACGGCCTCGTAATAGTGCCGGGCGAGGAACCCCGCAATGCCGCCCTCGGTAACCTTCTCGGCGGCCACAATTTTCGCGCCGGCCGGAAACTTGTTCAGGACCCGGGCTTCCAGGCCTTCCAGCGTGGAGCCCTTAATTTGTAATCTGGTCGGCACTCCGTACCACTCCTACTGTTTCAATCTGGACGTTCGCGGCTGTTGCTTCCTGGTATGAGAGCACCGGCAGCCCGCCGCTCTGCGCGGATACGAGCTTCCGGATGGCGGGCCGTAACGCCGGTGCGCACACGAGGACGGCGCTGATGCCTTCCCGTTCTGCGGCCGCGACGGCTTCCCGGAGCGAGCCGAGGACGGCTTCGATCCTCTGGGCGTCCATCAGGATCTGGGTGCCGTGCTCACCGGGCCGCAGGCCTTCCAGCATCGATTGTTCCAGTCCCGGATCGATCATGATGATGTTCAGCCGTCCCTCGTACAGGTGCCGTGCGGCAAGTGCAGGGCCCAAGGCAGCGCGCGCGGCTTCAATGAGGCTTTCCGGGTCCGTGGCGGTCTTTCCGCGCAGGGTCAGGGCCTCGTAGATCCGGGGCAGATCGTTGATGGGGACCTGCTCGAGGAGAAGCCCCTGCAGCACCCGCTGGACTTCGGCGAGCGTCAGCACGCCGGGGATGAGCTCCTCCACTGCAGACGGGCTTTGTTCGCGGACGCCTTCGGTGAGGACCCGGACATCTTCCCGCGTCAGCAGGCGGGCGGCGTTGTCGGTGACTATGGACGAAAGATGGGTGATCAGCACCGAGACCCGGTCGATCACGGTGGCGCCGGCAATCTCGGCGCTGTGCCGCAGCTCCGCCGGAACCCATTTTCCTTCGAGGCCGAACACCGGCTCGACAACTGTGGCACCCGGCAGGGTTTCCAGCATTCCGCCCAGGGCCAGCACCTTCCCGGCTGGGGCGCTCCCGCGTCCGGCCTCCACGCCCGCGATGCGGATTGCGTAGGTGCCCGCGGCCAGGTCCATGGAGTCCCGGGTCCGTACCGGCGGAATCACCACGCCGAGGTCCATGGCGATCTTGTGCCGGAGTATCCTTACCCGGCCGAGCAGGTCGTCGGAGACGTCGGAGACAATGTCGACCAGGTCGGGCGCGAGCCGGATTTCGAGGGCGTGGACGCGCATCTGTTCCATCAGCTCCTCCGCCGGGTCCCGTACCGCAGGAGTTGCTTCGGCGGCGGCGGCATCCTCCGCGGTTTTGGCGTCGGAGGCCTTGATGCGCCGGGAGGCAACGATCAGGACGAGGCCCACCACAATGAAGGGAAGCGGCGGCATGCCGGGAATCATGGCCATGGAGATCGCCGCTATTCCGGAAATCAGCAGCGCCGTCGGGGCCTGCATCAGCTGCGTCGAGGCGGTGGAGCCCATGTCCGAGGAGGCGTTGGAGCGGGTGACGATCATGCCGGTGGAAACGGCCATCAGCAGGGCGGGGATCTGGGTGACGAGCCCGTCACCGATGGTCAGGATCGAGTAGGTCGAGAGGGCGTCCTCGATGGACATGCCGCGCTGCATCAGGCCTATGGCGATGCCGCCGACCATGTTGATGACGATGATGATGATGCCGGCGATCGCATCACCCTTGACGAACTTCGAGGCGCCGTCCATGGCGCCGTAGAAGTCGGCCTCCGAGGAGACGTCGGCGCGGCGTTCTTTTGCTTGTTCGTCGGTGATGAGGCCGGCGTTCAGGTCGGCGTCGATCGCCATCTGCTTGCCGGGCATGGCGTCCAGGGTGAAGCGCGCCCCGACTTCCGCGACGCGTTCGGCGCCTTTGGTGACGACGACGAACTGGATCACCACCAGGATCAGGAAGATCACCACACCGATGATGAGCGAGCCGTTCACGGCGATGTTGCCGAACGCGTTGATGACCTGGCCGGCGTGGGCATGCCCGAGGACCAGCCGGGTGGACGCGACGTTGAGGCCGAGCCGGAACAGGGTGGCGATCAGCAACAGCGACGGGAACACCGAGAAGTCCAGCGGCTTCTGCACGAACATGGTGGTCAGCAGGGTCACCAGGGCCAGCAGGATGTTGACGATGATCAGGACGTCCAGCAGCGGCGCCGGAATCGGGACAATCAGCAACAGGACGATCCCGACGACGCCGATAGGCACAGCGAGTTTGGCGAGGTTGCGGTTCTTCACGGTGAGGCCTCTGGGTTCAGGAAGGAGGTGGTGGTGGGGTTTTCTATCCGCCGGAAGCTCCCGCGGGACTTCATCTGCATCACGAACGCCAGGACTTTCGCGACGGCGGTGTACAGCTCGGCAGGGATCTCCTCGCCGATCCCGCAGGCGGCGTTCAACGCCCTCGCGAGCGGGATGTCGCGGACCATGGGCACTTTCTTCGTTTCCGCTTCGCCGCGGATCCGGGCCGCCATGGCCCCGGACCCCTTGGCGACCACGCGGGGCGCCGATACGCCGGGTTCGTATTTGAGCGCGACGGCGATGTGCGTCGGGTTGAGCAGGACGACGTCGGCGCCGGCGACCGCGGCGATCATCCGGTTGCGGGACATCGCCAGCTGGCGCGAGCGGCGCTGGCCCTTCACCAAGGGATCACCCTCGGAGTTCTTGTTCTCGTCGGAGACTTCCTTCTTCGTCATCCGGGTCTTCTTCCGGTTGCGCCGCATCACTACGAAGACGTCCGCGGCAGCCAGCACGAGGCCCGCGAACACGGCAAACTGCACCAGGGACGAGACCCCGCCGGCAGCTTCACCCAGCAGGGAAGACACGGGCATGGCCCCGGAACCTGTCAGCACCGGCAGCAACCCCTGGATCACCGCATACATGACCAGGGCGACGACGGCGGTCTTCAGCAGGGACTTCGCCCCGTTCCACAGCGCCTGGCCGCCGAAGGTCCGCTTCATGCCCGTGAGCAGGTTGAACTGCTCGAAGTGGCCCTTGAACTTCTGGAAGTGGATGCCGCCCTGCACTGCGGATGCGGCGAGGACGGCGACCGCCACCACCGCGAGCATCGGGCCGAGGGTGCCGGCGGCAGAGGCGGCCGCGGCATCCAGCGCCTGCATGGCCTGCCCCGGGTCCGGGTTGGCCACAATCGAGGCAACGGTGAACAGCTGGCTCGCTGCGGCGGACGAGGCCCGGTCGATCGTCGTCGGGATCATGAGGGCTGCTGCGCCCACGCCCACCCACGCGGTCACGTCCTGGGACTTGGAGAGCTGCCCCTTGGAGCGGACCTCCTTCATCCGCTTTTGGGTCGCTGCTTCTGTTTTTTCCTGCGAATCGGACATCAGCGCACCCCCGCCACGATGCCGGTCATCTGCTGGACAAGGGCAGCGACGACGCGCGGGAGCACGGCGAACACCACGCCCCCGAGCGCCAGGGTGAGGAGGATTTTCAGCGGGAAGCCCAGGGAAAAGGCGTTCAGGGCCGGGGAGACGCGGGTCAGCAGGCCCAGTCCGACGTCGGCGAGGAACAGGACCACGATGAGCGGCCCGGCGATCTGCAGGGCAGCGAGGAACATGGCGGACACGGCGGCGATCATGGCTTGGGCCGGGCGGGCCAGGTCCAGGGCGCCTCCCAGCGGCAGTGCGGCGAAGGTCCGCGTCAGTCCCCCGATAACCAGCTGGTACCCGTCAGAGGCGAACAGCAGCACGATTGCGGTCATCTGGAACAGGCGGGTGAACTGGGCGCCGTTGATCATGCCCTGCGGGTCGAACGCGGCAGCCATCTGGAAGCCGGCGAACAGGTCCACCAGGGCGCCGGCAGACTGCACGGCGGAGAAGACGAGGTAGACCAGGAAGCCCAGGGCCGCGCCGGTGACGAGTTCAAAGACCAGGCCCAGGATGAACCCGGCCGTGTCCGGCGGAGTGTAGCCGCGGGTGACCACGGGGGACACTGCGACCGCGATCCCAAGAGCCAGGATGCCTTTGATCCGGAGCGGGATCGCGTTGTGTGAAAAAGGCGGGGCGATCACCAGGAATGCGATGATGCGGACCCCGGCAAGCATGACGGCCTCCAGCCACGTTTGGTCGATGGGGATGTTCATGCCCTAGCCGCCCGCCAGCAGGCCGGGGATCTTCTCGAACAGGGCATGCGTGAAGTCGACCATTTCGGAGATCATCCAGTGTCCGGAGATCAGCAGGACGATGGCTACCGCGACGGCCTTGGGCACGAAGGCGAGCGTCGGTTCCTGGATCTGGGTGACTGACTGGAAGAGGGAGATGGCGAAGCCGACAACCAGGGCAGTAATCAGGACCGGCGCGGCAAGCTTGGCGGCGGCGATCATCGCCAGCATGCCGATGTCCATCAGGGCGTTGGTGTTCATCGTCAGCCGCCCCGGTAGGACTGGATGAGGGAGGTGATGACCAGGCCCCAGCCGTCAACGAGGACAAAGAGCAGAATCTTGAACGGCAGCGACACCATGACCGGCGGAAGCATCATCATGCCCATCGACATCAGCGCGGCGGAGACGATGATGTCGATAATCAGGAACGGGATGAAGATGACGAATCCGATGACGAACGCAGCCCGCAGTTCGGAGATCATGAACGCCGGGATCAGGGTGGTCAGCGGGACGGAAGCCATGTCGGCGGGGTTCTCCATGCCGGCGGCGCGGGTCATCAGGGCTACGTCTTCCTGCCGGGTGTGCGCTCCCATGAATGTCTGCAGGGGCCCTGAACCGGCCGCGAGCGCGCCGTTGAAGTCCAGCGTCCCGTTCAGGTAAGGCTGGACGCCACTGGTGTTGATCTCGCCCAGCACCGGTCCCATGATGAAAAAGGTCAGGAACAGGGCCAGGCCGGCGAGGACCTGGTTGGGCGGGATGTTCGGCAAGGCCAGCGCGTTGCGGGTCATGGCCAGGACGACGAAGATTTTCGTGAACGAGGTCATCATCAGCAGTAGTGCCGGGGCGACCGAGAGCAAGGTGATGCCGATGAGCGTGGTGACCGCCGTGGACGGCGAACCGTCGGCGCCGTTGATGGAGATGGAGGGCGCGGCCGGCGCCGTCGCCGGGCTGGACGGACCGGCGGGATCCGCCGGGTCGGCAGGGGCGGCCGGGCTGACGTTCTGGACGCCTCCGGGCGCAACAAGGCCGGGCGTGTAGGCCGGGGCGGTCGGCGAGGGGGCCGGCATGGCGGGTGCGGCGTGGGCCGGCGCTGGCGCGGTCAGCATGAGCGCGAGCGCGGCCAGAAGAGCGACGGCAAGCAGCGCTGCAAATTGTGCCACCCGCGACGCCGGGGCGGTGGCGTTCAACCGAGGAGTCCCTTCCGGGCTGCCGCTGCCGCCTGCCGCCAGGTGTCCGCGGACAGGAACGACCCCGGGGGCGGCCCGGCCGGTCCGCGTCCCTGACGGCGCCGGCGCATCACGGGGGCGGGATCGTCGGCGGAAGCCTCGGCGAGCTTGAGGGCGAAGACCCTCCCGTTTTCCGGGGCGGCCTCCGCCTCAGCCTCCGCTACGGGGGCGTCGGAGGTGTGCAGGACGTTGACGGAATGTTCGGTCACGCCGAGCAGGAAGCGTTTTCCGTCCGTTTCGACGACGACGACGGCGGACTTCTGCCCCAGACCGCGGCGGGAGACGACGTTGAGGACGTCCCCGGTCCGGGGACCCCGCTGGGAGCCGGCCACCCTGCGCTGGATGATCCAGAGCAGCGCGACAACGGCTCCGAGCGACAGGATCACCCGGACGGCGAGCATGAGGGCGTCCACTTTAGCCGAGACCCTCTGCGACGTCGAGAATGCGGGTGATCTTGACGGCGTAGTCCTGGTCGACGACGACGATCTCGCCGTGGGCGATCAGGCGGCCGTTGAGCATGATGTCCGCCGGGGCACCGGCGGAACGGTCGAGTTCGATGATTTTTCCCGGTTCCAGGTCCAGGACGTCGCGCACCGACAACCGGGTGTGGCCGATCGCGACGGTGAGCGCCATTTCAACGTTGTGGATGCGGTTCAGCTTCCGCGCGGAGACCGGCGTCGGCTGGGCGCCGCCGCCGTTGTTGACGGTTCCCTGTGTCCGGATGCGGATAGCGAACCAGCCGGCTGCGGTCCCGCCCGAGATCAGCTCGAACACGACCGATTCTGCGTCGGTGAACAATGCTGCGGCGTCCTGCCTGCGGGGTTCCCCGAGCACCCCCGCCCCCAGCACGGAGGCAGCGTGCTCCAGGGCCGGGCGGAGGATGTCGGCGGAGGAGATGAGGGCCGAGTCGGCACCCGCGGCTTCAGCCAGGAATGAGGTGTCCGGCAGGATCAGGCCCAGGTCCGCGGTGGCCGATCCGACAAACGTGGCAGTAATTGCCTCATGGGTCCGCCCCTCCAGCACCGTGCGGTCGGCCAGGACGGCGCTGCCGTAGGGCAGCGGTGTGGGGAGCTTCTCGGCCAGGGCGGCCACGGCAGCGGAGTGCAGTGCGGTACTCATTGGATTTTCTCCTCGATGGAAACGATGACGGCGGCGAGACGGGAGCCGTTGGTGCCGGCAGACGCCTGGGCAAGCCTGTGGCCGTCTACGACGACGTTGAAGGGGGCCGTGGTGGAATGGGGCAAGGGAAGCACGTCGCCGACCGAGAGGTTCAGGATGGTCGCCGGCCTTACGACGGCCGGGGCGAGCTCAAGGGATACTTCGACCGGCACCTGCGACAGCTGCGCCCGGACCTGCGTCTTGGGATCCCGGCTGGACTTGGCGGCAGCACCGGCGTTCAGGTGCGGCATCAGCACCCCCGCCGGGATGGCCAGGGTGGCCGCCGCGGCGGAATCTCCCACCTTGATCGTGAAGGCGGCCACGATCATCAGGTCGGACGGCGCTGCGGCCTGGGCGAACTGGGAGTTGAACTGGATGGAACCTAGCTCGACGGGGGCAGTGAGCATCGCGCCGAACGAGTAGCGGAGGTCCTCCAGGGCGTTTTCCATCAGGTGCCTGACCAGGGCCTGCTCGATCGGAGTGAACGCGGTCCGCTCCAGATGCTGCTGGGTTCCGGAGCCGCCGAGCATGTTCGAGATCCAGGAGAGGGCGGCGGTGATGGGGAACTGGATGACGGCACGGGCGTCCATGCCTTCAAAGACGCAGAGCACCATGGCGGTCGACGGCGGCAGCGACGCCGAGTAGTCGTCGTACGTCTGCATGAGGACGTTGTCGCAGGTGATCTGGGTTTTCACCCTGATCTTGGCGGTCGACTGCGTGCCCCACTGGCGCGCGAACGTTTCGAAGGCCATTTCCAGGACGCGGCTGTGTTCTCGAGCGAGGGTGGTGGGACGGCTGAAGTCATAGACCTCAACGATTTTCGGATACTGGGACGCGGCCCCGTAGGGCGCGGGATCGGTCAATGCCGTCACGCTCGGTACTTTCGGTTTAGTCGGTTCATGGGTCAATCGCTGGGTTCTGCTAGTGGACGCGGGCCTGGAGGACCTGTGGAATCAGGGCACGGATTTTGTCCGGCTGGTCAGACAGGACCACAACGTCCACGCGCCGGTTCTCCATGTGTTCGGCTTCGGTGGCATCCTGGTTCACCTGCCGGGCCGAGCCGTAGCCGACGGCGCCGATCCGGTTGCCGGCGACCCCTCCGGATTCGACGAGGGTGCGCAGGACCGCCGTGGCCCGCGCCCCGGACAGCTCCCAGGTGGAGGCATAGGCGGTGATGCCGTTGGCGGCGTGGCCCTCGACGGCGATCTCCTCCGGAATCGGTGCCAGCACCGGAGCGATGGCGCCGAGGATGCTCAGCGTCTGGGGCTGCAGCACCGGGCTGTCCGGCAGGAAGTAGGACTGCGAGCCCACTAGTTTGACGGTCAGGCCGCGCTGGTCGATGACGAAGGAAACCGTTCCGGCCAGGCCCTGCGCCGTGAGGTTGGCGTTCATGTGCTCTTTGAGGGCAGCCAGCTGGTCGACCTCCTTCTCGGCCACCTGCAGGTCAGTGAACCCCTCGGCGTTCATGTCGACCTGCGTCGCCGGGACGACGGTGCCTTCAGCCGTATCGACCTTGCCTTCGTTAACCGTCCCGAAACCGGTGGCCAGGGAGTTGCGAAGCTTTTCATACTTTTCCACGTCCACCGACGACATCGCGAACAGCACAATGAACAGGCACATCAGGACGGTCACCATGTCCATGTAGGAGGCCATCCACCGTTCGTCGACGTGGTGTTCCTCCGTCTCGCCGCGGGTGGCGCGGCCCCTCCCCCGGCCCCGGCTCATGCAGCGGCCTTCAGCTTGTCTTTCCTGCCATCCTGGGCCGTGCCCTTGGTGTCATTCTTGCCGCCGGATGATCCGGCTTTGCCGGCTTTGAGCGTGTGCGGCGGGACCATGGATTTAAGGCGCTCCCGCAACAGCAGCGGCTGGGAGCCGGCCTGGACGGCCAGGACGCCTTCCATGAGCAGCGTCATCCGGTCCAGTTCGAGTTCGGAGATTTTTGCGAGCCGGTCCGCAAGCGGCAGCCACAGGAAGTTCGCGCTGAGCAGCCCCCACAGGGTCGCGACGAAGGCACTGGCGATCATCGGGCCCAGGTTTGAGGGGTCGGAAAGGTTTTCCAGGACATGGGTGAGTGAGACAACGGTGCCGATGATGCCGATGGTGGGGGCATATCCGCCAAGGGATCTGAAGAACTTCGAGGCGGTCTGGTCCGAGACCTTTTTGGAGTGGATCTCATCCTCCAGCATGAGGCGAAGCTCGTCGCCGTCGGTCCCGTCGGCAATGTTCTGCAAGGCTCCGGCAAGGAAACTGTCCTTGGTCTCCTGGGCGTCTGCTTCCAGGGAGAGCAGGCCTTCGCTCCGGGCCTTCTCGGCCAGGGTAACCACCTGGTCGATGCTGTCCAGCGGTGCCACGGTCCGGCCTTTGACGGCTGCCGGAATGGACTTGAACGCGTGGAGCGTGCTCTTGAGCGTGGAGCCTGCCAGGCCGACGGCCAACGTTGCGCCGAAGACCAGGACCATGGGCGGGAGTAGAAGGAGGCTTTCCACATGGCCGCCTTCCATGGTGACCATGGCGAAGACGGAACCGAACGCGAGCAGGATGCCGATGAGTGTTGCTGGATCCATCGTGGTTACTTTCTGGGTGTTTGCGGTGCAGGATCTTGGCTACGGCCGTCCGCCGCGTGGACGATGCTGAGGCCCGGTCCTGTACCCGCGGGAGCGGACGTCATGTCCCGGGCCATCCTGATCACACTGGCCCGGTAGGCGGTGATCAGGTCGATGACCTCACCCATGGACTCGGTCACGATGTAGGTGGCGCTGTCTGCGAGGTGGAGAGTGGTGTCTGGGCTGGCGTAGATGCGCTCAATTAGGTCAGGGTTGATCGCAAACTGAGTGCGGTCCAACCGGGTGACGACGATCATGGCTCTTCCTTCACGAGGCGCTGCCGGTGTTCGGCTGCCTCTTTGCACTGTCGGCAGCAGACGGGCCGTCGTAAGGCAAAGAGGCGCACGAAAATAGCGGCCCCCTCCGAGCAGCGGTCGGAGGAGAGGGCCGCTCCTGTTTTCGGCGCGTTAGCGCTTCAGGTTCGTCAACTCGTTCAGGACCTCGTCGGAGGTGGTGATGATGCGGGCATTCGCCTGGAAGCCGCGCTGGGCGACAATCAGGTTGGTGAATTCCTGGGACAGGTCCACGTTGGACATTTCTAGGGACCCTGCAGCGATCGACCCGAAGCCGCCGTTGCCCGCGGTGCCAAGGACGGCCCCGCCGGAGTTGGCGGTGATCCGGTATTCGGAGTTGCCGGCCTTTTCCAGGCCGGCCGGGTTGGTGAATTTGGCCATCGCGACCTGTGCCACCGGCTGCTTCGCTCCGTTGCTGAACGATCCGATGACGGTGCCGTCCTTGGAGATGGAGAAGGATTCCAGTGTGCCGGCCGCGCGGCCGTCCTGGCTGTCGATCACGGCGGAAGTCATTCCGGTGAAGCCCGTCATCCGGGTCAGGTCGACGGTGATGCCGCCAACGGCCATGGTTCCCCCGGAGGTCATCTGCCCGGCGGCGAACGCCATCGACGTCGTCCCCGTGTTGCCGGCCGCGTCCCTGCCGGTGACGTTCCAGCCGGCGGCCGTGCGGGTGAACTTCAGGTCCAGAGGGGTCATGTTCCCGGTGCTGTCGAAGACGTTGACCTGGCGGTCCAGGACGGTGCCGGCGGCCGCTTCGTCCGGGACGTTGCCCGCTACTCCTGCCGCCGTGGTGGCGCGGGCCGGAGACACGGCCGTAGAGGAGACCGTGATCTCGGAGAGCGGCCCGCCGACGGGCACCACGCCGTTCACGGCGGCCCAGCCCTGGAGGACGGCGCCGTCGGCGGTGACGAGACGGCCGGAAGCGTCGGGGCTGAAAGCCCCGGCCCGGGTGTAGAGCTGCTGGCCGCCCACGTTGACGGCGAAGAACCCGTCACCGGAAATCATCATGTCTGTCGCTTTGCCTGTTGCCTGGGCGGAGCCCTGGTTGAAGTTGGTGGCGATGCCGGCAACCTGCACGCCGAGGCCCACCTGCGCCGGGTTGGTGCCGCCGTCGGTGCCGGGCGCACCGGCACCCTTGGTCAGCTGCGAGAGGGTGTCCTGGAACTGAACGGAGGAGGACTTGAACCCGGCGGTGTTGACGTTGGCGATGTTGTTGCCGGTGACGTCAAGCATGGTCTGGTGCGAGCGGAGGCCGGAGATGCCGGAGTACAGGGAACGGAGCATGGTGAATGCCTTTCGGAAGAATGAAGCAGGAGGGTTAGTTGCCGATGCCGGTGAGGGCATCCAGGGCGATGCTGCTGCCGTTCACGCTCACGGCGGGCACGGACCCGGTGAAGGAGACGGAAGTTGCGGTACCCGTGACGGCGGAACCGTCCGGGCCGGCGTAAGTTACAGTCTTGCCGATTAGCGAGGCAGCTGCGGAGCGCATCTGCAGGGAGAAATCCTGCCCTGACGTGCTCTCCAGGGAGGTGAGCTTTTCCATCATGGCCAGCTGGGTGGTCTGCCCGATCATGGCGTTCGTATCCATCGGCGAGGACGGGTCCTGGTTCTTGAGCTGGATGACAAGCATGTTCATGAACATGTCCGCGTCCATGGTCTGCTTCGGCGCGCGGGTGGGTGCCATCGACTGGACACCCTGGGCGGGAACGGTCGAAGCGACGGGGGTTATCGGCATGGTCTTCTCTCCTGTCAGGCCATCACATCGAGGGTGCCGTCGGTGCCGCGAAGGCCCGGGGTCACTCTGGATGCCTGACTGTTCATTGGTGACTGTCGGTTGTCGGTGGCACCGGGGTAAGCCACCGGGGCCCGGCGATTCATAAACTCGTCCCTGCTGCCGTGTCCGCCGCCGGGTTGTCCACCGGAGGGATGCCCGCCGGAAGAAAGGTCCAGGGTGGCGTTAAGTCCGGATCCAGCCAGATCGCGCTTGAGGTCCGGGAGGATCTGGCGCAGCACGTCGCGACCGTCGGGGCTGGCCGCGAAGAGTTCGACGCGGACGCCGGAGGCGCTGATGTGCGCCTGGACCGTCACGGGGCCGAGGTTTTCCGGATTCACTGCCACCGTCATGGTGTGCTCGCCCAGCCCCGCGGACGCGAGTGTAAAGACGGGGCGGGCCAGCTGCGCCGCGAACCCTGCCGGAACGGGGAGCACATGCGCCGGCGCTTGGACCGGTCCGGACGTCGTGACAGCCGGTGCCAGGGGTTGCCCGGCCACGGCCGTCACCGGGGTGCCGGCGGGAACGGCACCGACTGCCACAGCGTCTGTCCTGGGGCCGGTTCCGAGAGCTCGTTCTGCCCCGCTGAGGGCAGCAGCAGACGAGGACACCGGGGTCGGTTTGCCTGCCAACCCCGGTTCGACAACCGTGGGCGCCGTTTCGGTGACATATGCAGGGGCAGCCGCCATGGCCATTCCCGATGCGGGCTTCAGGCCGTTATTTTCACCTTTCAGGCCGCCAGTAAGGTTGCCGGCTCCAGTCAGCGGGTGCGGGGCCGGCACAGAGGCACCCACCGGGCGGGCAGCGGCATCAGGAGCTGCCGGTCCCCCAGGCACCGCCGTGAGTCGTGATGCGTCCGCCGGGACGGCTCCGGGACCTGCCGGCAGCTGGAAGACCACAGGGGCGGGCTGCGCCGGCACCACTACGGTGTCTATCGGCGGCATGACGACCGGCGCGGCAGGCTGCGACGAGTCTACGGAAACGGCATCCGCATCCGGTGCATCACCCGGTCCTTGCCGCGGAGCGTCCTGCTTCCTCGGTTCGGCCGGAAGTACGACGACGGCCGCGGGGGCCGACGTCGGGGCCACGGCGCCTGGGAGTGCGGCGCTGGCAGTTTCGGGGGTCGCGGAAACTGTCCCGCCGAGGCTCTCTACCTCCGCCGCGGCGCCCCGCGCGTCCTTCCCCTTGTCGGCAGCGGATGATGCTGACGAGGAGCCGACCGGCAGCTGGAAGACCGCCGGTACGGGCTGCGCCGGGTACAAGGGCTTGGGAGGTGTAGACGGTGACCCCTCCGGCGGGCTTGCCGGTGCCTCTTGGCTGCCAGGACTGGCCGGTGCAACTCCGGCTGCCCCCGGGAGTGCGGCAAGGATGGAGGAAAGCGTTCCGTCGAAGCGGTCGGCCCCCGGCGCGGCGCCCGGCGCGGCTTTCACGGTCCCCTGCGGCGGCACGGGGGCCGTCGTCACGGTGTTCATGCGGCACGTCCCGTGGCGAGGGCGGCCTGCAGGGTGGAGAGCAGGTCGGCGCCGGCCGGGAGCGCAGGAGCGGCCGGCGCGTTCGGGATAATCCGCGCGATTTTGTCGAAAACGGCACCCGCAGGAATGTTTTCGATGCGTACGCGTTCTCCGGGCGCTGGGGCATGGATGTACTGGTTGTTGCCCATGAAGATGCCGATGTGCTGGCCGCCGTTCATGACGAGCAGATCGCCGGGCTGGGCTGCGGCCAGGTTCGGGACCGCCGTCCCCGCATTGCCCTGGTCGATGGCGACACGGGGCAGGTCGATGCCGAGATCCTTGTACACGCGCTGGACGAGCCCCGAGCAGTCCAGCCCCGTCTTGGGGTCGGTTCCTCCCCAGACGTACGGGACGCCTAAGTACTTTTTGGCATCGGCGGCAATAGCCGCACCGGTGGCTGAGCCGGTGCCTGGGGCGGCGCCGGACAGTTCGGGAACGGCCGGGAATGCGGGTGTGCCGGCGGCGGCGAGCGTCTGGGCGAAGGTGGCGGACGTCGTCGCGTTCGGAGCGGACGTCGTGGAGACCGGGGCCCCACCGGTGTTAAGCCGGGTCAGGGTGGCCTGGATCTGGCTGATGGTGCTGATCGCGTCGGTCATGCTCATCGGGGAAGGCTCTCCTTCTGCCGGTGCCATGATCCGGAGGCGATCTCGTCGAGGACGAGCTGTTCGGCGCGGAGGTCCTCCACTGCCAGGCGTGAGGCGTGCTTGTCTTCGAGTTTTTCGAGTCCCACCGTGGCCGCCCGGGCCTGCTGGAAGTCCCCGTGCGCCTGGACGGCGTCCGCTTCCGAAACTGCCGTCAGCGCGGACAGATCGGTGAGCATGCTGCGCGAGGAGGCGCGGGCGATGGCGGCCGCGCGGAGGGCTGCGGCGCTGGCGACGTCAACGGGCGATGCCGCCAGGTCGCGGAGCAGGGCGCCGTGCCGGGCCTGCAGGGCGGCGTGCCGGCGGTTGGCCGCCGACAGTGCGGACGCGGCCTGGTCTTCTTCCAGGCGTCGCAGCCCCAGGAGCCCCGCCAGGGGAAAGTTCCGAGCCATTTATGCCCCTCCAAGTATGCGCGTGAGATGTTCCAGCGAGTTCCATGCGTCAGCATCCGGCGTCTGGTCGTCCATGCGTTGCTGCAGGAACGCGTTGATCGAATCCTCGTGGGACAACGCGGCGTCGACGAGCGGGTTGGCGCCCGTCTTGTAGGCCCCGACGTCGATCAGGTCTTGGGCGTTCTTGCGGGCCGCGAGGACCCGCCGCAGCGTCGAGGCCATCGCTGTGCGCCCGGCGGGGTTCACTTTCGACGAAAGCCGGGAGATGGAGGCGAGCACGTCAATGGACGGGAAGTGTCCGGTGACGGCCAGCTTGCGGTCGAGGACGACGTGTCCGTCCAGGATGGACCGGGCGGCGTCTGCGATCGGCTCGTTGTGGTCATCGCCGTCCACGAGCACCGTGTATAGGCCGGTCACGGATCCCGTCTCCGCTGTTCCGGCCCGCTCGAGAAGCTGGGCCAGGACGGAAAACGTCGACGGCGGGTAGCCGCGGGTGGCCGGGGGTTCCCCTACGGAGAGCCCGATTTCGCGCTGGGCCATCGCCACGCGGGTGAGGGAGTCCATCATCAGGACGACGTCGGCGCCCCGGTCCCGGAAGGATTCGGCAATCCGCGTAGCGGTGAAGGCGGCGCGCATGCGCATCATGGCCGGCTCGTCCGACGTCGAAACGATGACGATGGACCGGGCCAGCCCCTCAGCGCCGAGGTCATCTTCGAGGAACTCGCGGACTTCACGGCCCCGCTCGCCCACCAGGGCAATTACGGACACCTCGGCGTCGGTCCCCCGGGCGATCATGGATAGCAGCGAGGACTTGCCGACGCCCGAGCCGGCGAACAGGCCCATGCGCTGGCCGCGGCCAAGCGTGGTCAGGGTATCCAGTACCCGGACTCCGGTCTGCAGCGGGCTGTGGATCCGGGCACGCTGCATCGCCGACGGAGTGTCGTTGTGGACGGGCACCATGCCGTCCCGGGCCAGCGGGCCTTTCCCATCGATGGGTCGGCCGAGGCCATCCAGGACGCGCCCGAACAAGCCGGTGCCCGTGGGCACCAGCAACGGAATGCCGCGGGTGCGTGCCGGAGAGCCTGCCGCGATGCCGGTCATTCTGGCCAGCGGCATGCAGCGGGCACCGGTGCGGGTGGTGGCGACAACCTCGGCGTCCACGCCCGGGCGCTCCCCCAGGGTGACGAGGTCGCCGATGGAGACGTCCAGGCCTTCCAGTTCAGCGCCAAGGCCGACCACGGAGGAGACCGTTCCTACCCGCTCCGGACGTCCCGCGGCCACGGCGGCAGCGAACCGTTCCGCATGGGGGCGCCACGTGGTGGCCGTCATGCCTGGTCCTCCAGCAAGGCCGCCCGGGCCCGGGCCAGAGCGGTGCCGATCCGGGCGTCGAGGTGGCCCGCTTCGAAGTCGGTGAACGCGTCCCCGCGGTTCAGGCTGTCGTCCGCCGTGAAGATGATCCCCGGCGTTTGCTTGACCGTATCGCCCAGGAGACTCAAGTCCGCCGGGTGCATGCGGACCGTGGGTGCGCCGGCCGACGGCGTGTCAGCAAGGGCCCGGGCGAGGGCGGCGCGGGCGGAGCTGTCTGTATCCGAGAGCTCGCGGCCCAGTATGGCTTCGGCCAGGTCCAGGGCGGAGGCCGCCAGGGCATCCTGGGCGTCGTCGAGGACCGGCACAACAGCAGCCTGAAGGGCTGCGGCTGCGGAAGCCAGGGTGGCAAGGAGGCGTCCGGTGCGTGCTTCGCTCTCGCTGAGGACAGCGGCGTGTTCGGCCTCCATCTGTACCCGGCGTATTTCTGCCTCGACGGCGGCCCTGCGGAGGCCGGACGTGTAACCGGCCGTGTGGCCGTGAGCGTAGGCAAGGCTACCGGTGGCAGCATCAGGTGATGCCTTCAGGAGGGGGAACTGTGCGCGGGAGAAGGGGAGGTCAGTAGACGAGGTCATCTTCGTCATTCCTCCGCACCACGATGTTTCCGGCTGCTTCCATTTCACGGACCTGACGGACGATATCGGCCCGTGCTTCTTCGACGGCCGAGGCGCGGACCGGACCGACGGCGGCAATTTCGCTGTCCAGGATTTCCCGGTTGCGTTCCGAGACGTTGGCGCGGATCACGTCTATGACGGTCGGCGATGCGCCCTTCATTGCCAACGCCAGCACGGCCGCGTCGGTGCCGCGGAGGACCAACTGCACGTCCCGCGGCTCAAGTTTGACGAGGTCGGCAAAGGTGAGCATCCGGGACCGGATCTCTTCGGCAAGGTCGGGGTCGCGCGCATCCAAAGCGTCGAGCAGGGCGCGCTCGGTGGCGGCGTCGGAGCCGTTGATGATGTCCACGAGGGGTTGCACTCCACCGACAACTTCGGCGTGTTCCTTGTCGGACATGATGGTTCCGGCCCGGCCCTTGAGTGTCGCCGCGACGATGGCCACAGCATCCGGGTTCGAAGAGCCCATGACGGCGATCGCCTGGGCGACGTCGGTGCGGACGCTGTCTGCCATGAGGGTCATGACGGCGGATGCCTGGCGGGAGCGCAGATGCGCCAGGACCAAGGCTATGGTCGTCGCCATTTCACCGTCCAGCAGTGCGGCAATCTGCCCCGGCTCCGCGTCATCCAGGAATTCGAAGGACCTCCCCGCGAGCGTTGACTCGAGCTTGTTCATCAGGCCGGCGGCTTTTTCCGAGCCGAAGGATGCCGCAAGCAGATCGCTGGCGAAATCCATCCCGCCGCGGGCGCCGGTGCGGCCGTTCACGGCGATGTCGTAGAACTCGCCCATCACTTCATCGGCGACGTCGGGGTCCACCGTGCGCAGCCGGACGATCTCCGCCGTGACTTCGGACGCTTCGCTTTCGGTCAGTTGGGCCATTACGGCCGCCGCGCTGTCCCTGTTGAGCTGCATGAGGACGACCGCGACCTTTTGAGCGCCCGTGAGCGTGTCGAGGGTTCTCATACCGGCTGCTTCGAATCCATCAGGCCACGCAGGTATCCGACGGCCTTGTCCGGATCATCGGTCATCAGGGCCTCGATCTGGGCGCGTTTCTGCGCGGCGTCGGTGTGCTCTTCGGGCAGGGGCGGGATTTCGGCCTTCACCGGGACCGCGACCTGCGCAATGGCGGCGGTGGAGGGTCCGAATTCAAGAGGCAGGACCGGGTCCGTGCGTTCTCCCAGGTCTACGAGCTCACGCCTCTGGCGGCGGTTCTTCCGCGCGTAAAGGAACAGGGCGAGGACAGCCGCGAGGAGGACGACGGCGGCAATCAGGATCATTTTCCACAGCTCGGCGGCCGCTTTGGCATCCTGTTCCGCCTTAGCGGCGGCGAGGGCATCCTGCGCGGCCTGCGCTCCGGCGGTGTTGAACGCGACGCTCTCGACGGTCACAACGTCACCCCGTGCGGCGTTGATACCCGCTGCGGCAGAGACGAGGCTCATCATCTGGGCCCGGTCCGCGCCGGCGGTGGAGTTGATGGCCACCGACACGGCCTGGCGCTTGAGGAGCCCGGCCGGGATGTTTGTGGTCTGGGTGGACTTGTTGACCGCGTTGTTCTTCGTTGCCTTGTCCTGGGTAAAGGTGCCGTTGCCGGAGGTTCCGCCGGGGACAGCGATGTTGTCCGGGCCCAGGACACCGGCAGCGCCGCCTCCGGTGCCGGTGTAGGACTGCTTATCGGAGGACTCGGCCAGGGCCGGGGCATTCTCCGGTGCAGTGAACGTCTCGTCGACTTTAGTGCCGGACTGGGCGTCCATTTCGGCTGCAACAGTGACTGTGGCGTTGCCCGGGCCCAGGACGCGGTCAAGCATGGCCTGGACGTTGCCGGTGACGTTTTTCTCGTAGTCGCTGGCCTGCTTCGAGGACGATCCGGCGAGGCCGGTGCCGACGGCGGAGAGGGTTTGCCCGGCGGCGTCGACGACGGCAACATTTGCCGGCTTCAACCCGTCGATGGAAGCGCTCGTCAGGTGGACTATCGCCTGGACCTGGTCGGCGGAGAGGGTCTGGCCGGGTTTTGTCTCGATGAAGACTGACGCTGTCGGGTCAGCCTTCTGCGAGGTGAACACGCTGTCTTTCGGCATGGCAAGCTTCACGGTGGCCAGCTTGACGCCGTCCATCGCCGCGATGGTGTTGCCCAGCTCGCCTTCCATGGCCCGCTGGTAAGTAACGTTCTGCTGGAATTCCGAGGACGTGACGCCCATGTTGTCGAGCAGTGAATACCCCGTGCTGGACTTGTCCGACGGCAGGCCCGCCGCGGCTGCCTTGAGGCGTTCGGCGTAGACGTTGTCCTGCGGGACCATGATGGTGCCGCCGCCGTCGGTAATCTCGTAAGTCACGCCGTCGGCCTTGAGCTGGTCGGTGACCTTGGAGGCATCCGTCGCCTGCAGGCCGGTGAACAGCGGCGACATGGTCGGCTTGGCCAGCCACGTGGAGAGCGCCACGGTGCCCAGGACGAGGCCGGCGACGGCAAGCAGGGCAATGGTCTTCTGCGCGGAGGTGAACCCGCCGACGTAAAGTTTCGCGCGGTTCAGGACCGCTGTCAGCTGCGGGGGCATCAGGCCTGCATCCTCATGATCTCGTTGAACGCGTCAACGCCCTTGTTCCGGACGGTGGAGACCAGTTCCAAGGTCACCTGCGCCCGGGTAGCGGCCAGGGTGGCGTTGTGGATGTCGGTCAGGTCGCCGGTGACAGCCTGGACTGCCAGGGACTTCGAGGTGCTCTGCAGCGACTGCAGGTTATCGACGGCACCGGTGAGGCTGCCGGCGAACGCCGACCCGTCGGTGGCTTCGGGGCCTTTCACTGCCGAGAGATAACCGGTGCCGGTTACTCCGGTGACGGGGGCGATGGCGGGGACGGTCATGACTTTCCGATCTGGAGTGCTGCTTCGTAAGCGGTCTTTGCGCGGTCCACGACGCCGGCGTTGGCCTGGTAGCCGCGCTGGGCCATGATCAGGCTGCCCATCTGGGCACCGAGGTCGATGTCAGGCATCCGGACGTACCCTTCGGCGTCGGCCAGGGGGTTCGCCGGGTCATGCACGAGTCGGCCTTCCGCGTCGCCCAGCGCCGTGCCGTCAACATAGACGCCTGTGTTCCCGGCACCTTCAACGGCCTGCACATACCGCGCTTGGAAGGCCGGGCCGGACGTGGGCTTGGCGGTGTTGATGTTGGCGAGGTTGTCCGCGGCTGCGTCGAGCCATTTGCGGTGGACGGTCAGGGCGGTGCCCGCGATGCCGATCGCGTCAAAAGTCATTAGTTCGTCCTCATCGCGGTACGGACGGCGGTGAACTCCGAGCCGGCGGCCTGGGCCGCGAACTGGAAGCGCAGCACGGTGTCGACATTGGAGAGTGTCT
The DNA here is from genome assembly GCF_030816935.1 of Arthrobacter sp. B3I9. Taxonomy (NCBI): domain Bacteria; kingdom Bacillati; phylum Actinomycetota; class Actinomycetes; order Micrococcales; family Micrococcaceae; genus Arthrobacter; species Arthrobacter sp. B3I9. Next base: position 217,845 of record NZ_JAUSYO010000001.1, read on the forward strand.
CGGTGTCCAGATTGACGTTGTTGCCGTTGAGCTGCGTCGGCTCCAGGGAGAGCTGCGTCGCGGCGGCCACGCGGCCGCTGCCCGCCCCCACGGACTGGGCCAGGGCGTCTTCGAAAGTGACGCGCTTGGCATGGTAGTCCGGGGTGTTGACGTTTGCGATGTTGTTGGCGATCACGCGCTGGCGCAGCGCAAGGCCGTCCAGGGCGCTAGAGAGCGCGACGGAGGTCACAGAATCGAACACGACGGCCTGCCTTAGGGCATAAGAGGGAGAAAAGGCCGATCCGTGGCCGTGCGATGAGCGATCCATGCTCACTGCTCACCATCGGCGGGCGGTGCCTATCCGTAAGCAGAATGTCGGGATTACTTTTTATTCGTTGAAAGCGGCATTTCCGCAGGTCAGCCGCGGACGTCGAGATACTGCGGGTGCCCGGTCCGTTGCGGATCCTGCACCGCTTTGAGGGCGCCCAAATGAGCACCGGCACGCTGGCGTTCCTTCGACAGCATGGCCTCCGTTTCACGCTGGGCGTCCAGTACCCGCAGGGCCCTGTCAGCGAGTTCCGCAGGGCAGGGGCCGAGGTCTTCCGGCGGGGCCCACGGGCCGGGAGTGCCGCCGGATACGGCCAGGGCGATGTCCGCTTCGAACCGGTCCAGGACTGCGGCCCAAGAGGTGGCGGTGTCAGCCGACACCGAGCGTCCCGTTCTGGCGCAGCGCCGGGGTCTGGGCGGAAAGCTGCGAGGCGGCGTCGTGCCAGCCTTGTCGCATAGGTTCCAGAAGCACGATGCACTCCTTGGTCCGTTCAACGTCGCGGTGGATGTTCGCCCCGATCATCGCCTGCATGGCGTAGTCGTAGATGCCGAGCAGGTTTTCCGCCCCGTCCCAGGCATCGGTTTTCAGCGTGGACGCGAGTTCGGCGACGATGGCCTGGGCATGGAGGAGGTTTTCGGACGCGACGGACCAGCTTGCGTTCTCCTGGGCGAACTGGGCTCGATTCAGATCCAGCAGGAGCCGGTCATAGAGCATGGTCAGCAATCGGGCCGGCGGGGCCGAGAGGATGGCGTCGGTGCTGTACTGGGAGAGCTGGTTGGCGCGGCGCGCGGTTGCTGTCATGGTTTAGTTTCCTGAGTTTGAGCTGGCGGTGAGCCCGGCGAGCTGGCCGGAGAGCCATGCGGACTGCGACTGGAGCCCGCCGAGCATGACTTCCATGCGGCTGTAGACCGCTTGCAACGTGGACTGCCGGTCGGCAAGCCGCCGGTCCCAGTCCGCGATCTGGCCAGTCAGGCCGGTCGATTCCGACTGACGGCCCTTGATGAGGTTGGTGACGGTCCCCTTGAAGGGATCTGTTGCGGCCGTTGCGGCGGCAGCCACCCGGGCGGAAATCTCCTGGAGCGCGGCCTGCGTACCGGCGGGGTTAGCGGCGAGGGACGCAGCGAGCTTGTCCTTATCGAAGGTGAAGTCGCCGTTGCGGCTGATGACAATGCCGTATTCGGACGGCGATTTGCCGCCGACAGGTGCGGCCATCGCGCTCAGCAGGGCGTCGTTGACGCCCCGGACACTTGAGTTTCCGGTGAAGATCCCACCCTTGGCTGTGGAGGTACCCAGGGTGGTGGCAGTGGTTGTGACTGCGCTGCTGTCGGAGATGAACCCGAGGACGTCGTTGAAGGCCTTGACCAGGTCCTCGGCCTTCTTGGCAACGCCTGCGATGTCGCTGACCACCGTGACGGTCACCGGCGCCGCGCTGATGGCGGTCGCGGTGACGGAGACGCCCGGCAGCAGGTCCTTGAAGGTGTTCGTCGCGGAACTGATCGTCACCTGGGCCGCTGTTCCGGCGTAGAGGAGTGCCTCGGCGTTCTGGGCGGGCTTAACGACGGCAGCGTCCTTGACAGTCATCAAGTCAGTGGCGGTGCCGGCGGTGACCTCGGCAGCGGAGCCCTGATACACCTTGAAAGCGCCGGACTCACCGGGGACAGTGCTGGTGAACTGGAGTCGATAGGTGCCGTTACCCGCTGGCACCTTCACCGCCGAGGCGCCACCTCCGCCAGCGTTCACGGCGGTGACCACGTCGTCCAGTGACGTGGAGGCCGGTGAAATCTCGGTCTGCTTGCCTGTTCCGTCCACAAGGGTGAGCTTCACGGGTGCTCCCGTGCCGTCTGCAGGCCAGGCGGTCATGGCAGCGGCGACATTGACCTGGGTTGACGCGAGCTTCGTGATGGTGACGTCGATGGAGCCGGCGGTGGCCGACGTCGTCGTCGCCGCCGTCAGGGACTGGTTGGAGCTAGTAGCCGTGAACAGGTTCAGGGCGCCGGGCTTCGAAGCAGCCGCGGCTATACCCTGCAGCTGGGTCATCCGGGTGTTGAGTCCCTGCAGCGCAGTGATCATGGACTGGTTCGACGCCAGTTTCGTTTTCAACTGGGTCTGCGGCAGCGCTTCGACGGCCATGAGGGAGTTAACTATGGCCGTGGTGTTCATGCCGCTGGCGAGGCCGTCAATCGCTGCCACAGGGATCCTTCCGGTAAGTCTCAGGGCGCCGCTACCGGCTGGTGTTCAGATGCCGATGGCGGCCACGGGGTACAGGGCCCCGTGGCCGCCACCGGCTGTTAGTGCGTCTCCGTTACCGGAAGGGCCTAGCGCAGGAGCGACAGAACGCCCTGGCCGGACTGGTTGGCCTGGGCCAGCATTGCGGTGCCGGCCTGGGCCATGATGTTGGCCTTGGTGAACTTGACCATTTCCTCAGCCATGTCGGTGTCGCGGATACGGGAGTTCGCAGCCGACAGGTTCTCCTTGGAGACCTGCAGGTTCTTGATGACGCTCTCGAAGCGGTTCTGGCTGGCGCCGAGTTCGGCCCGAGCCGTCGAAACGGACTTGATCTGCCCGTCTACAGCGGCGATCGTGGTGAGGGCATCGCCAGCCGTGTCGAAGCCCGTGCCGCTGGCGAGGGCCGAGATGGCCGTGCCGATGCCCTCGACGTCGAAGCGCTTCACATCGATCTGATCGTTCCCCGCGGTGGAGCCGGCGCCGATCTGGAACGTCAGGGCGGTGCCGGCCTTGGCGGCCGAGAGCAAGTCGATGCCGTTGAAGTTGGTGGACGTACCGATGCGGGTGAGCTCCTTGCCGAGCTCGGCCACTTCGGTGGAGATCGCCTTGCGCGATTCTGTGTTGTTCGAGTCGTTGCCAGCCTGAACGGCCAGGTCACGGACGCGCTGCAGGATCGAGTGAACCTCGTTCAAGGAACCTTCGGCGGTCTGGATGACGCTGATGCCGTCCTGGGCGTTGCGCGCGGCTACAGCCGAACCGGACACCTGGGACTTCAGCCCTTCGGAGATGGCCAGGCCGGCAGCATCGTCGGATGCGCGGTTGATGCGCAGGCCGCTGGAAAGCTTCTCCATTGACCGTGACACGCTGTTCTGTGTTTCGTTGAGGTTGCGGTAGGCGTTGTTCGCCAGTGCGTTGGTGTTGATCTGCATGCCCATGATGTTTCCTCCATGATTGGGTCTGGTGCTACTTCCAGGCCATCCGTGGCCTGTCATTTATGGCTATCGGCGGCCCCGCCAAGGTTCGTAAGCAAAACGCGAAAGAAACTTTTTCCGGATGTTCGCGGCGGCGGGCCAAAGGGCCGCTGCTGCTGCAGTACGCAAGATTTGTTCACCGGATCAGTTACCGGCGGCCCGGGTTTGCCGATGGTTATTGGTGAGGACGCCAGCACCGGCTTGCGGTCCCGCCGCATCACGCCATTCGCACGCGTGGAACAAATTAGAGGGACGTGAACCATGAGGGCCAACGAGCTGTCAGCCCTGCTCTGGCAGGAGCGTGAACTTCTGGACCTGCTGATCTTCAAGCTGACGGAGGAACAACTGCTGCTGACCGCGGGGCGGACGCGCTGGCTCCAGCACGCCACCAGCGAAGTGGAGCGGGTCGTCGAGCGGCTTCGCTCTGCAGGCCTGGCGCGAGCCATTGAAGTGGACTCGCTGGCCGAGGAATGGAACGTCAAGGCGGATCTGCCCACCCTCAACGACATTGCCGATGCTGCCCCTCCGGGGCCGTGGAGTGACATTTTCCGTGCCCATCTGGAGGCCATGACAGCCCAGACGGCGCAGATCAAGGAACTCCGGGACCTCAACGAATCCTTCCTGCGGTCCGCGGCGCGCTCCACCCAGGAGACCGCCGCCACCCTGCTGCCCCGCACCGGCACCTACGACGCCCACGGCTCCACGCACCACGCCGGCACGGCCGGTGCCGGCAACCTCTTTGACACGAGACTCTAGAGGACCAGCGACATGAGCACTTTCGGATCCCTGAACACCGCCTTCACCGGGCTAAGTGCCGCCCGCGCGGCCATGGACACTGCAGGACAGAACATTGCCAATGCCAGCACCGAGGGCTACACCCGGCAGCGGGTCACCAGTAGTTCCGTCGGAGCGCCCGCCAACGTAGGCCTCGCCGCGTCACCGCGGCCGGCGGCCGGGCAGGGTGTGAACATCGATGCCATTGCCCGCCTCGGTGACACATTCCTCGACTCGCGGGTCCGGTCCGCCGCCTCACAGGGGGGATACGCCAGCACCCGCGCCGAAGCCCTCGCGGCCATCGAAGGGAACCTCCACGAACCCGGTCCCGACGGCATTTCCGCTCAATTGAACACCTTCTGGGCAAACTGGGGTGATGTCGCCAACCAGCCGGAAAGCCCGGCCACCGGTGCGGTGCTGCTGCAGAACGCCGCGGTGCTGACATCCAAGATTTCCGCAGGCTACACAGCTTTGGACGAGCAGTGGAAATCGGCCCGTGGCACGGTGGACGCGATGGCCTTTGACCTGAACACTTCTGCCGCCCAGGTGGCGGCCCTCAATGGCCAGATCCGCTCCACCCTCGCCGCAGGAGGATCTGCCAACGAGCTCATTGACCAGCGCAGCATGCTCGCCACGGGCATCGCGGGACTCGCCGGCGGAAGCGTCCGCTCCAACGCGGACGGCACACTGGACGTGGTCGTGGGCGGCAACTCGATCGTCTCCGGCACCTCGTCCCGCACCGTCACCGTGACCGGGGCTCCACGGCTCGATGAAGCGGCAACCACCCCTGTGAAACTTGAATGGGCCGACCGGCCCGGCCAAGCGGTCGCCCTGGACGGCGGCAGGATTGCCGGGACGCTCTCCGTCCTGGCACCGGCCAGCGGAGGCAACGGCGGGCCGATCGCCGAGGCGGCAAAAGCCTACGACGGGTTCGCCGCTGACCTCGCCGCTACGGTGAATGCAGCACACCGCGCGGGCTCCACCAGAACCGGAGCCACGGGCACGGACTTCTTCGCCATCGCCCCCGGCACCCACCCTGCGCTGAGCCTCACCGTCAAGCCGGCCGACTCCACCGAGCTCGCCACCGGTGCTCCCGGAGCGGGCGCCTATGACGGGTCCAACGCGGATCTGATCTCCCAGGTGGGCACCGGCACCGCCTCCCCGGACCGCCTCTGGTCGACCATCGTCACCGGCACCGGTGTCAGTGCGAAGTCGGAGCTGCTGCGGAGCGAGCTCGCTGACTCCGTATCAGCGGCCGCGGTACAGTCCCAGCTCTCCGGAGCCGGGGTTGACCTGGACGAGGAGAACGTGAACATTCTGGCCGCCCAGCACGCTTACCAAGCGGCCGCCCGTGTCATGTCCGCCATCGACGAAGCACTGGACATCCTGATCAACCGCACCGGAATCGTAGGAAGATAACCATGCTGACCCGCGTCACCAACCAGACCCTCATGATGTCCGCCCAAAGGAATCTGGGCGCCAACAAGGCAGAGCTGGCCCGCGTGCAGGCCCAGGCCGGAGACCTGAAAGCCATCAACCGGCCCTCCGATAATCCGTCCGGAACGGCGTCCTCGCTGCAAGTCCGGGGCCAACAGGCTGCCGCCGCCCAGTACGGCCGCAACATCGAGAACGGCCGCGGCTGGCTCACCACAGTCGACGCCGCGCTGTCGAACACAACGGACATACTCCGCCAGGTCAAGGACCTGACGCTCCAGGGTTCCAACGGCACCCTGTCCGCCTCGGCCCGTGAAGGCATCGCCGCCGAACTGGACGTGCTGCGCACGGAACTCCTGAACCAGGCAAACACGACATTCATGGGCCGGAACGTTTTTGCCGGCAACACCGACGCCGCAGTGGCTTTCACAAGCACCTCACCGCCGGTGTTCAACGGAACCAACAGTGCCGTGACCCGAAGGGTCGCCGACGGAGTGTCGGTGCGCGTCGACGTCGACGGCGCCGCGGTCTTCGGCGCAGGTCCGGGCAACGTCTTCGATCTCGTTGGGAAGGTTGTCGCGGACCTGCGCTCCGGCGCAGATGCGAGTGCCAGCCTGGGCGCCATCGACAAGCGTATGGAGACCATCATCACCCGGCACTCGGAAGTAGGCAGCCGTGACGCACAAATACAACGCGCGCAGGAAGTGAACATGAAACAGCAAGGAGCCCTGGAAGACCAGCGGGCCACCATCGAAGACGTGGACATGGCCAAGGCATTTCTTGACCTGCAGCTCCAGCAGACGAACTACAGCGCCGCGCTGGCGGTCACGGCGAAGGTTCTCCCCCAGACCCTCATGGACTTCCTGCGGTGACGCACCTGAGCTTTGTGACCCCGCCCCCGGGCCTGGATCCGCTGACCGACTTCACCCTCGAGCAACTGGACGGTACCGGGCTTTATGCCCTGCAGGCCGCCGCTGACCCGGGGAAACGAATGTTCCTGCTTGACCCGGCCGTGTACGTACCGGATTACCGGCCCGAACTGACTGACAGCCAGGCGGCGGTTCTGGAACTGGCGTCACCGGAAGAAGCCGCCATGTTCGTGATAGCCAACCACCGCAACGGTGCCACGACGGTTAACCTGCTTGCCCCGATTATCGTGAACACGGCCACTGACACCTGTGCCCAGTTCATATTGGAAGGTCAGGACTGGCCTATCCAGGCGCCCTTAAGATCCCATGGCTGACGTCCGCCGCCAAGAGGCGGTGCGCGCCGGCGAGCTTGCCGGGCGACGGACAGTACGTGGAGTGATGAGCATTTTTCCCCGTGACGTCGGCCGCGGCGAAGACGGAGAAGACCAGTTCAAGCCCGGAACCCGCGCTCTCGTCTATCCCACAGCGTCTATTGCCCGCAAGTATGGTGACTGGCGCGCGCCCCAGCGTGCCGTTGAATTTGAGGTCGCGCCTGACGAGTTTTTCGCGGTGCAGCGCTATAACGAACGCAACGTGGCGGGTCCGACGGTGGTCAGTGTCGGCAGCTTTACCGACTACAGCGACGCCTACGCCGCGCTGGTTGACAGGGTCCCCGCGGGGAACCGCGCCGAGATCCGGATCATGACACCAACCCGCGCCGAGGTGATTGCCACCGGCAAGGACGGCGAAGACGTGGTCATCGGAGAGTCCCTCACCTGGCAGGCCCGCGCAATCGCTGACCGAGTCCGGTTCGTGGATTCGGGACGATGAGCGGGCAACCGGGAGACGAACCGTACCGCCCCGGGAAGCTCTCCCGGGCGGTGGCCTCGCTTCTCGGCCTGTCACCAGCCAAAAGCCTGGCCCGGTGCAGCAACACCAAAGGGATGAAGTCAGTGCAGGAAGCGAACGCTGACCTCCTCGACCGCCTGACCCCCGCAGGACACCGTGTCCTGGACGTTGCCCGGAACGAGGCGTGGGCCCTTGGCCAGAGCAAAGTCGGCACCGGGCATCAGCACGCATAGGCGTCCCTTCGACAGCACCGGAACACTTGCTGATCGGACTGGCCGCCGAGGCGGAAGGAGTCGCTGCCAAGGCACTGCGCAATTCCGGAATCACGGCCCGGACCGCAGAGAAGCCCGTCACGTCCGATCTTGACGGCCGGACAAAGGCCCGTAGGGGCAAGGGAGCCGTCCGGGAGGAAGCAGGTTGCTGCTGACGCCCCTCAACGCGGCAAGATGAACGCTGGATCGTTCCATGCGGCCCAGTCCCGGGGCCGTAAGGACGGCCTGCCGAGAAAATAACCGTGCCCTGCTGTAATGCCGAGGCCGGAGATCGCTGCCAGTTCGGCTGCGGTCTCGATGCCTTCCGCAATGAGTACCGCTCCGAGCTGGTCGGCAAACGTGGTCAGCGCCTCACCAAGGTGGTGCCGGGACGCGTCGCCATCGATGCCTGCGACAAGATTGCGGTCGAGTTTGACGATGTCAGGTCTTAGTTGCCTGATGTGGCGGATGGAATTGCAGTATGCACCGAGGTGCCCCACCCCTAGGCGGAGCCCGCGCCGGCGGAGCGGGGCCAGCGCCGCAACCAGGGCAGCCGGCTGCTCCGGCGCTAAGGGGCGGGTCAGTTCGAGGACCACACGGCCCAGGGCAGGCGCCGCTTCATCAAGTAGCGCCGGCAAAAGCGGGTGCAGGCACGTGGCCGGGGACAGTTTCAGTGCAACGTACAGTGGGGCGGGCAGGTTCTCGGTGGCAGCGAGGGCGGCCTCCAGCGCCGCGAATTCCAACTCGCCGTCAAGCCGTGCCTCGGTCGCTGCCGCGAACCAGGCCCCCGCCGGCTCGCCCGTATGGCTGACGAACCGCGTCAGCGCTTCGGCGCCAACAACCATACCGGTGGAAAGCTGCCGGATCGGCTGGAGGGCGGTCACCAGCATCCGGTCTTTCAGAACCTCCTCGACCCGCGTACCCATGATTGCGGGAGGTTCCGATTCCGACCGGGCGGGCAACTGCTCCGCGAGCCAGGCTTCCTGCCGGCGTATCCCCGCCAGCCCGCCGGCAGCCGGCGGCACGGGTCCTTGGCGCGAAGGTCCTCTGCCCTGAGGACGCTCTGGAATGGACGGCGGCTCCATCAGCATTGGCTATTCCTTTGTTCCGGGTCACGGCTGAGTCCGGTACCCGCATACGGCCACCCGTCCTACTGGGTCTGGCTTCCCGGACCAGACCCGCGGTCGACCGTGAAGCAACAGTACAGCCAGACCGACTAGTCTGTCCCTGGATGAGATGAACTTGTTAGCAGGCAGGGCGTCCGAGGGAACCATGAGCTGGCGGTGCCTATTTCGCCGCCCTCTCGACTTCGCTTCTGACCGGCTGCTCTGTATCGTTCTATGTCAGTAGGAAGACTGATCGGTCTCCTCCGTCGCCAGAGGCCTGCCTTCGCTTAGCGGAGCACTGCTTCGTCAATTGAAGAAGGCACTCTCCATGGAACCGTTCGCCGATACAAACACCCTCCCGCTCTCGATCGCCCAGATTGATGTGAGCCTCTACGCGGAACCAGAGCCGGCGCTCGACACCGCGGAAGGCGCATGCCCCGACGAGCACGAGCAGCTGCTCGTAGCCCTGGTTACGCGGACCGGGGAACTCGAAGCCGCCGAATGGGTCCTCGACCAGGCGAAAGCCGCGTTCGACGCGCAGATCGCCGCCGCCCTCTCGGCAGGCGTGCCCGTGGAAAGAGTGGCGGAGGCGGCAGGCGTACCGGTCGAATCCTTGGCCCGGTTCGGCGCGGCACAGGAACCGGCGACGCCGGAAAACTGAGGCGCCCGCCTCTTACAGGTTCCGGTGGTGCTCGATCAGCCAGCGGGCCATCTGGTGGGCGCGCTTTGATGCCAGGAAGTCTCCTTCAGTGGCGGAAATAATCGAGCCTTTCATGAGAATGTGCCAGGACCGGGCGAACTCCTGGGGACGGTTGAGCCCTGCCTCCTCAGCCAGAGCCTGAATGTGGCCCCTGATCCCGCTGAGGTATCCGATGCTGGCTTTACCCAAGGGATGTCCGGGCCCCATCTCCAGCAGGACGTTGATGAACGTACAGGCTTCAAAGTCCTTACGCAGGAACCAATCCCCGAAAACATCAAACACGGCAAGCAGCTGATCCTCGGCAGTGTTCCCACGACGCCTCGCCTCGGCCACGATGAGGTCCACGGTCCACACCTGGTCCCGGAGCTCCAGTACTGCAAGCACCAGTGCGTCCTTGGAGGGGAAATGCCGGTAGAAGGTGGCCTTGGAGACGCCTGAACTGTTGATCAGCTCGTTGACACCGACGCCGCGGATACCTCGGCGGGTGAACAGGTCATAGGCGGTGGCGAGAATGCGGTCCGCAGGATCGTTCCGTCCGGCCATCGCCGCGGCGGGCAACAACGTGGGACCGGCGGCGTCGTTGGCAGTCATTGTGGAAAAAGTTTACACCCGGGCCCAAGCGACGGACTTGCCCGTCCCCCGGAAGTGCCTATGATGCTCCGGATGTCACGGCCCGCGCAAGGGCGGTGCGGCCTACAGATTCCGTGAGACTTTGTTCGGCGGACATGCCCGTCATTGGACCTCTTGGACGTGAGAGCACTGTTCCCGGTGACGCCCTTGTCACCGGGCCCAGCGTGAATTCGTGGACCGGGTGCGAACCCGACAGAGGAGGCACCCGAATTCACGAATTCATGAAAGTCTGAACTATCCAGCGCATCTGCGCAAGAGGGGTCCGGCAACTGCCACTCATGCGACATGACCTGCGGGCCGACGCTACGATATACGTACGGCGCGCACGTGTTACGTCCGTCGCCAGACAGACTTTTCTGTCCGTGTTTGCTGATTTTCCGTCAAGGGCTTCGCAGGGCACGGCTCTCCGTAGTGGAATGTGAGGAGGAACGTCCGGTGCCGAATGATCCTCACGCAGGCCTGATCCTGACTGATCTGAAAGCCGAACTTTTCAAGTCGATGGGACACCCCTCCCGGATCCAGCTCCTGGAAATGCTGGCCGACGGGGCCGTCGCCGTGAGTCAGTTGCGTGACAGCACAGGACTTGAGCCGTCGAACCTGTCCCAGCACCTGGGCGTTCTTCGCCGCCAGCGCTTGATCGTGCCGCTCCGGCGCAACGGACGGCTGTTCTACGAACTCGCCAGCCCTGAGGTGAATGTCCTGCTCGCGGCCGCCCGAGCCCTGCTGGGCGCACTCCTGAACGCCCCCAGGATAGCCACCGTGGACCCTCTGGACGGAGTACCACGCGAGGCGGCCCTCCGCTAGCAGCCACGGCCACGGGACAGACCTGTCTGCCTTGCGATAGTGTGTGACGACGGCTTGCAGCGCGTCACCCAAATGACCGCGCCGCTGCTACTGACCGCAATGAAGCAGCGACTCGACTGGAGGACGACCGGTGAACGATGAGGAAATCCTGGCCATAGAAGAGGCTGCGGCACGGCTCGAAACAGCAACTCCGAGCGCGGACTTCGCCAATCTCCATTCCGCCGTGGCCGCGGCTGTCACCAACGGCAAGTCCATCAGGGAAGTGGCTGAGGCGGCACATTTGACAGTCCTGGAGGTTCTGGACGCGGCCGACGCTGTCACGTACCGCGGGCCCGTAGCAGCCCTCGACTGACGGCTCACGGTCTAGCACGCAAGGCTGGCCCCATGGGCTCGAGACCATGGGGCCAGCGTTCAGGGCGCCGGCATTCAGGGGGTGAATGCCCATGGCCCGCCCCGCGCTGGGCTGATGGCCGCGTCCTGAGGCAAAAGATAGACCGCCGGCCTCTACTTTTCCTTGCACGCAGCGGGGCGCCGGACCAATGGCGGGCCGGGGCGTTGCCGCCGGGGAGTGGCTGGAGGAAGATGGGCTACCGGGACGCGTTTGTGTCCCGCCTGTGCAGGACAGTCGGCAATGATGCCCTCTGCATCCCTCCTCCGATGAAGGGGCGCCGCGGGCGGGGAGGAGCGCCATGAAGAGAGCCTTGCGGCTGGGCCTCGCGGCGGTCCTTATCGGCGGAATGACCGGCCTGTTCTCCCTTGGCTCCACAGCGGGTTCAGCGGCTCCGGTCTGCGTCCCATCAGCGGCCATGCACTATGGCCCGCACCCCGGCGTCACCATAGTCCAAACCTCGTTCGAGGACGGGACTCTGGACAACTTCGTTCCGGCCACCGCCGGCACCGGAAGCGTCACCCTCTCCTCAGACCAGCACCGCTCGGGGGGCTGCAGCGCCCACCTGCACGTCACCGCCGACGCGGGCTCCCTCGCGAAGATGTCCTCCGCCGCGCTGCCCCCCGGATCCAAAGAGGTTTATGCGGACGGCTGGTTCAAGGTGGCCACAGCCGGCCTCTTCCACAACGACGTGCCGTACTTCCGTTTCTTCAATGGGCCCGTCCGCGTGATGGATGTACTCCGCGACAACATAGACGGCCAGATGTGGCTACGCATTGCCGCCCCCGACGACACCTTCACCTACACCAGGCTTGGCAGGGTGGCCGGGCTGGGGGCCTGGCACCACCTGGAGCTGCATGCCGTGGCGGGCGGCCCTGCTTCAACGATCGACGTCAGGTTCGACGACCAGCTTCTGTACTCCAGCAGCACCGTGAATACGTCCGCGAGGGCCCTGACCGGTGTCCAGGTCGGAGCTGAACATGCCCGTCAGATGGGCGACACCTATCTCGATGACGTTTCCATCACCGCGAGCTAGACGGCTAAAGCGCTCGGAAGCCCTGGAATCCCACATCAGAATCCCCGTACCCGGGCCCAGCGAGCGCACCTGTACAGGCACGCGACGCATCCTGCCTGTCGCGCAGGTCAAAGAACTCCTCGGCGGCCCTTCGGGAACGGCCGCGGCACCCGAGTGACGCCATGGCAGGACCGCGCCATGGCCCAGCTACCCCTATTCAGCTGCCGGCGGCGGATACTCGACACACGGCCGGGCCAGGCCTAGCGTGGTCATCATGAGCAACGCCCCGGTAGACGAAGGCCCCGAAGAGGGCCAGAAGGAAAGCATGCCGGACGTTCTTGCGGACGCGCTTTCGCCAGTGGTGGACCCCGCCTATGACTCGGGGTCCCCGGCAGGCGCCGACAGCGATGGCGGGAGCGAGGATTCCGGCCAAGGCACCGGAACCGGTGACATGTAGGGACGCCCGTAGCCGGACCGTAGACTTGATTCGGCCTTGCCACGAATTGTTGATCTCCCGGAAAGGAACGCCGATGATGCCCCGTGCCTCCTTCCGGCTGTTCCGCACCGGCCTGATCGGATCGGTTATTCTCGGCCTCGCGGCGGGCGGCCACCTGGCCGGCGATGGCAGGCTGCCGCAACCGGCCGTTATGGCCGCCCTGTGCGCCATAACCCTTGTCCCGATAGCCGCCCTCACCCGGTTCCGCCTGTCGTTTCCCGTGCTGGCCGGGCTGCTCGGCCTCGAACAGCTTTGGCTGCACTGGGCATTCAACACCCTTTCCGCAGGAACCTCCGCCACGGGAGTACTCGGGCCCGGCCATGCCGGACATGAGGGATCATTCCCGTCGCACGCGGCATCCGCGATGCTAGCGCCGCTCCACTCCGCACCGGAGGGGCTCATGTTCGCCGCCCACTCCTTGGCAACGCTGGCCACCGCGTTGCTGCTGGCGCGGGGCGAACAGGCACTCGGAGTCCTGGCGTCGTGGTTTCGTCCTCTCCTGCGGCAGCCCGAACGGGCCGTCGTCGTACCGGCCCGCCTACCCGGCCCCTGCGCGGGAGCCGCCATTGATCCTCCAGCCCATCCGGGGCTGCGGCTGCCCTCACGACGGGGGCCACCGGCGGTCGCCTCCGCCGCCTGACCGAACCTTCCGACGAGAGGGGGAGGCAGGAAGGCGACGCTGCTTTCACCGCACGGCAACCGCGCCGTCCGGTTCCTACCCCGTTTTCTCCTGCGAAAGGCCTCTGCCATGAAATCCTCCCTCCACCGCGCCCTGAAGGCCGCTGCCGCCGCCACGATGACGGCGGGCATGCTCGCCGCCGGTGCCGCAGCAGCCTCGGCCCACGTGCATGTCAATCCGGACGACACCGCCGCGGGCGGCTACACGCACCTGACCTTCAACGTGCCCAACGAGTCCGCTACCGCCAAGACCACCAAACTCGCTGTCACCCTGCCCACCGATACCCCGCTGACCTCGGTATCCGTGAAGCCGGTCGAGGGCTGGAAAGCCGAGATCACCACCAGTGATCTGCCCCAGCCGGTCACCATTGCCGGGGCCACCATCACCAAGGCACCCAGTTCCGTGGTGTGGACGGCGGATGCCGCCCACCAGATCGGGCAGAACGAATACCAGTCGTTCTCCCTCTCGGTCGGCGTCCTCCCCGAGGCCGGGACCACCGTGACACTGCCTACGACCCAGACCTACACGGACGGGACCGAGGTGAAGTGGGATGAAAAGACCGTTGAAGGCCAGGGCGAACCCGAACACCCCGCTCCTTCGTTTGTGACCACGGCCGGGGAAGCCGAGCACACCGCCAGCCATGCGTCCGCCTCCGCCCAGGCAATGCCGGCCCCGGCTGCGCCCCAGTCCGCCGCGGGCGATACGGCGGGCTGGTTCGGTCTAGGCGCCGGACTGCTCGGTCTGGCCGCCGGCGTGACGGCACTCGTACGCACCCGCGCGATCCGGGGCAAGTAGGCCCAGGACCCGCCCCGACCGCAGCCCGGTTCACGCCTCCTGAGGGACAGTCCCCGTCGGGGAGCCCTTCACGACTTCTGTTCCGGCGGGCGCCCAGCGGAAACGGATTCTGCCGCCGATCGGAACCTGGGCGGCAAGATCCAGCTGGGAGTCGACGACGACGGCGATCACCGGGTACCCGCCGGTGATCGGATGATCGGCGAGGAAGAGCACCGGCAGGCCTTCCGGAGGAACCTGCAGGGCGCCGGCAACGGTGCCCTCGCTGGGCAGTTCTCCGGCGCGGGTGCGCTGCAACGCGGCGCCGTCCAGACGCATGCCCACCCGGTTGGACTGCGGTCTCACGGACCATTCCTGGTTCGTGAGGGAGTCCAGCGCCGACTGGTCAAACCAGTCGGCGCGTGGGCCCGGGACGACGTCGAGGACGGTCACGCCGGTGCCGGGGAACTCCGGCTGCAGTTCGGGATTTCCGACCGCGGCAGAGGCGGTTTCCGCCCCGGCGGCAAGGAGCCGCCCCGCGGCCAGCGGCGGCGGGCCGATGCCGGACATGGTGTCGGTGGACCGGCTGCCGAGCACCGGAGCGACGTCCACGCCGCCGCGCACAGCCAGATAGCTGCGGAAGCCGGCCAGGGGCCGGCCGATGGTCAGCGTCTCGCCGTCCAGCAAGGCGAACGGGGCAGCCATCGGCACGGTACGCTGGCGGACCTCCTCGGCGCCGCCGTCCGTGTCGGCGTCGGTGTCGGCGTCGGCGTACGGGAGTGCTTCGATGGTCAGTTCCGACGGCGCCCCGGCCACCGCGAGGACCCGGTCGCCGACGGCCTGGACCCTGAGGCCGCCGGCCACGGTTTCTATCGCCGCAGCCGACGCCGCGTTCCCGACGAGGCGGTTGGCCCGGCGCAGCGAGGCCCTGTCCAACGCGCCGGCGGCAGAAACGCCCAAGCCGGAGTGGCCGTGCCGGCCCAGGTCCTGGATCAGGGACTGCACCCCGGGGGCGATGATCCGGAGCCCTGCATCCACCGGGGCGGCAGCAGAAACGGAGGGGTGCTCGGGCGCCATTTTTACGACATCCCGGACCGCACGGAACTGGACACGGTGCCCCGGGCCGGCCAGCGCGGGCTGTTCCCGGTCCAGGTCCCACATCACGGCGCCGGTGCGGCCGATCAGCTGCCAGCCGCCCGGTGAAGGGCGCGGGTAAACGGCCGAGTAAGTGCCGGCCAGCGCCACCGAGCCGCCCGGGACGGCCGTGCGTGGCGAGGCGCGGCGGGGCACGTTCAGCGCCTGGTTCTCCCCCACCATGTACCCGAATCCCGGGGCGAAGCCGGCGAAGGCCACAGTCCAGACCTGGCCGGAGTGGGCTGCGATGACGCCATCCGTTCCGAGGCCGGTCAGCTCCCCCACTTCGGCGAGATCTTCGCCGTCGTAAACGGTGTCGATGACCACCAGTTCGCCCTCATGCTGCACCCCGCCTTCGAGGTCGAGCTGGAGCAGCTGCTCCGCGATCCGCCGGGCGGACACGGACGAGTCCGCGGTGACCAGGACTGTCTCCGCCGCTGGCAGCACGTCCAGCTGGCCCGGAAGCGGCTTCTCGAGGAGCAGCGCCTGCAGGGCAAGAACACTCTGGGTTCCGGACAATTCGGCGAGCACCGCGCGGGTGCCCACCGCCCGCACGGAACGCACTCTGTGTACCGCCTCCTGCTGTCCTGCCAACGTTTCCCCCGCTTCCGTTGTTGCCTCAATCACCGACTGCTTCCATCATGCCGGTGCCTGCCCGGATTGGACCGCCCATCAGAGCCGCGATTCCGCCAGGAGCCTCTCCTCTTCCTCGGTCTGCGGGTTCCGGCCGAGGGCCAGGCCGACGACGGTGACGGCCGATGCGACGGCCAAGTACGCCGCGATGGTGAACCAGTTGCCGGAGGCAGCGTAAAGTGCGGTGAAGACAAGCGGAGCGATCGCTCCGCCGATCACGCCGGCGAGCGTGTAGGCCAGCGAACTGCCCGCGTAGCGCAGCCGGGCCGGGAACTGTTCGGTGATGTAGGCGGCCTGCGGGCCGTACATGAATGCATGGAACGCCAGGCCGATCACGACGCCCACCGTGAGCATGGCCACGGACCTGCCTTGGATCATCAGGAAAAACAGCGGGATGTAGACGGCAGTGCCGACGGCGGCGACGCCGTAGACCAAGCGGCGGTTGATGCGGTCCGTGAGGGCGCCGGCCGCCGGTATCAGCACCAGCTGGAAGGCGGAGCCGATCAGGATGGCCGCCAGCACATTGCTCGTGGTCATGCCCAGTTCCTTGGTGGCGTAGACAGCCACGAAGACTGTAAGCAGCGAATAGAGCACGTCCGGGCCGACCCGCGACAGGGCTGCCGCGACGAGGGCGCGAGGTTCCTGTCGGAAGACGTCCGTGATGGGCGCCTTCGGAGCCTCACCATGCCCCTTTATCGCCTTGAAGATCGGGGTCTCCTCAAGCTTGAGCCGGATCACCAGGCCGAAGACCACCAGCAGCGCGGAGGCGAGGAAGGCAATACGCCAGCCCCAGGACAGGAAGTCCTGGGCGCTGAGGGCAGCGGCAAGAACTGCCAAGACGCCGTTGGCCATCAGGTTGCCGGCGGGCGGTCCGATCTGCGCAGCCGAGGACCAGAAGCCGCGCTTGTGGGCGTCGCCGAACTCGCTGGACAGCAGGACGGCACCGCCCCATTCGCCGCCGACGCCGATGCCCTGGGCCAGTCGAAGCAACACCAGGATCGTGGGGGCGGCCACGCCGATCACCGAGTAATCAGGCAGCACGCCGATCAGCACTGTCGCTACGCCGATCAACAGGAGCGTGATGACGAGGACGTGCTTGCGGCCGATCTTGTCGCCCAGCCGGCCGAAGACGATGCCGCCGATGGGGCGGGCGAGGTAGCCTACCGCGAACGTCGAGAAGGACAGGAGGAGTCCGACGAACTCGTCGTTGCCTGGGAAGAAAATCTTGGGGAACACCAGGGCTGAGGCCACGGAGTAGATTGCAAAGTCGTAGTACTCCAGCGAGGTCCCGGTCAGGCTTGCGATGTAAGCCTTGAGGGCGCCCGGTGGCAGCTTCCCTTTGGATGCAGCCGGTGTGGCCTGGTGAGGTGTGGCCATGGTTTTCCTCCGGTGTGCGGGTGCTGTCTGTGCTCGGATAATGGTGCGGAACTCCGGTTCAGATAAAGGCGGCCGTGGTAATACCCGCCGCGGTGAGCGCTTCCCGGACCGCGGCTGCCATGCTGACGGCTCCCGGCGAGTCGCCGTGGACGCAGACGCTTTCCGCGCGGATCTTCAGGATGGAGCCGTCGATTGTCCTGACGGCGGAATCGGAGGCCATTCGGAGCACGTGCTCCGTCACCTCGGCGGTGTCGTGCAATACGGCACCGGGGAGGGTGCGGGACACGAGCGTGCCGTCCGGGTTGTAGGCACGGTCCGCAAAGGCTTCGGGAACGGCGCGGAGCCCGGCGGCCTCGGCCAGGCGCAGCACTTCGGAACCGGGCAGGCCCAGGACCGGAAGGTTCGGGTCAACGGACCTTACTGCGTCGACGACGGCCTGCGCCTGGGCTGTGTGCGAAACGATGGCGTTGTAGAGACCGCCGTGCGGCTTGACGTACTTGACGGTCCCGCCCTCGACGGCGGCCAGCGCCTGCAGCGCTCCGATCTGGTACACGACGTCGTCCGCCAGTTCGCCCGGGTCTATGTCCAGGAAGCGGCGGCCGAACCCGGCGAGGTCGCGGTAGCCGACGTGCGCGCCGATCACGACTCCGGCAGCGACAGCCTCGCGGCACGTCTGCCGTATGACGCGGGGGTCCCCCGCATGGAAACCGCAGGCCACGTTCGCACTGGAAACGGAGCGGAACATCGCTGTGTCGTCGCCCAGTGTCCAGCGGCCGAATGACTCACCGACGTCGCTGTTCAGGTCAATGGTTCCCATTTCTGATCCTCATCTCATGATATCCACGCCTAAGGATGCTCCTCGGAAGCGGGTTTGTTCAACCGCGTAGCCGACCCCCGACTAACTCGCAGTTGTGGTCCATTCGACGCGCATAACGGCGACTACTGTGAGTCAGTCGGGAGGCGTGGAGGTTTCCGAGCTGTTGACACCCTGTTAGGTGGGCCACATACTTGTGGAAACGATTTCATGGAATCGATTCCATAACGGAAAGATGAGCCGGCAGACCAAGCGCCGGCGCAGCGAAAGGCACAGCAGTGACGGGACCTTCCATCACCATCAAGGACGTGGCGGCGCTGGCCGGTGTCTCCGCCGCCACGGCCTCCCGGGTGCTGTCCGGAAACCCCGCCACATCGGCCGCCTCACGCCAGAAGGTGGCCGCCGCCGTGGCCGAACTGGACTTCCATCCCAATGCCCAGGCGCGGGCGCTCCGCTCCACCCGGACCAACGTCATCGGGCTCCTTGTCTCGGATGTCCGAAACCCCTTCTTCGCCGACCTCGCGCACGCCGCCGAGCAGGCAGCCCTGGCCGAAGGACTTGTCACTCTGCTGGGCAACGCCAACGAGAGCATCCCCCAGCAGGACCGGTACCTGGATACCTTCATCTCGCAGCGGGTTGACGGGGTCATTGCCGCGCCGCAGGGCCAGGGAAGTTCCAGCCTGCACGCGCTGTTGGAACGCGACATCGCCACGGTCTTCGTCGACCGCACCGTGGACGGCATCGACGTGCCCAGCGTGACAACGGACAGCGACTCCGGCATCCGCGAGGCCGTGGAGCATCTCGTCCGCCAGGGCCACGAACGCGTCGGTTACATCGCCGGGCCCCAGTCCACCTCCACCGGACGGGACCGGCTCAGGTCTTTTGCACGTGCCGCCGCGGACTTCGGACTCAGCACCGATCCGGCCCTGACGTATTTCGGCGACTTCCAGTCTGCCAGCGGTTCGGCGGGAGCCCACCACCTGCTGGGTCTTGCGCAGCCGCCGACGGCGCTGCTGGCCGCGGACAGCCCGATGGCCGTCGGAGCGCTGGCCACCCTCAACCGGAAGGGCCTGCGGATCGGCCGGGACATGGCGCTGGTTGCCTTCGACGATATCGAGTGGTTTTCACTGCTGGACCCACCGCTTACGGTCATCGCCCACGATGTGGAGGCCATGGGCCGGACTGCGGTCCGGCTTCTGCTCGAGGTCATTGACGGACAGAAGCCCGAATCAGTGGTCCTGCCGAGCCAGCTGATTGTCCGGGCCTCCTCCGGCACGCCGGATCCCATTCTGGAGCGACCATGAGCGTCCCTTTCCCCCTCGCACCATTCCCCGTGCCCCGCAAATCAGGAACCGCGCAGACACCACAAAAGGAGCAGGTCCAATGAACACGGTTTTTGTGGTCGGAAGCCTCAATATTGACCAGACAATCCGCGTCCGCTCCCTTCCCCGGCCCGGCGAGACTGTCCGCGGCTCGGACGCCACGTTCAGTCCGGGCGGCAAGGGCGGCAACCAGGGGATCGCTGCGGCCCGCGCCGGAGCCCCCGTGAAGTTCACGGGCGCCCTCGGGGACGACGCCCACGGGCGACAGATTCTCGAGACTCTGTCCGAGGCCCACATCGACGTCGGCCACGTGCGGGTCCTCGGCACCGCCGCCACCGGAACGGCGGTCATCGCGGTTGACGACTCCGGGGAAAACCAGATCATCGTCAGCCCGGGGGCGAACGCCGGCCTTACCCTCGACGACGTAGTAACCGGACTCGCCGCGCTCACGGCCGGCGATGTCCTGGTCCTCCAACTTGAGATCCCGGCCGAGCTGGTCCGGCAGGCCGCGCGGATTGCGAAGCAGGCCGGAGCATTCGTCATCCTCAATGCGGCCCCCGCCCCCCGCCACCTCGACGGCCTGCTGGAGAACGTCGATCTTCTCGTGGTCAACGAACAGGAAATCCGGGCCCTTTCAGGTCTCGCGGGGACTGACGGCGACCACCGGGAGTTGGCCGCAACCCTGCCCGCTGTCCTCGGCGCGGCCATCGTCGGCACTGCCGGCGCGGAGGGCTCCTTCACCGTCCTCGACGGCCATCTGGTGCACGTGCCCGCGGTTAAGGTCGCCACCGCGGACACCACCGGGGCCGGAGACACCTTCGTGGGCTACCTCGCTGCCTCCCTGGTGGCCGCTCCAGGCGACCTGCCTGCCGCGATGGCCCTGGCCAGCCGCGCCTCGGCCCTTGCTGTTACACGCAGCGGCGCCATGGAATCGATTCCATGGGCGCACGAGTTGCCCGCTCATCTCCCTTGCCCAGCCCTCGACGTCCCGAACTAAGGAGATCCATGAAAATCGCACTCGGCAACGACCATGCCGGCTTCCCCCTGAAAGAATTCGTCCGGTCCGTCCTTGAGGACCTCGGCCATGACGTCATTGACTGCGGCGCGCCAAGCGAGGCCCCGGTGGACTTCCCGGACATCACCAAGGCCACCTGTGACCTCGTGAAAACCGGCCAGGCCCAGCGCGCAGTCCTCGTCTGCGGAACCGGTGTCGGAGCCGTCATGGCCGCCAACAAGATTCCCGGCATCCGCTGCGCGCTGGGTCACGACGTGTACTCCGCCCACCAGAGCGTGGAGCACGACGACGCAAACGTCATCGCCATGGGCGCCTGGCTGGTGGGCCGGGCGACGGCCAAGGAAGTCCTGCAGTCCTTCCTCGACGCGAAGTTCGACAACGACGAGGACACCATTCGGCGCGTCCGCAAACTCCACGACATGGAGCTCGAGGCAGCCCGGGAACTCGCCGACCAAGTTTAGAACGCAGCAAAACCAGCAAGTCCAACCGGCCTGCGGCACCAGCCCGAGCCGCCCAGCAATATCAAAGGAGATATACGACATGAGCGCAGAAGTCACCGAGCGGCAGCGGCAGGCCGCCCACGGCTCCCCCGGCAAGATCAAAACGGCCATCGCCTCGGCAGCCGGCACATGTGTTGAAAACTATGACTTCGTCGCGTACGGCACGGCGGCAGCCCTGTACTTCGGCAAAGTCTTCTTTCCCAACACCGATCCCGTCGTCGGAACATTGTTGGCTTTCGCCACCCTGGCGGTGGGCTTCCTCATGCGCCCAATCGGCGGAGCTGTCGGCGGCTATCTGGGTGACAAGTACGGCCGGAAGCCGGTACTCGTCGGCGCCCTGCTGACCATGGGCATCGCAACCGTGCTGATCGGCTGCCTTCCCACGTATGGCCAGGTGGGAATCCTCGCACCCATCCTGCTCGTCATCATCCGGATGATCCAGGGGTTGGCCTTCGGAGCGGAATGGGGCGGCGCCGTAATGATGACGTTCGAGCACGCGCCTTGGAAGCAGCGCGGCCGCTTTGCCGCCATCCCCCAGGCCGGCAAACCCGCTGGGCATCACCCTGGCCAACGCCGCCTTCCTGCTCTCCGCCTCCCTACAGACGGACTGGGCCTGGCGGTTGCCGTTCCTCGCCAGCTCGGTCCTGATCGTCGTCGGGCTCGTGGTGCGGATGAAGCTCGAGGAATCACCTGAGTTCGAACACACCAAGGCAGCCGGCAGGATCGTCAAGAACCCGCTCGCCACCGTCATCAAAAATGACTGGCGCAACATCCTGCGGGTGATTTCCCTGCGCATTGTGGAAAGCTGCGCCTACTACGTGACGGCCACCTATCTGCTCTCCTACATCACCACGAACAACCCCGCAGACCGGGCCGTGGGCCTGACGGGCATTGTGATCGCCAGCCTCCTCGCGATCCCGGTGACGATGCTCGCCGGCGCCCTCACCGACCGTATCGGCCGCCGCAAGCTCTACCTCGGCGGAACGGTCGCCGTCATCGTCTTCGGCTTCCCGATGTTCCTGCTCAGCAACACCGGCAACCCCATCCTGATCGTGCTCGCCTTCGTGATCGGCATCGGCGTCATCCATGCAACGTTCACGGGCGCGCAGGCCGCCTGGTTCGCGGAGCTGTTCCGGACCAACACCCGGACCTCCGGAGCTTCCATCGGTTACCAGGTTGCCGCCTCCATCTCCGGATTCGCGCCCTTCCTCGCGGTGCTTTTGGCCTCAGTCTTCGGCTGGGCCGGCGGCGCCTCGCTCTACGTCCTGGTCGGTGTCATTGGCCTGGTCGGTGTCCTGAACACGCGGGAAACCTGGGGCGCGAAGGAACAGGCTGAAGTCGACGCCGTCATAGCCGGCGGCACTCCTGTCGTCACCCAGACCGCATCGCCGTCCGGACGATAGCACCGGGCAACAAAAAGCAGCCCGGGCTGGCCCGTTCTGGACCAACCCGGGCCGCTGGCGTTTTAGGACACCCGTGGCTTTCAGGAGTGGAGGCCTGCTCCGCCGCTCCCCTGTCCGCGCTAGCTGGCCGCCGTTACCGAGACTGGACGTTCCTCCGCCGGCTTCCCGGCCTCCGAGGCCGCCGGCGGGGTCGTCTTCCGCTTGAAGCGCCCGCCGAGAGTAGATCCTCCGCCGGTCCCGCTGCGGTTCTTGTTGAAGATGTCGAAACCGACGGCCAGGAGCAGCACCAGGCCCTTGATGAGCTGCTGGTAGTCGGTGCCGAGGCCGAGGATGGACATGCCGTTGTTGAGCACGCCCATGATCAGGCCGCCGATCAGGGCTCCTGCCACGGTACCGATGCCGCCCTGGACAGCGGCGCCGCCGATAAAGGCCGCCGCGATGGCGTCCAGTTCGAACCCGGTGCCGCCGGCGGGCTGGGCTGAGTTGAGCCGGGCGGTGAACACGAGGCCGGCCAGGGCAGCGAGGACGCCCATGTTCACGAAGAGCCGGAACGTGACCGCCTTGGTCTTGATCCCGGAGAGCTCGGCAGCGTGGAGGTTCCCGCCGATGGCGTAGGTGTGACGGCCGAAGACGCTGTTGTTCATCAGGGCCGTGTAGACGATTACGAGGACCGCGAGCACGATCAGCACGATCGGGGTGCCCCGGTAGCTTGCGAGCAGGAAGGTGATGGTCAGCATGAGCAGCGCGATGAAGGTCGTCTTGATCGCGAACCAGACCATCGGCTCGTTCTCGAGTTCAAACTTCTTGCGGATCCGGCGTTCCTTGAGTGCCTGTATCACCAGCGCCAGCGTGGCGCCGACGCCCAGGATGACGGTCAGCCATTCCAGCGCGGAGTTTCCGCCGGAAATGTCCGGCAGGAAGCCGCCGCCCAGCGCCCGCAGCTCGGACGGGAAGGGGGTGATCTGCTGGTTCTTGAGGGTGATCAGGGTCAAGCCCCGGAAAATCAGCATCCCGGCAAGGGTCACGATGAAGGCAGGGATTCCGATGTACGCGATCCAGTACCCCTGCCAGGCACCCACCAGCGCTCCGACCAGCAGGCAGGCCGGGATGGCCAGCCACCAGGCCCAGCCCCAATGCACGATCATGACACCGGCCACGGCGCCGATGAAGCCGGCGATCGATCCCACGGACAGGTCGATGTGGCCGGCGATGATCACCATCACCATGCCGATGGCCAGGATGAGGATGTAACTGTTCTGGACCACCAGGTTGGTGACGTTCTGGGGCTCCAGGAGGATGCCGTCGGTCAGGATCTGGAACAGCAGGACGATCAGGATCAGGGCGACAAAGATGCCGACCTGGCGGAGGCGGCTTGTCAGGAAACCCAGGGATTCTCGGAGGGCGGACATGTTCGCTATTCCTTCTCTTTGGTCATGTAATGCATGAGGGTTTCCTGGGATGCTTCCGCGATCGGGACCTCCCCGGTGATGTGCCCGGCGGACAGTGTGTAGATCCTGTCGCAGATACCCAGCAGCTCGGGCAATTCCGAGGAGATCACGATGACTGCCTTTCCTTCGGCCGCCAGCCTCGCGATGATCGTGTAGATCTCGAATTTCGCGCCGACGTCGATCCCGCGGGTGGGTTCGTCGAGGATAAGCACGTCCGGGTCGGAGAACATCCACTTGCTCAGCACGACTTTCTGCTGGTTGCCGCCGGAGAGCTTGCCCGTGACGGCGGCAACCGACGGGGCCTTGATGTTCATGCTTTTCCGGTAGC
The DNA here is from genome assembly GCF_030816935.1 of Arthrobacter sp. B3I9. Taxonomy (NCBI): domain Bacteria; kingdom Bacillati; phylum Actinomycetota; class Actinomycetes; order Micrococcales; family Micrococcaceae; genus Arthrobacter; species Arthrobacter sp. B3I9. The sequence goes on from NZ_JAUSYO010000001.1 coordinate 242,128, forward strand.
CGTTGGCCACGATGGTTTCTTCGTTCTTGTCCACCCAGCCGCCCTTGACGAGCTTGCGGAGCGCCGCCATGGAGATGTTCCTCTTGATGTCCTCGATGAGGTTCAGTCCGTAGCGCTTGCGGTCTTCGGTGGCGTACGCGATGCCGTGCTTGATCGCGGCCGCAACGGTGGAGGTGTTGATTTCTTCACCGTCCTTGAAGACTCTCCCCGAGGTCGCGGTGCCGTAGGTCCGGCCGAAGACGCTCATGGCGAGCTCCGTCCTGCCGGCACCCATCAGACCGGCCAAGCCCACCACCTCGCCCTTGCGGACGTTGAGGGTTGCGTTGTGGACGACCATCCGGCTGTGGTCCTGGGGGTGCCGGACGGACCAGTCCTCGATCCGCAGAACCTCCTCGCCGATCCGCGGGGTCCGGTCCGGGTACAGGCTTCCCAAGTCCCTGCCCACCATTCCGCGGATGATGCGCTCCTGGGTGATCTCACCGTCGCCCAGGCGTAGGGTCTCGATGGTCTTGCCGTCGCGGATGATGGTGACAGCGTCCGCGACCTTGCGGATTTCGTTGAGCTTGTGGCTGATGATGATGCTGGTGACGCCCTGGCCCTTAAGGTGCAGGATCAGATCCAGCAGGTGGCCCGAGTCCTCGTCGTTGAGGGCGGCCGTCGGCTCGTCGAGGATGAGGAGCTTGACCTCCTTCGAGAGCGCCTTGGCGATCTCCACCAGCTGCTGTTTGCCCACGCTGATGTGCTGGACTGGGGTCACCGGGTTTTCACTCAGGCCCACTCGTGCCAGTAGTTTTGAAGCCTCCAAGTTGGTTTTCCGCCAGTCCACCCAGCCGCGCGTGGCCTGCTCGTTGCCGAGGTAGATGTTCTCGGCGATGGACAGGTAGGGGCTTAGCGCCAGCTCCTGGTGGATGATCACGATGCCGCGCTTCTCGCTGTCATTGATGCTGGCGAAGTTGCAGGGTTCGTTTTCGAAGAGGATCTCGCCCTCGAAGGAGCTGTGCGGGTAGACGCCGGACAGCACCTTCATCAGGGTGGATTTTCCGGCGCCGTTTTCGCCGCAGATCGCATGGACTTCGCCGCGGTTCACATCCAGGGTGACATCCTGGAGGGCCTTCACGCCGGGGAAGGTCTTGGTGATGCCCCGCATTTGAAGAATGGGTGTGTTCATCGTCAATTCCCACTGACTGGTAGTGCCTGGGACCGCCTGCGGGTGCAGGGGTCCACGGGAGGGGTGGCGGCCGGCCTGGACGGCGGGCCCCCACCCCTACACCGCAACTACTTGACGTCGGCTTCGGTGTAGTACCCGGAGTCGAGCAGTTCCTTCTTGTAGTTGTCTTTGGTGATGATGACGGACTTGAGCAGGTAGGCGGGGACCACCTTGACCTTGTTGTTGTAGGTCTTGGTGTCGTTGACCTCGGGCTCCTGGCCCTTCAGCAGCGCGTCGACCATCTTCACGGCCTGGGATCCGAGCTGGCGGGTGTCCTTGAAGATGGTGGAGTACTGCTCGCCGGCGATGATGGACTTCACCGAACCCTTTTCAGCGTCCTGGCCGGTAACGATCGGGAGGCTTCCCTTGGCGTAGCCGCCGGTGCTGGTCAGGGCCGAGATGATGCCGATGGACAGACCGTCGTAGGGGGAGAGCACGCCGTCGAGCTTGGTTCCCGAGCTGTAGGCCGCCGTGAGGATGTCCTCCATGCGCTTCTGGGCCACGGGGGCCTGCCAGCGCAGGATGGCTGCCTGCTCGAACTTGGTCTGGCCGCTGGGGACCTTGAGGGTTCCGGCGTCCAGGTACGGCTTGAGCGTGTCCAGTGCTCCGGTCCAGAAGAAGTTGGCGTTGTTGTCGTCCGGGCTGCCGGCGAAGAGCTCAACGTTAAACGGGCCCTTGCCTTCGACCTTCTTGCCGGTGGCGTCAACGAGGCCCAGTCCGGTCAGCAACGACGTGGCCTGCTGGACGCCCACCGTGTAGTTGTCGAAGGTGGTGTAGAAGTCCACGTTCGGGGTGCCGTTGATGAGGCGGTCATAGGCGATGACCTTGACGTTCTGCTCCTTCGCCTTGGCGAGGACGTCCGTCAGGGTGGTCCCGTCGATGGCGGCGATGATGAGGGCCTTGGCGCCCTTGGTGAGCATATTCTCGATCTGCGCCACCTGGGTGGGGATGTCGTCATTGGCAAACTGCAGGTCGGTCTTGTAGCCGAGCTTCGTCACGGAATCCGAGACGTTCTTGCCGTCGGCGATCCACCGTTCGGAGGTCTGGGTCGGCATCGAGATTCCGACGAGGGATCCGGCGGCATCGGCGGAGGAGGACGGCGAGGATGCGCCGCCCCGGGTGCCGCAGCCGGTGGCTCCGACGGTGACTGCGAGGACGACCGCAACGGCGCCCAGGAGTTTCCTGATCTTCACTATTTTCTCCTTCCGCGGACCCGGGTCCGCGAAGTTGCTCCTGATCGCAGTTCTTCACGTCATTGTGTCCCCACAGGGGCGGTAATAGCGGGAGGAATGCGGGGGTCTGAGTCGAACGGTGGTTCAGCCGACAGTGGACGGCTGCTGATTGTTATCGCTAACAATATGGTCAAAGATAGCTTCTTGTAACATGTGAGTCAACGCACATTCCGGCTTTATTCCGCCGAACTGGCCGACGCTGATATCGCCGTGACCCGCCCGCTGCTTCACGCGGCAAAAATGGACCAGCCCACTTCATGCACAGCCCCTGGTTCGAGCCGCACGAGGTCGGTGCCGGTGTTGAAGGCGCCCGGCGGGCAGGTCATCGGTTCCGCGGCCAAACCAAGCCGGCTGGGCAGCGGTGGCTCCCTGTCGTGCGTATAGAGCTGAAGCCAGGACAGGCCTTTGCCCCAGGACATCCCTACGCCCGTTCCGCCCGGGTCGCGGGCCAGCAGCCGGCCGCGGCCGCCGTCGAACGCGAGCCCGGTGAAAGCGTTGTCGATTTCAGTGCCGCCGATGGCGCGCGGACCACGGAAGTCATACTGGCTGCCGGCCACCGCCCTGGCGGCCAGGGGTTGGCGCCCGTCCGGCGTCATTTCCAGGAAGGAGCCCGCGCCGAACTCCAGGCTCCACTCGTCCAGCGGGGCGGGCCCGGCCAGCAGGTAGGGGTGGGGGCAGACACCATAGGGCGCGGTCCGCTCCCCGGTGTTGCACGCGCTCACCCTGGCGTGCAGGCCGTCCCCGTCCAGCGAGTACGTCACGGTGAGCGCCAGCCCGAACGGGTATCCCGGCGTCGGCCCGATCCTGCAAGAGAGGACCAAGATTGACTCCAATCGAGAGTCCAGCTGCCAGTCCAGCTCCGGGGTGAAGCCGTGCAGGGCGCAGTTCCGGTCCGGTTCGTTCACGGGCAGCTGGTAGTCAACCCCGTCAAACCTGTACCTGCCGTCGGGGATCCGGTTGGGCCAGGGCGCCACGATGACGCCGCGGAAGTCCTCATTAGGGCCTCCCGTCGGGAACGGAACAACAAGGTCCCGCCCCCGGTGCCGCAGCTCGCGCACCGCGGCGCCGCGGGCGGTGATGATGGCACTGTACTCCCCGTTCCGGATCCCATATTCGGGGCCGGTCACAGGCCGCCGGCCAGCTTGTAGTACGCGGCGTTCCAGGCGAGTTCCTTTTTGAACCCCTTGAGAGTGGTGCCCTCGTCGATGGTGAGCAGTTCGGTGCGGGCGATTTCCGCGAAGTCCTCGAACACGTCCATGCCGACGGCCGTGGTCAGGACGGTGTGGTGGGCGGCGCCGGCGGTGAGCCAGGCGGCAGCGGAGGTGCTGAAGTCGGGCTTGGGTGACCAGAGCGCACGTGCCACCGGCAGGTTGGGCAGCGGCTCGTCGAGGTCCACGACATCGACGGCGTTTGCCACCAAGCGGAAGCGGTCGCGCATGTCAGACAGGGCGACGACCACACCGGGGCCGGCGTCGGTGTCGAAGACCATCCGGACCGGGTCTTCCTTGCCCCCGATGCCCAGCGGGTGGATCTCCACGCGCGGCTTGCCGGCGGTCAGCGAGGGACAGACCTCGAGCATGTGCGCGCCGAGGATCTTTTCCTGACCCGGCACGAGGTGGTAGGTGTAGTCCTCCATCAGCGAGGCGCCGCCGGGGAGCCCGGCGCCCATGACCTTGGCCGCGCGGACCAGGATGGCGGTCTTCCAGTCCCCCTCGGCGCCGAAGCCGTAGCCGTCGGCCATGAGGCGCTGGACCGCCATGCCCGGCAGCTGGCGGAGGGTGCCGAGGTCCTCGAAGGAGGTGGTGAACGCGGCGGAGCCGTTGGCTTCCAGGAAGCTGCGCAGGCCCAGTTCAATCCGTGCGCTGTAGCGCAGCGACTCGTGGCGGTCTCCGCCGGCCTGCAGCTCGGCGGCGACGTCGTAGAGCCGTTCGTATTCCGCGACGAGGGAGTCGACGTCGGAATCGGGCGCGCCGTGCACGGCGGCGGCGAGTTCGTTCACGGACCAGGTGTTCACCGAGACGCCGAAGCGCAGTTCAGCCTCGGTCTTGTCACCTTCGGTGACGGCGACATTGCGCATGTTGTCGCCGAACCGTGTGAGCCTGAGGGTGCGGACGGCGGCCCAGCCTGCGGAGGCGCGCTGCCACGATCCCACCTGGCGGGACACCTCGGGGTTGGACACGTGGCCCACGACGGTCTTGCGCGGGATGCCCAGGCGTGACTGGATGTAGCCGAACTCGCGGTCGCCGTGCGCGGCCTGGTTCAGGTTCATGAAGTCGAAGTCGATGTCCGCCCAGGGCAGCTCGACATTCGCCTGGGTGTGCAGGTGCAGCAGGGGTTTGCGCAGCAGGTCCAGGCCCTGGATCCACATCTTCGCAGGCGAAAAGGTGTGCATCCACGCGGTCACGCCGATCACGGCGTCATTCGAATTCGCCTCCAGCGCGGTGCGGCGGATCGCGTCAGAGTCCGTCAGCACCGGTTTCCAGACCAGCTTGACGGGGACCTCGGCGGAGGCGTTGAGGGCGGCGGCGATCTCCTGTGACTGCCCGGCCACCTGTTTGAGGACGTCCTCGCCGTAGAGGTGCTGGCTGCCGGTAAGGAACCAGACCTCGTACTTTTCGAGGGAGGTGTTGTTGGCGTTGGTCATGTTTTCTCCTGCTGAAGGTATGGGGCGACGGCGGTTATCGCGGCCTAGCGGCCGTAGACGTTCTGGTAGCGGTCGTAGAGCGACTCGATTTTGGCCGGGTCAATGGGAATCGGTTCGCCCAGCTGCCGGGAAACATGGACGGTGCGTGCCACTTCCTCGCACATGACCGCGGCCTTGACCGCCGAGCGGGCGTCCTTGCCGATGGTGAACGGGCCGTGGTTCTGCATCAGGACGGCCGGGGAGTTGGAAGACCGGAGCGTTTCCACGATGCCGATGCCGATGGAATCGTCCCCGATCAGCGCGAACGGGCCCACCGGGATGGGACCGCCGAACTCGTCGCCCATCATGGTGAGCACGCACGGGATGGCTTCTCCCCTGGCGGCCCAGGCGGTGGCGTAGGTCGAGTGCGTGTGGACCACCCCGCCGACGTCGGGCATGTTGCGGTAGACGTAGCCGTGCGCCGCCGTGTCCGAGGACGGCGAGAGGCCCGGGTTTGCCCATTCGGCCACGCCGCCGTCGGCTCCGGAGGCCGGGGCGTTGACGGGGGTTCCGTAGAGATCGGTGACCACCATCAGCTCGGGCGTCAGGTCGTCATAGGAGACGCCGGACGGTTTAATCACCATGAGCTCATGTCCGGGGACCCGCGCCGATACGTTTCCCGCCGTCCAGACGACCAGCTGGTAGCGCGTGAGTTCGGCGTGAAGATCGCAGACTTCCCTGCGTAGCCGGGCGATGGTTTCGAGCAGGGCGCTCATGCGGACACCCCGGCGGTGAACAGCGGGCGGACGGCGTTACGCTGGATCGCCTTGAGCCGGTGCATGACCTCGTTGGTTCCCCTGCCGAAATAGTCATGCAGCGTCCGGTACTCGCGGAACAATTCCTCATAGGCGGCGACGTTCTCGGGGACGGGCGTAAAGACTGCTCCGGGCTCGGAGCCCATCGCCGCGGCGGCGGCCCTGATGTCCGGGTACCGGCCGGCTGCTACGGCGGCGTGGATGGCCGATCCCAGCGCCGGCCCCTGGCTGGAGCCGATGGTGGAAAGCTGCAGACCTGTGACGTCGGCGTAGATTTGCATCAGGAGCCGGTTTTTCACCAGCCCGCCGGCGACGATGAATTCCTTCACGGGCACTCCGGCGTCGCGGAAGGCGTCCACGATGGTGCGCGTGCCGAAGGCGGTGGCTTCCAGCAGCGCCCGGTAGGTATCCTCCGGGCGCGTGGCAAGGGTTTGACCCACCACCACGCCGGAGAGCTCATGGTCCACCAAGACGGATCGGTTGCCGGAGTGCCAGTCCAGAGCAAGGAGTCCGTGTTCGCCAATTGCCTGGCCGGAGGCGAGCCCGGTCAGGTACTCGTGGATGTCCACGCCGCGGGTGGCTGCGGCCTGGTGGTATTCCGGCGGGACGCCGTACTTGGTGAACCAGCCGAAGATGTCGCCCACGCCGCTCTGGCCCGCCTCGTAACCCCAGAGCCCGTCCACGATGCCACCGTCAACCACACCGCACATGCCGGGGACCTCGTGCAGTTCGGCGCCGTTCATCACGTGGCAGGTGGAGGTGCCCATGATGGCCACGAGCTGTCCGGGTTCCACCGCCTTCGCCGCCGGGGCCGTGACGTGGGCGTCCACGTTGCCCACCGCGACGGCGATGCCCTCGGGCAGTCCGGTCCAGGCGGCGGCCTCGGCGGTGAGATGGCCCGCCGCGTCGCCCAGCCGGCCGATGGTGTGCTCCAGCTTGGAGCTCACAAAGTCCCCGAACTTGGGATTCAGGGCGGTCAGGAACTCCTCGGACGGGTAGCGGCCGTCCTGGTAGATCCCCTTGTAGCCGGCCGTGCAGGCATTGCGGACGTAGTTGCCGCACAGCTGCCAGACGATCCAGTCAGCCGCCTCCACCCAGCGGTCCATCGCCGCGTAGACTTCCGGAGCTTCCTCGAGGAGCTGGAGTCCCTTAGCAAACTCCCACTCGGAGGAGATCAGCCCGCCATAGCGCGGGAGCCAGGACTCGCCCCGTTCTGCGGCCAGCGCATTGATGCGGTCCGCCTGCGCCTGTGCGGCGTGGTGCCGCCACAGCTTCACGTATGCGTGCGGCGCATCGGCGAAGCGAGGCAGTTCATTCAGGGGGGTGCCGTCGGCAGTGACGGGAACCATCGTGCATGCGGTGAAGTCTGTGGCAATCCCCACGACGGCGGCGGGGTCGATCCCGGCGTCCGCGATCGCGGCAGGGACAGCGTGCCGGAGGACGTCGCGGTAGTCGTTGGGCACCTGGAGCGCCCACTCCCCCGGAAGCCGGAAACCGGCCGTGCCGGCCGTATCCTCCGGCAACTCGTCGGTCACAACTGCATGGGGGTAGGCGAAGACCCCGCTCCCGAGCTCCTTGCCGTCCCGTACACGGACCACGACGGCGCGGCCGGAGAGGGTGCCGTAGTCGACGCCAATGACAAAGCTTTCGGTTCCGTCCATCGAGACGTCCATCAATCCTCCAATAGGTTCCGCGGCGTTGCGAACCCCTTTATTGTTAGCGCTAACAAACAGGGTGTCAAGAAAAATCTGGGGGGACCAGGTTCCAGCCACCCAGAATGGCCCTGCCACTAAAAGTGGCCGTCCACTTCCGGGGCCCTGCGTGCTACCGTCGAATCATGACCCCGCAGGAGCTCGAAAACCTTGCTCACCTGCGACGTGCGCGGGACCTGATGGATCGTGACTACGCGAGGCCGCTCGACGTTCCGACGATGGCCCGCAAGGCGCTCATGTCACCCGCACACTTCTCGCGCCGCTTCCGCGCGACGTACGGCGAGACGCCGTACAGCTACCTGATGACGCGCAGGATCGAGCGCGCGATGGCGTTGCTGCGGGCGGGCGTAAGCGTTACGGATGCGTGCATGGCAGTCGGCTGCACGTCCCTCGGCTCGTTCAGCTCCCGGTTCAGAGAGATCGCCGGGGAGACACCAAGCGCCTACCGGAGTCGGCAGCACCGGGCGGTCAAAGTCATGCCTTCCTGCGTCGCAAAGACACAGACTCGCCCGGTCCGGAGCACATCGAGCAGGATCGGAGAAGCGGTGGGGGAAGCCGCGGCATAGAGTTCCGGTTATGACCATCGCACTCCAGTACTGCAACATCACAGTCAACGACGTGGACGAGTCCATCGCCTTCTATGGCGACGCCCTCGGCCTCAAGGTCCGCAACGACGTGCCCTCGGGCGGATTCCGCTGGGTAACACTGGGCAGCGACTCGCAGCCCGGACTCGAGATCGTGCTGTCCGTGCCTCATGCCGGCCGCTCCCAGACCGACGGCGACGCGCTGCAGGAACTCCTCACCAAGGGCGTTCTGCCGATTATCGTGTTCAGCTCCGACGATGTCGACGCGACCTTCGAGACCGTGCGCGCATCCGGCGCCGAGGTCCTCCAGGAGCCGACCGACCAGCCCTGGGGCCCGCGCGACTGTGCCTTCCGCGACCCCTCAGGCAACACCGTCCGGATTGCGCAGGCGCCGGCGATCTGACTTGCCGCCACTCCTGAAGCCGCGGCACCCGACTCGAGGCAGGGCCGCGGCAATTAGGGGCGCTGACCGCGGCGCAAGGTGCTGGCCCGCACCACAAGCTCAGGTTCGACCACCCCTGTGCTGCCACCGGCGCCGCCCTCGATCTGTGCCCGCATCAGGTCCATGCACCGCTTCCCGAGTTCCTCGAAGTCCTGCCGCACAGTAGTCAGCGGCGGCATGAAGTAGGCGGCTTCAGGCTGGTCGTCAAAGCCGACCAGTGAGACGTCCTCGGGCACACGGACACCGTTTTCCCCGAATGCCCGGAGCAACCCCAGCGCCATCTGGTCGTTACTGACGAACACCGCGGTGGCGGAGCGCTGTTCGGCCAGCTGTTGCCCGATCCGGTAGCCGCTGCCCGCGCTCCAGTCACCCTCCACCAGGAGATCGTCGGTGAGGCCCGCTTCCGTCAGCTCCTCCCGCCAGCCGTCGACGCGGGCCTGGCCGTCGATCCAGTCCAGCGGCCCGGAAACATGGCCGATCCGTTGGTGGCCAAGGCTGATCAGATGCGCGACGGCCAGCCGCGCCCCGAGCTTCTGGTCAACCATCGCCCCGCTCAGGCGCCCTTCCCCTGCTCCCCCTACAACGACCACCGGCATGTCCAAATTCAGTTCTTCCAGCGCCAGAAGCGTTCCGCCATGCGGCACGATGACAATCAGTCCGTCCACACCCTGGTCCGTCAGGTGGCGTACCGCATCGGAAACGGCTTCGGCTCCGGCGCCCTTGATGGCGGCGATGCTCACGAAATAGCCCGCCTCCCGCGCGGCCTGCTGGACTCCCAGCAACGTGTTCGCCGGGCCGTACTGCCCCAGTTCCGAAGCGAGGACGCCGATGGTCTGGGTGCGCCGGGTGACCAGGCTCCGGGCTGCCGTGTTGCGCCGATAGCCGAGCTCGGCAATTGCCGCCTCAACTCGCTCTCGCGTGGCCTTACTGACATTTGGGTGCTTGTTGATCACCCGCGAAACCGTCTGGTGGGAAACCTTGGAGCGGACTGCGACATCTTCCAGGCGTGGCAGCCGCCGTTCATCATTGCTTCCCATGCGAGGCACCGTTCCTGTCAGTATGCAGCCGGTCCGCGCGTGACATGGAGTGACCGGAACGAGTTCGACGCTCCACACTTCGCGCCATCGTGTTAGCGCTAACGTTAGCGCATAGAAGGCTTGAAGGATCGGTCGACCGGCAGAATAGGCGACTACCCGCGGGCCAAGGCGTTCTTCTGGCGTGCACTGATGCTGGACATGCGGCCACAGTTGGAGCACGTGATCCGGTAGGAGCGCGACGTGGTGAGTACCGGGATGAAAAAGACCGTGAGCCGGGTGGACCGCTCCTCAAGGTGGTGGTGCGCGAAGGAGTGGCAGTACTGGCAGCTCGCCGGCCGCCCCGGCAACTCCCTAGCCATGGTCTTGAGTCCGAAGAGTAGGAACATTTTGAATGCCTTTCAGGGCCGAGCCGGGAGCAGTAAGTAAGCCTGCTTATCATTTTAGCGTAGCTTGCATCCCGGTACTCAACGCTCGCAGCCTCCTGCCTATGGTGCGGTCGAAGTTGCCGTTGCCGTTGAGGCGAGCGTCCGGCCGATACCCGCAACCCGGGAAGGGAGGCCGGAGTTTTCCGGATCGTCCGCGAATGCCCCCTGGCGCCCCCGAAGGCGTTCCAACTGTGGCGTGCCGCCAAAACGCTCGATAACGGCGCGCCACAGTTCCTCGACGGTACGGCACTGCCGCGTAGCCCCCGAGGGGCCGGAGATCATCCAGCCATCTTTGAGCGCCGTAACTTTGGGGGCTCCCGGCAGGCCCTCGCACAAACTGTTGATCGTGCCCGCCACTATCAGGTGTTGACGCAGGGTGCGCACCGCGCCGAGGACCGGATCGGCCACGGTCGTCCGCCCGCAGGCACCACACATACAGTCTCCTTTCTTAGGGCATAACGTCGCCGGAGTTCGGGCCAAGGGTTTGGCCCAGAAAGAGATTTCCACCCGGGTCGCTGGCAAGGAGGAGGGCGACGGGGGCCACCTCCACCGGCGTTCCGAAGCGTCCGAGCGGAAGTTCCGCACGTTTGGCGGCTTTCCAGTCTTCCGAGATGCCCTCAACCAGAGGCGTCTCGATCGGCCCAGGTGCAATGCAGTTGACCAGGACGTTGTCAGGTGCGACTTCGAGGGCCAGCGCCTTGGACAACCCGACGACGCCGGCCTTCGCGGCACTGTAGTGGCTCAGTCCCACACCACCTTTGATGGCAAGCTGGGAGGCAATGTTGATGATCCGCCCCCACTTTCGCTCGCGCATCTCGGCCACTACCTCCCGGCAGCAGAGGAAGACGCCGGTCAGGTCCACGGTGATCGTTTCGTTCCACATCGCGAGGGACATCTTTTCAAGAGGTGACTCCGTAAGGAGGCCGGCACTGTTGACAAGGATGTCGATGGGACCGACGCGTTGCCGGGCCTCGGCAAAAGCTGCCTTGACGCTGGCTTCGTCGGCGACATCCACGTGGATCGAACCGTTGCCCCCGGCACGGTCGAGAACGGCCACGGTGTCTCCGTTATCCCTGAAGGCGTCCGCGATCGCCAGGCCGATCCCGCTCGCGCCTCCCGTGACGACAACCGCACGGCCCGATGGCGCCCCCGCATAGTTCGGAATGCTCATTTTGTCCTTTCCGGCATCAGGATCGCATCTTGACCGTCAGGCCGCCGTCCACAATCAGGGCTTGTCCGGTGATGTACCCGGCATCATCTGAGGTGAGGAAGGCGATCGCGCTGGCGACTTCCTCGGGCCGGCCGACACGGCCCCAGGGAATGTCGTTTCCGGCCCGCTGAAGTCCGTCAGGTCCCAGTGAGTTGACGGGGTCGAGGGACTGCGGGGTTTCGATCAGCCCGGGGATGACCGCGTTGGCGCGGATCTGGCGGGGCCCGAGCTCCACGGCGACGCTGCGGATCAGGCCCAGCACCCCGGCTTTGGCCGCGGCGTAATGGGCGTGCTCTTCCCACCCGTAGACGCCTCCGGCGATGGAAGACACCGCCACCATGGCGCCGCCGTCGACCATCCTGGCAGCGCCTGCGCGCAGGGTCCGCAGGACTCCGGTGAGGTCGACGTTCAGCATGTCCTCCCAGCGCTCGTCCGTCATCTCACCGAGGGGCGAGTTGCGAAGGATTCCGGCGTTTGCCACCGCGTAGTCCAGCCGTCCGTACTCCCGCACGGCCCGTTCGGCAAATGCGTCCACGGACGGTGTGCTGCGAACGTCCACTTCGTGGATGATCCCTTGGCCGCCTGCCTCTTTGACTTTCCGCAGGGTTTCTTCCGGATCATGCGGGTCACCGGGGAAGGTCCCGATGATCGACCGGACACCTTGGCGGGCATAATGGACCGCGAGCGCGCGTCCGATTCCGCTGGCTGCACCGGTGATGACAGCGACCTTGTTATGCGACGTCATGGGGGTGGTCCTCCAGCAAGGCCTCAACGGGCGGCTTGGCGGCTATCATCAGGACGCCGGAGAGCAGGGTTCCCAGCGCGCCGACCCACACGGCTGCGGTGCCGGTGTCGCTTCCGGCGGCGATTGCGGTGAAGATGGCCCCGCCAATGATGGTGCCCGGCTGGCTCATCGCACCGATGAAGGCTGTTCCGGTTGCGCGGCAGCTCACCGGGTAGCACTCTGCCATGAAGTACTGGATCGCGGCGTAAGGTCCCACCAGGAAGAACAAGCCGGCGCCGTAGGTGAGGATGATCATGAACGGGCTGGTAGCGATCGGGCTGAGCATGATCGCAAAGGAGATGCCCGAGAGGATCCAGCCGCCGATGATAGTCCGCTTGCGGCCTATCCTGTCGCCGAGCCACCCGTGGAAGACGTAGCCGAAGTACGCGAGCAGGTTGATGACGATCAGCATCCAGAAAGCGTCCGAGAGTTCCACACCCTTCGCATTTTTCAGGACTGAACTACCAAGGACGCTGAAGATGGTGATGCCGAAGAAGTTCACGATCCAGGCCAGGGAGAACACAATGGTGTTCCGGCGCAGGTGGGGTTCCCAGATGCGCTTCAACGGAGCTGCCGAAGAGTGCTCGACGCCGTACGCGTGCGCCAGGGCATGGGCTTCGTCTGACTGTCCGCCCTTTTCGAGTTCGGTCAGCTTGTGGTGCAGTTCGAACTGCGGCGTCTCCTTGAGCTTCTTGGCAATGACCCAGACGATAACGGCCGCCGGAAGGGTCGCCATCAGATACAGGGCGCGCCAGCCCAGGGACGGCAGGAAGGCCAGGGCGAGTGCGCTGGCCAACAGGAAGCCCAGCGGCCATCCGCCCTGGATGAAGGAGTAGTGAAAGCCGGGACGCTTGCGCTTGTCGGCCACTTCGGTGACCTGATAGACCTCGTTCATGTAGGTGGCGTTCACGGCCTGTTCGGAGAATCCGAGTCCGCCGAAGGAACGGATCACCACCAGCAGGGCGTTGCTGACGAACGGGATGCCTGTGGGAATCAGCGCCGTGAGGCCGGAGACGACAGCCGTGCCGCCAATCGTGGTCATCATCCCTTTGCGGCGGCCAAGCCTGTCGATGACGGGGCCGATTCCGAAGCAGACGATCGCGGTGCCGACGGCGATCCAGGTGTTAATGGCGTAGGCCTCGGTCGCTGTCCAGCCGAACTCTTCCTGCATGGCCGGCAGGAGGGTGCCGAAAAGTCCATAGTCAAAGACTGCGACCGTCCAGGCCAGCAAGGCCAGGACAGTGGAGATGCTGGTGTTTCGTTTGGAGAAGACCGGGAAGCGGCGCTTCTCGTCCGGCCGGGGTTGCGTCAGGTCGACGGCGGGTTCCTGGATAGTCATTACTGGTTTTCCTTTCGCGGGCTGCGGCTGAGGAAGGAATCAGCGATCTGGTCGAAGGTCAGCCAGCTGACGCCCTCATGGGAGTTGATGTGCTCGATCAGGCGTTCGAGCATGAGGAGCACCTGGGGCCGGCCGGAGACATCGGGGTGGATCGTCATGGTGAAGACGGCCTGGTCCATCTCCCGGTAAACCCAGTCGAACTGATCGCGCCACAGCTGTTCGATGTCCCTCGGGCTGACGAAGCCATGAGAGTTTGGCGCGGCCTTGATGAACATCATCGGAGGCAGGTCGTCGAGGTACCAGTTGGCAGGAATTTCGACCAGGTCTGTTTCCTGCCCGCGGACCAGCGGCTCCATCCAGGTTTCGGCGTCCTTGGTGTAGTCGATCTTTTTCCAACTGTCGCCCACGCGGACGTAGTAGGGCTCAAAGTCCCGGTGCATTAGGGAGTGGTCATATTTGATCCCGCGTTCCAGCAGGATCTCGTTGGTGACGGGCGAGAATTCCCACCATGGTGCCACGTAGCCGGTGGGCCGGCGCCCTGAGACCTTTTCGATCAGCTCGATCGAGCGGTCGAGGATGGCGGTTTCCTGCTCGCGGGTCATCGCGATGGGGTTCTCATGCGAGTAGCCGTGGACGCCGATCTCGTGGCCGGCATCCACGATCATCCGAGTCAGCTCAGGGAAGGTTTCAATGGAGTGTCCGGGGACGAACCAGGTGGCCGGCAGCCCGTACTTCTGGAAGAGCCGGATGAGGCGCGGGCCGCCGACTTCACCGCTGAAAAGTCCCCGGGAGATGTCACACGGGGAGTCCTCGCCTCCGTAGGAGCCCAGCATTCCGGCAACTGCGTCCACGTCGACGCCGAACGCGACTTGGATGTCCTTAGTCATGAGATCAACCTTTCACTTGGTGGTATTTTGCTTTCGTCATGGGAACTCTCAAAGGGGTTTGCCGTGCCGGGCAAAAACCTCCGCGATGCGGTCTCCAGGGGCTCCCAGCCTGAGCAGGAGGCTGAGAAGGATCAGGGACTGGGATGGTCTGAGTAGCCCGGAGGGTATGGCGCCGGCGGCGCGCAGGTCCGCACCGCCGCCGTCGCCGTATACGGGCACCACGGGGCCTGCCTCCACCCGCGTACTGGTGACGACGACGACGCCGGCAGCGACGGCCTCTGCGACCGCCGCGCAGATTTCCTTGTTGGCGTTGCCGGTTCCCGTCCCCTGAAGCACGATCCCGTCTGCCCCTGCCTGGAGTGAAGCCCGCAGGAGGGCTGAGTCGGCACCCGGGTGCACAGCAACAAGATCCACGCGGGGCGAACCGGCTCCGCCATCCGGGAGGGGCAGGGCTTCGTAACCGGAGGGCCCCTCCTGCAGCCGGATGTCTCCGGTACCGGAAACACTCCCGGCCGTTCCGAAATCGGGATTCGCGAACGCGTCGAGCCTTGTCGTGTGGCCCTTCCGTACGCCGGCAGCCCGGAAGATTCTGCCAGCGAATACCACCAGCACTCCTCGGCCCCGCACCTCAGCGGAACCGGCGACGGCGATTGCCCGGGAAAGGTTGTCCGGCCCGTCCGGTGACTCCGCGTCTGCAGCCTGCTGCGCTCCGGTAAAAACGACAGGGCGGGGGTCATCATGCGTCAGATCGACCAGGTAGGCCGTCTCCTCCATCGTGTCCGTGCCGTGTGAAACAACAACGCCAAGGACTTGCGGGTCGGCCAGGGCCTCCTTGATCCTGGCGCAGATCACGACCATGTCATCGACCGTCAGCAGGTACGAGCCCTTCCGGAAGACATCCACGACGCGGACGGGATGAGAGGCTGGAGTCACCATGCTGGCGACAACTTGGTCTCCCGTGTCCGATGCCACCGCCCCTCCCCCGGCCTGCGACGCCCGGGAAGAAATGGTTCCTCCCGTGGCCAGAAGCACTACGTGGGGGCCTCGCAGATCTGTGACCGTCATATCCGCTCCATCTGTCTCGGACGCCATGCGTCCTACCCAATCGATTGGGTTCGTGGGTAAAAGCTATCCATCCGATGTTTCAGGCAGCTTCCGCAGCCTGTTTCTAAGAGGTAAATAAAATTCCGTCCCAGCGGAGACCAGTTCTACCCAATCGATTGGGTAGGACTAACAAACGACTATAGAATGTGACTTACAACACGTCAAGGGTCGGGAGCGGGATGATCTGCGGGTTTTCCGGCACGCTGGGTCAGAACGCTGTTTAATCTAGGTAGGGGAGCGCATTGGAAGAACGCAGGGCCGCCGGCCGTACCGTCACACTGAAGGATCTTGCCAGTGAGCTCGGCATCCACCCCTCGACCATTTCCCGGATCCTGCACTCGGACTCCGACGTCGCCCGGGGTGCGGCTTCCGCGGCGACCGCCGAGCGCGTCCGCGACTTAGCGCGGAAGCGCGGCTACTCCCCGGATCCGCAGGCCACAGGCCTGCGGACCAGACGGACCCGGCTCCTGGGGGTCATAGTTCCCCGGCTTTCGGATTTGGTCCTCGCCACCATGTACGAGGGCATCGAAGAATCGGCCGCCGAGCTGGGCTATTCCACCTTCGTGATGAATTCCCTCGATGACCCGGCCCAGCAGCGTCGGAAAATCGACATCATGCTGGCCCGCCGGGTGGACGGTCTGATTATCGGAGACGCCCACTCGGGCACCAGCCTCCTGCCGGAGCTGACCGCCCGCAAAGTGCCGTTCGTCCTCATGAATCGCCGGGTTCCCGGCTATCCTTCGGCCACCTGTGACGATGTCCTCGGCGGCCAGCTTGTGGCGCAACACCTGTGGGACAGGGGCCACCGCAAGGTTTCGGTCATTGCCGGTGAACCCTATGCCAGCACTGCGGTGGATCGTACAGCCGGGTTTGTGGAGCGATGGCGGTCCTTGGGGGGCGATATTTCCGACGACGCCGTTGTCTGGTCCCGTTTCGACACGGCGGGGGGCCGCGAAGCAGCGGAAACGATCCTGATGAACGGCACCCCGACCGCCATCTTCGCCGTCAACGATTTCGCCGCCATCGGCGCGATGGGGGCACTCCGGTCCCATGGCCTCACGGTAGGCCTGGACGTTGCGGTCGTGGGCTTTAATGACACTTCCCTCGCCGCGGAGCTTCCGATTCCGCTCTCCTCCGTGCGCTCACCAATGCACGACATCGGCAGGACAGCGGTGCATCTGTTTCAGCGCGTTCTCGACGGCGACCGCGTCGAACCGGTGGCCTTGAAGCCCACCCTGAGCGTCCGCGAAAGCAGCGCCATGGTGGCTCCTTTGCTTGCGCTGTAACGCGCTGCAACCCTACGGGCTCGCCGCACCCATCCCCTTGCCTTGCGTTCCCCTTGCCTTGCGTTGCCCTGCACGGATGGCTGTTAGGAGTGCGCCGCTACGATGGCCAGGGCGAGCAGGCAGGTGGCACGGACGTAACCGTCGGACAGATCCAGCTGAAGGAGATCTTCGATCTTCCGGATCCTGTAACTGAGGGTGTTTCGATGGATGAATAGCTCATCGCAGATTTCCCGGGAGTTACCGCTGAGGCGCAGGTAGGCCTCGAGTGTCTCGCGCAGCGATCCGCCGTCGTCGAAGGCCAATGGTGCGAGCAGCCTCCGCGACATCGCGACCAGTCCCAGGCTGGGCAACCCTTGCACCACGCCGGCCAGATCGGCCGGCGGAGCCCGGCGAATGCCAGGCGGCCCTACGTGGCGGCGCGCCAATTGCATGGCCAGAGGTAGTTCACTGAGGCTTCCCGATTCGGCAACAACAACGGACAATTCCGGAGCGTCGGTGAGATACTCCTGCACGGCGTCCGGCAGGTCAACGGCGCCGTTACGGTTTTGCACCAGCAAAGTTGTGAGCCCGGCTTCCTCCATGAACCTCACCGTGCCGAAACGGGCTTGGAGGCCCACCCGCGCACGCCAGGCGATGGCCCGCAGCTTTGCCGGCGCAACGCGCTCCGAACCTCCGATGAGTACCGCTCCCCAGTCCTCGTCCGGGTTGAACCCGGCCTCGACCGCATAGCGGCGCAACGGTGTGGAGGATGCTCCTCTTTCCTCATAAAGCGCTTCCACAAAGCGGGCGGCCTCAGGCGAATGCAGCGGTGAACTCGACCCCAGCGTGTAGCTCAGCTGCATGGCGATGACCGCCGCTACCGGGCCCAGGGTGGGCTGCAGCACCACGCTGCTCTTGATGCCCTCGATGACCAGTTGAAAGCGGTGCGATTCGCCGCTGGGGAGGCGCAGGGTTGTCCGGGCAGTGCCGGTGCGGCCGGCCCCCGCTGAGATCAGCTCGAACGAGTCGGAATCAATCACGGCCACCCGCGCTTCGATGGCGTGCGCCACCCGCCCCAAAACCTCGGAAAGCGAATGGCCGTCGGCCGCAAGCCGGGTACATTCGTCTGCCAGTTCCCAGCCTTTCCGCAGCTCCGCATTCCGCTCGGAGGCGATCACCAGTTCCACATGCCTCATCACCAGGACGAAGGGCACCTCCGGCGGCAGCTCCAGCAGCGGCAGGCCATGGGCCTCGCAGGCCTGCACCAAGCCGGCAGGCAGCTCGTGGTGGGCGGCACCAAGACCGAACGCTAGACCCGCAACGGGAACGGAAATCAACCGCTCCACGTAGGCGTCCCAGATCCTGAAGTCCTTGACGTTAAGGCCCATGCCGTTCGTCAACACAAGGGCGTTGACGCCCAGGAAGGGTGTCGGATCCATATGTTCCGTCGGAGCGCACCACATGATGGGACGCCCCAACCGGCCGTCCTGACCGGCGACCCGCAGCCGGATTTTGAGGTCGGGATCGGCTACGAGATCTGAGATGCGCACGGGGCCTCCCAAGGGGGCGGGTTTACCGCCTCATAGTGCAAATAAGAAAATGGATGCTCAAGATTCAGCGAATTGCACAATATCGCGGCTCGGAAGAGTTGGGTAGCGTTGCCTGCATGCAAATGAATGTGACCCCGGGCACTTCCCTTCCCGTTTCAGGACGTGTGCTTTTGAACTCCGACATGGGCGAGGGTCTGGGCCTGCACGCATTCGGCAACGACGAGGAACTCCTGCGCATCATCGATGTGGCGAACGTTGCCTGCGGCTACCACGCGGGCGACCCGGACGTCATGAACCGGACCGTGGCCCTTGCGGCAGAGCACGGGGTGGCAGTAGGCGCCCATCCCGGGCTGCCGGACGTAGTTGGCTTCGGTCGCCGCCGGATGGTGCTCACCCCGGAGGAGGTTGAATCCATCATCCTGTATCAAACCGGGGCCCTCACGGCATTCCTTGGCAAACACGGACTTGAGCTCAACCACATCAAGCCCCATGGCGCTCTCTACGGCATGCTGGCTGGCGACGAAGACCTGATGCAGGCCGCCGCCGGAGCGGCACGGCAGTACGGGGTCCCCTTCTACGGCCTGGCCGGTACGGCACATGAGTCAGTATGCCGGGCCATGGGTGTCGATTTCGTAGCGGAACTCTATGTCGACCTCAACTACGGACCCTCGGGTGAGCTGCTTATCCAGCGACGCCCGGCCCCGACGGACCCGGCGGCGGCTGCCGAGCGCGTCAGCCGGGCCATCGCCGGACAACCCGTCCTCGCCGTGGACGGCACGGAACTGGACATTCCCTTCCAAAGCATCTGCGTCCACTCAGACGCGCCCAACGCACCCGCCGTGGCTTCCGCGGTCCGTGCCGCGCTGGGTTCAGCCCCTGCTTAACCACCCGTTCTTAACCACCCGTCAGAAAGCGAGAACACCCGTGGCAACCATCGTCTCCCCGCTCCCCGGAATCTTCTACCGCAAGCCCGGTCCGGGCAAACCGCCGTTCGCCAATGAAGGCGACACCATAGAGGTCGGACAGACCCTGGGCATCGTCGAAATCATGAAGCAATTCACCGAAATCCAGTCGGACGTGGCCGGGGTCCTAGAGTCGTTTGAGGTCAACGAGGGTGACATGGTCAATCCCGGCGACGCCATCAGCGTTATCCGCGAAGGATAACCATGAAGAAACTTCTCATCGCCAACCGAGGCGAGATTGCCGTGCGCATCGCCAGGACCGCCCGGGAGATGGGCATTGAAACGGTCCTGGTCGTCAGCGAACCAGACGCCGACTCGCTGGCTGCCCGGTCAGCTGACGCCTTCGTCGTGGTGGGCCCCGCGCCTGCCCCGGCTAGCTACCTGAATTCCGACGCCATCATTTCTGCGGCCTTGGACAGCGGCTGCGACGCCGTCCACCCCGGGTACGGGTTTCTGTCCGAGAACTCCGATTTTGCCCGCAAGGTCACCGACGCCGGCCTCATCTGGGTGGGGCCGGACGCAGATGCGATTGAAATGATGGGCAACAAGTCCCTGGCACGGGAGTCCGCCCGGCAGGCCGGAGTCCCCGTGCTCTCTGGCTCGGACGGGCCCCTCGACCCCGAGGCAGACGCCATTGAGATCGCCCGAGGGATCGGCTACCCGCTTGTAGTCAAGGCCTCGGCCGGAGGCGGCGGAAGGGGCATCCGCTTTGTGCGCAGTGAAGGCGAACTGCTCGACACCATCGACCTGGCGCGCGGTGAAGCGGCAGCAGTCTTCGGTGATCCGACCATCTACCTGGAACGGTTCGTTGAGCACGCACGCCACGTGGAGGTGCAGGTCCTGGGCGACGGAAGCAACTTCATCCATCTTGGCGACCGGGACTGCTCCATGCAGCGACGCTCGCAAAAAGTCATCGAAGAAGCCCCGGCACCGGACCTTCCCGACGCGGTCCGTCAAAAGATTCGGAATTCCTCCGTTGAACTTGCCCGGGAATGCGGCTACAGCGGTGCCGGCACGGTTGAATTCCTGTATGACCCCGTCAACCATGTGGCGGCTTTCATCGAAATGAACACGCGGATCCAGGTCGAACATCCGATCACCGAGCAGATCACGGGTATCGACCTGATCCGCGAGCAACTCCTGATAGCCGGCACGGGATCAATGTCCATCGGGCAGGACGACGTCCGTTTCAGTGGCCACGCCATCGAATGCCGCATCAATGCTGAAGACCCTGACCACAACTTCTTTCCCAGTCCCGGCCGCATCAAGGCCCTCGAATGGCCCACCGGCGAGGGCATCCGGGTCGACACGGGCGTGGAGGCTGGATCCGTGGTCAGCCCCTACTACGACTCTCTGGTGGCCAAGCTGATTGTCCACGCGGACACACGCGAAGCAGCCATCGAGGCTATGCTTACCGCTCTGGGCGAGACCCACATTGAAGGAATCAAAACCACCATTCCCGTGCATAAAAAGTTGTTGGCGCGACCTGAATTCGCCGCCGTCACCCACCACTCGAAATTCATTGAAGCGGCCTCGGATCTTCTGGAGGCAAAGTGAGCAGCAACGCCACCACGCTGCCCGAGGCGCGCTACACCTGGGGCGGGGATGAATTTCTTTTCGTGGAAGTCTCCGAAGCCATGAGCCTCGCCGCTAACTTCAAAGTGATGTCGATCGCTTCCAAACTTGCGGCGGACGGCCTACCCGGCGTCGTGGACATCTGCCCTGCCAATGCGTCACTGCTGGTGAGGTTCGATCCCGATGTAATGCCACCGTCCGAACTGGAGGAGGCCGTCCGCGGGATTGAACGGGACCTGGCGCATCATTCCGAGCATGAGCTTGAAACGCGGATCATCGAGGTCCCGGTCTGGTACGAGGACCCCTTCACCGCTGAAGTAGCACAGCGTTTCCGGGAAGGCTTCCACCAGGAGCCCGACGGCACCGACATCGACTTCGCGGCCAAGGTGAACAACCTCAGGGACGCCGCCGCATTCATCCAGCGGCACCACGAACAGCCGTGGCTTGTTTCCATGGTTGGCTTCGTGGCCGGTCTGCCTTTCCTCTTCCAGCTGGTGGAACAGGAGAAGCAACTGCAAGTTCCGAAGTACCTGAGCCCCCGCACCGACACCCCGAAACTGACAGTCGGCCACGGCGGATGCTTCGGCTGCATCTACTCCGTGCGCGGCGCCGGCGGCTACCAGATGTTCGGCGTCGCCGCCGCCCCCATCTTCGATCCGGCCCAGGCCCTGGCCGATTTCAAGGACTTCATGGTGTTCTTCAAGCCGGGCGACATTGTGAAGTTCAAACCGGTCAGCGAGGACGAATACAACGCCATCCAGGCTGAGATTTCCGACGGATCCTTCCGTTACCGGCAGGTTCCCGTCACCTTCGACCTGTCCAAGGCCCTGGCCGACCCTGAGCGGTACAACGGGAAACTGATGGAGGCACTCGATGGCATTTGAAATCAAAAGCCCGGGACTGGCCACGACGGTCCAGGACCGGGGCCGTACCGGCCACTACAACGTGGGCATCCCCCAGAGCGGGTCGATGGACCAGTACTCCGCGGAACTCGGCAATGCGCTCGTCGGAAATTCCCCCAGCGAGGCCGCCCTCGAATGCACGTATCTCGGTCCGGTGCTGGCCACGGACCGGGACGCGGTCGTTGCAATCACCGGAGCCCCCGTAGAGGTTAAGGTCAACGGCGAGTCCCGGCCACAGTGGACCCGACTGCAACTCCGGGCCGGCGACCAACTCAGCTTTGGAGTCATCCAGGGCGGTACCCGCTACTACATCGCGGTCCAGGGCGGAATCGACGTACCCGAAGTGCTCGGTAGCCGATCCACGTACAGCTTGGGCGCGATTGGTGGCTTCCAGGGCCGGAAGCTTGAGCCGGGTGACCTGGTTCCGGTCGGCAGCCCGCCGTCCGGCCGGGACCTCCCCGCGGGGGATACCATTCCGGAGGACTTCCGCCCCGCCTATCGGAAGGAACAAAACGTTCGGATCGTCCTGGGCCTGTACGATCACCGCCTTACCGGGGAAGGGCTGGACAATCTTCTCACCCGGGAATGGCAGCTGACGCCCGTGGCCGACCGGATGGGGCTGCGTTACTCAGGTCCCGGCGTCACATGGAAGGAGCGGGAGCAGCCTTTCGGCGCCGGATCCGATCCATCCAACATTGTGGATGCCGGTTACGCGGTGGGCTCCATCCAGATTCCAGGCGGTACGCAGCCCATCATCCTGCACCGCGACGCCGTCTCCGGAGGCGGCTACGCCATGGTAGGCACGGTGATCAGCGCCGACATGGACCTGGTGGGCCGCGCGGCCCCGGGCACCGTCACCAGCTTCGTCGCCGTCAGTCTGGACGAGGCCCTCGTGGCGCGCAAGGAACTCGCCGAACGCAAAGAAAGGGCCTGGGCAGCTCTCGGCGTCAGCCGCTGACCTCCGGAGTATCGGCAGGGGCCCGGAGAGTATTCCGGGCCCCACAACGCTGTGTGGAATTTAACGCAAACGTTTGCCCTTAACCCCTGTAACGAGCACGCCCCGCGCTGTTTGCCCCTACCCCCAACCAACCCCTGTAGGAGATTCATGCCTGACTTCACTCCCCTCTGGTCACCCGCCCGAATCGGCTCCACCCAGCTAACCAACCGCGTCGCCCTGGCACCAATGACACGGATCAGCGCCACGGAAGACGGACATGCGACCGAGAAAATGGCCTCGTACTACGAAGCTTTCGCCCGCGGGGGATTCGGGCTGCTGATTACGGAAGGAATCTATCCGGACACAGCGTTCAGCCAGGGCTATCTGTTCCAGCCGGGCCTTGCCACTACGGAACAGGCACAGTGCTGGGCCAAGGTAGTTGACCGTGTCCACGCTGCCGGTGCCAAAATTTTCGCGCAGCTGATGCATGCCGGGGCGCAGGCCCAGGGCAACCGCTTTGTGGAGTCTTCAGTCGGTCCGTCCGCGGTCGCACCCAGGGGCGAACAGTTGGGGTTCTACCGCGGGGAAGGCCCATTCCCCGTGCCTTCGGAGATCACCGCCGACCAAATGGATGAGGTCCGGCAAGGGTTCGTGGCGGCGGCGCTGCGCGCCAAGGAGGCCGGCTTCGACGGCATTGAGATCCACGGCGCCAACGGGTACCTCCTCGACCAGTTCCTCACGGACTACCTGAACAAGCGCACTGACAGCTATGGCGGTTCGCCGGAAAACAGGGTGCGTTTCGCCGCCGAGATCTGCCACGCGGTCCGCGAGGCCGTCGGCACCGAGATGACGGTGGGAATCCGGATTTCACAGTCCAAGGTCAGCGACAACCACCACAGGTGGAGTGGCGGTACCGAGGAGGCGAAGGAGATCTTCGCTGCACTGGGCGCGACCGGAATCGACTTTGTCCACACCACCGAATACCGCGCTACTGCACCGGCGTTCGGAGATGGCACGCAGTCCTTGGCCGCCCTGGCCAAGGAACATTCCGGTGTGACCGTGATCGCCAACGGCAGCCTGGATGATCCGGAAACCGCCGTTTCCCTGTTGCAGGACGGCGCCGCGGACATTGTGGCCCTCGGCAAGGCGGCTTTGGCCAACCGGAACTGGCCGCACCGCGTCCGCGACAATCGGGCCTTCGATGAACTCGATACCAGGCTGTTTGCGCCGGTGGCAGACGTTAAGGACTGGGAGCTCGAGCTGCCGGTTTAGCTTGTATTGCACGGGCGGGACAGGCGGAAGCCGGTCCCGCCCGCTGCGACCTCCGGCCGCTGCCAAGCAGATAGCCAGACGGGGCCGGACCGGCACTTGCTAGGCTGAATGGATGAAACGCGCCCTCACCGCCCTGTCCGCCGCAACCCTTGTGCTGATGCTGACCGGTTGCGGCCAGGTGCAGGACGCCGCCAACAAGGCGGTCAGCGACGGCGCTTCCGCCGTCGCCACCGCAGCCGCGGGGGAAGTCCAGAAGCAGGCCTGTGCGCTCGTGGAGGACGGGCTTGTCAGCATCAAGGACAAGGAACTCCTGGGCGGGCTGGTCGCCGGGGCAGAGACCGCCGGCGTCCCCTCGGACATCACCACGCCGCTGCGGCAGATCGCGGCGTCCGGCGATCAGGTGCCGGCCGAGTCCGTGCAGGCCCTCCGGACTGCCTGCGCCGCATAACCGCGCCAGCTCCCCAAGGCAGGGGCCTTTAGCGCTTGCCCCTCTTCCGTGATCCCTTGCCGCGGCCCTTATCCGGGTTCGGCGCGTACCGCTGCGCCACTTTCGGCTTCTTGACGGCAGGCCCGCGCCGGTCCGGCTTGGGTTCCCGCTTCGGTTTCTCCTGCTGCGCCGAGGGTTGCCGGGAGCTCGCCGCCGTCCGGCCGCGCACAATCCCGATGAACTCCTCGATGACCGCATCCGTGGTGTCGCTGGGCCAGGCCAGGGCGATTTCCGTACCGGGTGCACCCGTGAGCTTCCGGGCCACAGTGTCCTTGACGTTGAAATGCCGCGCCACGGACATCGGCAGGATCACCAGTCCGGCACCGGAGGCCACCACCTGCAGGGCCAATTCCGGCCCGCCCAGTTCCCGTACATCAAGGAGGGTCTCCGCGGACAGGTCCGCCAGCGCCACTTCCTCAAACACCGAAATTTCATGGCCCTTCGGAGCGACCACCACCGGTTGTTCCTCATACAGCGCGATGACGCTCAGGCCTTCGCGCTCCACCGGCAGCCGGACGAAGCTCAGGTCAGCGGATCCGTCGAGCAGCACGGCAAGCTGGGCGCCGTCGTCGGACATGAAGGACCGCAGCGGAACCTCCGGCATCCGCTCTTCCCACCGCCGGATCCATTTGCCCGGCGTGACGCCGGGGACATAGGCGAAACGGAGCTCCCGCGCGGCCTCCCCAGCCGGAGCGGAGTCGGTTTCGGCGGTTTCGGCGGTTTCGTCGGGAGTTTGGGCGTATTCATCGTCTGCGGACACAAGTTCACAGTACCGCCAGAGCAGGGGTAGGGTTCCGCCGCTTGGTGTTCCGCATCCGCAGCGCCGGATACCCTTGAACCATGACCTCTGCAAACTCCCAGTCCATGAAGCCGGCCACCGTTGCCAAGAAGCTTGGCATCTACCTGCCCGCAACACCCCAGGAGTTCCAGGATTCGGTCATCACCCGCGCCGATTTCGCCGAACTCCAGGCCAACCCGCCGGAGTGGCTGGCGGAATTGCGTCGTACCGGCCCCCACACCCCCGCCCGGTGGTCGCGCAGAAGCTGAACGTGTCCATCGCAGGCCTCGCCCGCGGGGGCGTCGAGGAAGCACTGACGACGGCGGAGATCACCGCACTGCTGCAGGCTCCCCCCGCGTGGCTGGTGACCGAGCGCGCCACCCATGCCGCCGTCCGCGCCGAGGCCCAGCGGGTCAAGGACGAGGCCGCGAAGAAGGACGCCAAGAAGGCCCGCGCGAAGGCCGAGTAGCTGCTTCAGGCGCTCTGGCCTGCCGCGCCGGGCGTGGTCAGTCCTGGTGCAGCTGGAGGAAGTTGCCGCAGCCGTCGTCCAACACAACGGACGTGCCGCCGGGACCCTCGCTCGGTTCGCCCTGGAAGATCACGCCCTGGCCGCTGAGGCGCTTGTGTTCGGCCCGGACATCCGGAACCCCGAAAACGATCGCGGGTATTCCGGCGTCATGAAGGCTGTTCATGTAGGCGGCCCCGATCGGATTGTCGCTGGGTTCCAGCAGCAGCCCCGCGGAGCCGCTCCCGGTTCCCGGCGGGTCCTTGACGATGAACAGGTTGTGCTCCGGCAGCGCCATGAGGGTCTCGAAGCCAAGGATCCCCGTGTAGAACTCGTGGGCCGCCGCGGGATCCTTCACATGGATACTGCACATTTTCAGTCGCATGGGCCCAAGGCTACGCCGGGGACCACCCGGTGTGAACCAGCCGGGGAGGCGGCACCCGTGGACCATTGACGCCCTGCGCGCCAGGTATTCCAATGGAATCAGCGGAATGCGCCCGCCCCGGGCAGCTTCCCTGGAGGTGTTTGGACATGCCGGGTCTCGTTGAAGCCGCACCCCTGGCGGCTTCGCAACTGCTTGTGCTGGCCGTCGTCGTGGTAGCTGCGGCGGCGGGCTCGGTTTACCTGGCGCGGAAGCATCTGGCGGCCGACGCCGGACTGCCGGACGCGGTGTTCTGGGACAGCTTCGCGGGGTTCGCCGTCGTGGCGCCTGCCGTCATTCTTCCGTCGCTGGTCTCGCCGTGGGCCGGACTGATGCTCGGGCTTCTCGCTGCGGGCACCGCCGGGGCAGCCTACCGGTGGACTCCGCGCCTGATCGGCTGGCAGGGTGCGCGCCGCACAGTTCGGGAGACCCACGCAGCAAATGGCGTCGCAGCCGTCCGGCACCGCGAGGCGTTGGCCAGGTGGCGGCGCTATGAGCTGGACCCCGGGTACTGCATGGATTTTCCCGCCATGAGCGATCCCGCCCGGCCGGAGACGGCGTCACTCATCCGGGCGATGAAAGCGGCCGAGCAGCTGCGCGGTGCAGCCGACGCCGGTTACGGCGCGGCGGTCGACCGGCTCGAATGCGCCCTGGCCGAGGCGGAACGCGCCGCGGGGGCCCCGGCCTTCCCCAGCCCTGACGTGCACCGGCGGACTGCTGGCCTGACTGCGGAGGCACCACGATGACAGACATCACCATCATCGGCTGCGGGAACATGGCGCGCGCTATCGGCACCCGCGCCGTCGCCGCCGGACGTGCGGTCCAGGTTCTGGACCGCACGCCGGAGAACGCCGCCAAGCTCGCTGCTGAACTTGGCGGCGGTACTACCTCCGGCGGGCTCAACGAAATACCAGCCGGAGATCTTGTGGTGCTGGCCCTCTACTTCGGGCCGGCAAAGGAGGTGGCGACCCATTATGGCGACACCCTCAGCGGTAAAACCGTGGTTGAAATCAGCAATCCGGTCAATGCCGAGACCTTCGACTCGCTCGACGTGGCCGCCGGCTCGTCCGCCGCGGAGGAGATCGCCGCCCTGCTGCCCGGCTCCGTCGTCGTGAAGGCCTTCAACACCACCTTCGCCGGTCCGCTGACGGAGGGCAGGAGCTCCGGAGGCGAACCCCTGGATGTTTTCATCGCGTCCGATTCCGCGAAAGCCAGGGCCGACGTCGCAGCCTTCGCCGCTGCGGCGGGTCTGCGGCCGCTCCAGGTCGGAGGGCTCCACCATGCCAGGGAACTCGAAGGCTTCCAGCTTCTCGTGATTGGACTCCAGCTCAACCCTGAGTATGAGGCTCTCAACTGGGCCACCTCCTTGAAGATCATCGACTGAGCCGCCCGAGCGCCCAGGGTCGGCCTAAAGTTCCACGGTGCCGCTCTCGCCCACGCTCATCCTGCTGTGGGTGACCTTCGATTTGATCCATTGCAGCACCGTTGCCGCGGTTCCGCCCGGGCTGGTCCAGTACTCGGCGGAATCCGAGTCCACGTGGAGCAGGACGACTTCGGGGGTGTCGGGTCCGTCCGGGAACCAGGCCTCCACCGTCTGGTTCCACATGTCGTGGATCAACTGCCGGTCGGTGACCACCTCGGCGGTCCCGGCCACGGAAACCCACTCTGTGCGCTGGCCGAAGGATACGTTCACCGCGGGGTTCGCCTTGATGTGGGCCACCTGTGAGGTGTTGGCCGACGTGAAGAACCACATGTCGCCGTCGTCCTTGACGTCCTGGACGGCCAGCGGCCGGCTGACGAGTGCGCCTTGCTCGTTGATGGTGGTGAACATACCGATATGAGAATCGTTGATGATGTCCGTTACTTTGCTGATGCTTTCGGTGTCCGACATGCTGTCACCTCATTCGTCTCAACGGAGGAAGGTCCCCCTCCTGCCAGCCTATTGGTAAGTGTGCTTAGTTTCCAGTGCACATTTATCTCGGCTGACGGGAGGGGGACCTTCGCCGGGAAACGGACGGGGCCGCTCCTGCGCTCCGCCGGACTCAATTTCCTTTCGCGAGAACCTGTCCCTTGAAGAATTCGGGCCTGATCCGGTACATCACCAGCATGAGCACTACCCCCAGCAGGATCACGCCCATGCCGAGGATGAAGACAAGGCCCAGTCCGCCGACGGACGATCCGGAGCCGTACTCCGGGTCCATCGAGTCGTAGGCCGTCTTGAAGAACATCACCAGGAGGATGATCCCGCCCAGCAGGGGTGCCAGAAACTTGAAGAAGAACGCCCGTGCGCCTCTGAATGCTTCCGCCTTGAAGAACCACACACAGGCCAGCGCCGTGATGCCGTAATAGAAACAGATCATCATTCCGAGGGCGGTGATGGTGTCCCAGAGTGCGTTTTCGGAGGTGGTCCGGGTGATCACGTAGAACGCCGCAGCGGCAACGGCAGCAGCGACCGTGGCATATCCCGGCGACTTGAACCTCGGGCTGATCGTGCCGAATTTGTGCGGCAGGGCCTTGTAGTGGCCCATGGCGAGCAGCGTCCGCGCGGGAGAAACAAAGGTCGATTGCAGGGAAGCAGCGGAGCTGCTGAGGATCGCCAGGGACATCAGGATGGCAAAGGGGCCCATGACCGGGCCGGCAAGGACGGCGAAGATACTGCCCTGGTTCTCCGGGTTGCCGACCCCCAGCCCTTCTTCACCGATGCCGGCGAAGGCCACGGTGGAAAGGGCAACGGTCATGTAGATGACCACAATGACCAGCACGGTGACGGTGGCGGCGCGGCCCGGCGTCTTCTCCGGGTTCCGGGTTTCCTCGTTCATGGTCAGCGTGACGTCCCATCCCCAGTAGATGAAGATGGAAAGCGAGACGCCGGCGGCGAAAGCGGAGAACGAACCCACGGCGAACGGGTTGAACCAGTCCGGTGAGATGGCGGTTGCGTCGAAGGCGGTGCCGTTCGCGACGTGGCTGAAAGCGGCCACGGCGAACCAGCCGAGCACCACGAGCTGGAAGGCCACCAGAACGTACTGCACGCCCTTGGTGGTCTCCATTCCACGGTAGGAAACCCAGCAGGCCAGAGCGATAAACACCAGCGTCGTGGCGATATTCAGCGGCAGGTTGGTGGACAGCTCCGCCAGTTCCGGGTTCCCGAACAGCTGGGCCAGCATGAGGTAGAAGAAGTCCACCGCCACTGCCGCCAGGTTGGACAGCACGATGATGGTCGCGGCTATCAGCCCCCAGCCGCCCATCCAGCCGATCCACGGCCCAAAGGCGCGCGAGGCCCAGGTGAAGGAAGTCCCCGCGTCGGGCATGGCATTGTTCAGTTCACGGTAACCGAAGGCCACCAGCAGCATGGGGATAAAACCGACAAGGAAGATCGCCGGCAGCTGGACCCCGACCTCGGACACGGTGGGACCCAGGGCCGCGGTCAGCGTGTAGGCGGGAGCGATGCAGGACACCCCGATGACGACGGCGCCGATCAGCCCCACCGATCCGGCCTTGAGCCCCTTGGCACTGAGCCCTTTGTGCTCCTCGTGGTGCGAAGTCTGGGACGTCGCGTGGTGGATGGTCATGTTTGTGCCTCTCCGCAGGTTTCAGGTGACGCTGAATGGGTGGGGTGCTTCGATTCAAAGACGCTGGCTGCAAAAACCAGGGGCACCGGCAGGCACCCCACAGGGCGGACTGCCGGACTCTTAGGGGGTGACAGAGGCACGGTCGGCCGCCCACGCGATGCGGGCAGCGGTCTGGCGCCCCATCCGGATCGCTCCGTCAACGTGCTGGTAACCCTCGGCGGCCAGGTCTGAGGAGGACCAATAGATCGGGCCCACGGGCGCGTGCTGGTCCTTGCCGTAACGGTGCAGGCCGCCCAGGTCATAGCTGGAGGCGTAGGCGCCCCGGGTCCATTCCTCGGATCCCCAGTCGGATTCGTAGTAGACCTCCGGCTCGAGGGCCTTCGGGCCGAGGAAGGCCGCGATCGACTCGAGGATGGCGCGGCGCCGGTCCTCGGCGCTGAGCTCGAACACGGCGTCGGCCTTTTCATCCGATACGAACCCCACCAGCGTGCCCCGCGGGTCCTCGTGGTTGGTGTTGTCGTAAACCTCCTGGACCAGGGCGCCGGCACCGAAACAGGTTCCGGAGAGGCCGTCCGCCCGCCAGAAGGGCGGGCTGTAGACCGCGTGCACCTTGATGACCAGGCCGAGCGACTGGTGCTGGTGCATCTGGTGCTGGCGGCGCGGCAGCGGCGGGTCAAAGGAAACGCGGGAGTACAGGTTGGGCGGGACG
Organism: Arthrobacter sp. B3I9; assembly: GCF_030816935.1. Lineage (NCBI taxonomy): Bacteria > Bacillati > Actinomycetota > Actinomycetes > Micrococcales > Micrococcaceae > Arthrobacter > Arthrobacter sp. B3I9. The sequence continues at coordinate 272,461 of NZ_JAUSYO010000001.1, forward strand.
GCCATGATGACGAACCGGGCATGCACGGTGGCGCGGTCGGACACCGCAGTAACCCGGTATTCCGCATCGCTTCCGCTCGGATCCGGGGCGCCGTTGCCGGCATCGTTTCCTCCGCCGTTTCCTCCTGTGTGTCCTCCTGCCCCGTTCTCTCCTTCCTCGTTCTCTCCTTCGGAGGCCGCCTCCCAGGTGATCGTGCGGACCGGGCTGTCGAGGACGACGTCGTCGCCCAGTTTGGCGGCCATGAGCTGCGAAACCTGCTGCATCCCGCCGACGACGCGCTTGTCCAGGATGAAGTCCTCGTCGGTGAGGTGCGTGAAGGATCCCGCCGATGCCGCCATCAGCACGGCCTGCAGGGCCGAGAAGGCGTGGGCGGGCTTGGTCAGCATGCCGCCGGCGATGAAGAGGCCGATGTTGTTGCAGGCTTCCTCGTCGGCGGAGTTCTGCCGCAGCCAATGGTGGAAGGAGATGGTGTCCAGCTCGCGCGCCTTCGGGTGCGCCCAAGGCTCCCGGGGTCCGATCTCCGCTGCGAGCGCATCCAGCAGGCCGGTGAGCCGGTCCATTTCCGCGGCCGTGCTTTCGCTGACCGGGAACGTGTCCCCCGCGTACAGCTTCCGCTTGCCATCGGCACCGATGTAGACGGACTTCCCGTCGCGGTAGCGCGAATACGTCTGCAGGCCCAGTTCCTGAAGCAGGGCGAGCAGCTCGGTCTGGTCCGGGGAAACCCACTGGCCCCCGATCTCCAGGATGGCCCCGTCGACGGTGTCCGTCCAGGTCCGGCCCCCTACGCGGTCCCGGGCCTCCAGTACGGCCACGCTCAGGCCTGCCTTCTTCAGTTCCCGGGCCGCGGTAAGCCCGGCGGGCCCCGCTCCGACGATCACGACGTCGCGGTCTATTTCCAGCATAATGTCCTCTCCGTGGCCGCCGTAGTGATGGGGACCACTAAATGAATGGCATTCATTTAGGAATGACTATAGACGCGATGCGCCGGGCGCGGAAGAGGCCAGCGGGGACTATTTGTGTCTGGGGGGAATGAGTCGGGAAGGGGGCACAATGGAGTCACCGAGCGCACCGCGAGCAGAAAGGCCACGAATGCCGGCAGCCACGAGCACGAACGCGGACCCGCAACGCCCAGAGGCGCCTCCCCGGCGTCGGGCAGGCAGGCCGGCTGCCGCCGTGCTGGACCAGGACGGCATCACTTCGGCGGCCCTGCAGCTCATCGGGAAGAGCGGCTACGACGGATTCACCATGGCCGCCCTTGCGCGGACGCTGAACGTCGCGCCCTCCGCGCTCTACAACCACGTCTCCTCAAAGCGGGACGTGTTGGTCCTCGTCCAGGACCACCTGACCTCATTCGTGGACGTGGCGTCCTTTGAGTCGGAGCCCTGGGACCAGGCAGTACGCGAGTGGGCCTGGAGCTACCGGGAGGTGTTCTCCAAGCACACCCCGCTGATCCCCGTCATCGCAGTGCTGCCCGTGACGGACGCGCCGAAAACACTTGCCATGTATGAAGCCGTCAGCGCCGGGTTCGGCCGGGCAGGCTTCCCGCCAGAGCGTATCGTCTCGGCGATTGTGGCGCTGGAATCCTTCATTTTCGGCTCCGCCTATGACGTGACGGCGCCGGCGGACATTTTTGATTCCGGCAGCATGGCGGCGGCGACGCCGCACTTCACCGCCGCCGTCGAGAGCCTGGCGGAGCAGGCCTTCGAGAAACCCGCCGACGTCGCCTTCAGCCTGGGACTCGAGGCACTGATCGCCGGCTTCGCCGCGCTGCGGGCGTAGCAAAGCGTCAGGAAAGCTGCAGTCCCCCGTTGATGTCATACGTGGCGCCCGTGATGAAGCCGGCGTCCTCGCCCAGCAAAAACACCATCAGCGCTGCGATGTCCCGCACGGTTCCCACCCGGCCCACCAGGATGTCAGCCGACATGGCCGCCTTGCGCTCATCCGTCAGCGTTCCGCCCATGATGTCGGTATCCACCGGACCTGGCGCCACACAGTTGACGGTGATCCCGTGCTGGCCCATTTCCCGGGCCAAAGCCCGAGTGAAGCCGATGATGGCGGCTTTCGAAGCGCTGTAGGCCACCTTGGAGTAGGTGCCTCCGCCGCGCTGGGCGGAGATGGAGGAGACACTCACGATCCTGCCAAGCTTGCGCTCAATCATGCCCCTGAGCACGCGCTGGGTGACCAGAAACGTGCCGGTCATGTTGATCTTGAACACCCGTTCCCAGGCCTCGAGAGTCTCATCCATGAACTCGGTGGGTGAGCTGATGCCCGCCAGGTTGGCCAGGCCGACGATCGGCGGCAGGGCGGACTCGACCTCGTCGATGGCGGCGTTGACGGTTGCCTGGTCCGAGACGTCCGCGCCCACCCCGGTCGCCTGGACGCCGTAGACGTCGGCGATTTCCTCAGCGGCTTTCCGGGCCGCGTCGCCGTCGATGTCCAGAATTGCCACGGCCCAGCCCTGGCTGGCGAGCATTTCCGCCGTCGCCCGTCCGATGCCGCGCGGGGAGGCTGCGCCGGTCAGTACGGCCGTGCGCTCAGCGGGGAATGTTCCTTGAGGACTCATGTCCGTGTCCCTCTCGTCGGCGGGTTGTCAGTTTTGGATATCGAACTCGTCGGCGGCCACGGCTTCCTCACCGACCGTGGCGTGGGTGCCGGGCCTCACATGTCCCTCCGGGCGCTTGCGTGCGTAGAGGTAGGTAGCGGCGGCCGTGATGGCGAGGCAGGCGGCCAGGAAGATGAGGCCGGAACGGTTGTCCCCCGTGGCGTCGTTGAACAGCCCGACAGCGTATGGGGCAACGAACCCGCCCAGGTTACCGAGCGAATTCACCATGGCCAGCCCGGCTGCGGCGGCAGCGCCCACCAGGGCCGTCGCAGGCATGGCCAGGAACGGGGCGATGGTGGAGTAGATTCCCATCGCGGCGAGCGTCAGGGCGAGCATGGCCAGGATGGCGTTGACCTGCACCAGGAAGCCGGCGGCCAGGAGGCCGACGGCGGCCATCACCATGCTGATGCTGGCATACAAAACCCTGTTGCCGGTGCGGTCGGAGCGGCGTCCCCAGTAGTACACGAAGAAGGCGGCAACGGTGTATGGGACGGCAACAATGAAGCCGACCTGCGTGGTGCTGAACTTGCCGAGCGCGGCAACGATGGTCGGCAGCCAAAGGCCCAGGCCGTAAATGCCGCACACCAGCCCGAAGTACAGTGCCGAGTAGGCGATGGTCCGCGAGTCCTTGAGGCCTGCGAGGAAGTGGTGGGGCTGGCCTTTCTGCCTGTGGGCCAGCTCCGCGTCCATGGTCCGGGTCAGCCATTCGCGCTCGTCGTCGGCCAGCCAGTGCGCATGTTCGGGACGGTCGGTCATCAGGACCGGGGTCAGCAGGCCGAGGAGGATGGCGGGGACGCCTTCAATGATGTAGAGCCACTGCCAGCCCTGCAGACCCAGTATGCCGTCCATCTGCAGCAGCAGGCCGGAAACGGGAGCTCCGAGGGCGTTGGAGACGGGCTGGGCGAGGATGAAGATGCCCAGCACGGTGACGCGCTGGGCGGCCGGGAACCACAGGGTCAGGAAGAACAGGATGGCCGGAAAGAACCCTGCCTCAGCTGCACCCAGGAGGAACCGGACGATGTAAAACGTGGTTTCGCCGTTCACCAGCGCCATGGCGGTGGCGAAGATGCCCCACGAGATGAGGATGCGGGCGATCCATCGGCGGGCGCCGTACTTGTACATCCCGGCGTTGCTCGGGATTTCCAGCAGGGCGTAGCCGATGAAGAACATGCCTGCTCCGAGGCCGTAAGCCGTTGCGCTCAAGCCGATGTCCTCGCTCATGGTCAGCTTCGCGAAGCCGACGTTGTTCCGGTCCAGGTAAGCGACGAAGTAGAGCAGGACGATAAGGGGCATGAGGCGATTGCGCACTTTGCGCAGAGTCCGCTGGCCCAGCTCGTCGAGTTGATTGGCAGGATTCATGGACGACATCGTGCACCTCGCTGTGAGTTACGAGCCCGCCGGTTCCGCAGCGGAACAGTTAATGTGTACCACTTCGAAACTTATTAGTCATCATGCTTAGCACCGCCAGGGTGGGCAAGGAACACCCTGCGGGTCCGCTTCGTATCAGTCGGCTTCGTAGGAGTGGATAGCGTCCACTTTTGCCGCGGAGGGGGAGTTTTCGTCGAAGCGGTAATTCAGCCATTCGCCGACGAGCTTCTTGGCGAGTTCGAGTCCGATGACGCGCTGGCCCAGGGTGAGGACCTGGGCGTTGTTGCTCAGAACGGAGCGTTCCACGGAGTAGCTGTCGTGCGCGGTGACGGCCCGGATGCCGGGAACCTTGTTGGCGGCGATGGCAACACCAAGGCCCGTTCCGCAGACCAGGAGCGCGCGGTCGGCTTCTCCCTCGGCCACTTTCCGGGCGGCGGTGACAGCGAGGTGCGGGTACGCGGTGGAGTCGTTGGAGGCGACGCCGATGTCCACCACCGAGGCGACCCGGGGATCCGCCTCGAGGAGTGCTTTCAGAGCGTTCTTGTATTCAACTCCGGCCTCGTCGTTGCCGATGACGATGCGCCAGCCTTCCGGGTTAGTCATTTTGTGCTCCCTTTCCGGCCGTTGGGGCCTTCTCTGAGGCGGTCGGTTCTGGCCCGGCCGATTCCGTTCCGACGTGTTGGGCGATCCCGGAACACTCAAAACCTATCGGGGCGGGGCCCGGTTTGTAAGGGGTCCGGTTTCCGACTTCCGCGACTGCCTGCGCCCTTGGTCCTGTACATATGTCGAAGCGAGGCCACCTATCTAGCCAAACGTAGGCCACACCCGTGTCCATCGCGCCACTACCGTTGCTGGCAAGCCGCTCCCGGCAGACCTCAGCACTGAAAGCGAGAAGAAGCGTGTCCGTCAACCAAGAACTTCCCGTACTGTCCCACTGGATCAACGGAACCGAGGCACTCTCCTCCGGAGACCGCACAGCTCCCGTCTTCGACCCCGCGCGCGGCATCGAGACCAAGCGCGTGGCCCTTGCCAACGCCGGTGACATCGAAGCCGCCATCTCCTCGGCCCACAAGGCATTCCCGGCGTGGCGCGACCTCTCCATCAGCAGGCGCCAGCAAATCATCTTCCGCTTCCGCGAACTGCTGAACGAGCGCAAGGGCGAACTTGCGCAGATCATCACCGCCGAACACGGCAAGGTGGTCTCCGACGCACTCGGTGAAATCACCCGAGGCCTGGAGGTCGTGGAACTCGCCACGGGCTTCCCGCACCTGATCAAGGGCGAGCATTCGGAAAACGTCTCCACCGGAGTTGACGTCTATTCCACGAAGGCGCCCCTCGGTGTCGTCGGCATCATCAGCCCGTTCAACTTCCCGGCCATGGTCCCGCTCTGGTTCCTGCCGATCGCGATTGCCGCCGGTAACGCGGTGGTTCTCAAGCCGAGCGAAAAGGACCCGACGGCGGCGAACTGGCTCGCCGCGCTGTTTTCCGAAGCGGGCCTGCCGGACGGCGTCTTCAACGTCCTGCACGGTGACAAGGAAGCCGTGGACGGTCTCCTGGAACACCCGGACGTAAAGGCCATCTCCTTCGTCGGGTCCACACCGATCGCGCGGTACATCTATGAGACTGCGGCCCGCAACGGCAAACGCGTCCAGGCCCTCGGCGGTGCCAAGAACCACATGCTGGTCCTTCCCGACGCCGACCTCGAGCTCACGGCTGACGCCGCCATCAATGCCGGGTTTGGTTCCGCCGGTGAACGCTGCATGGCCATCAGTGTGGTGGTCGCCGTCGAGCCCGTTGCCGACGAACTGATCGAGAAGATTGCCTCCCGGATGGCAACGCTGAAGATCGGCGACGGACGCCGCAATTGTGACATGGGCCCCCTCGTCACCGAGCAGCACCGCGACAAGGTTGCCTCGTACATCGACGTTGCCGCCGAGGACGGTGCGAAGGTGGTGGTCGACGGCCGCGGCATCAAAGTCGACGGCGACGAGAACGGTTTCTGGCTCGGCCCCACCCTGATCGACGACCTCCCCGTCACCTCCCGTGCCTACACCGAGGAGATCTTCGGCCCGGTGCTGTCAGTGGTCCGCGTGGGCAGCTACGAGGAAGGCCTGGACCTTATCAACTCCGGCGCCTTCGGCAACGGAACGGCCATTTTCACGAACGACGGCGGTGCGGCCCGCCGCTTCCAGACCGAGGTTGAGGTGGGCATGGTGGGCATCAACGTGCCGATCCCGGTGCCCGTGGCGTACTACTCCTTCGGCGGGTTCAAGGACTCGATCTTCGGCAGCTCCAAGGCCTACGGCCTGCAAGGCTTCGAGTTCTACACACGGGAAAAGGCCATCACCTCCCGCTGGCTGGACCCGAGCCACGGCGGCATCAACCTGGGCTTCCCGCAGAACTAGGTAGCCCTTAATACGACAGCGGCCTCCGACACTATGCCGGAGGCCGCTGGCCTATTCGTCCATGAACTGGACGGCAGCGAACAGCTCCAGCCGGTCCCGCATGCTGTCCAGGTTCAGCCCCAGGATCCTTCCGGCGGCGTCGATCCTGTTCCGCAACGTATGGCGGTGCACCCCCAGCCGGCGGGCGGTCAGGTCCCACACGCAGTTGTTGGCGAACCACTCCCGGACGGTGCCCAGCAGCTCGGTGTGCTCCGCCTCATCGTGGGCGATCAGCGGCTGCAACAATCCCCGGGCCACCGGCCCGGCCTTTTCCTCCCGAAGCAGGCCCAGCATGCCGCCGTCGGACAATTCGGAAAATACGACGACGACGCTCCCCACTTCCGCAGCGCGCCTCAGGGCGCGGGTGGCTTCCTCCACGGCGCCGGCGAGGCCCTCCATATTCACTTCGCTTGAAACACCGGCAACTGCGCCATGGCGTTGAAGCAGCTCCAGAACCTTGTCCTGATGGACCTTCCCAGCCAGGATCACCAGCAGCTCGTCGCGGAGGGCGTAAAACACGGCACCGCGGTAGTCGTCGGCGAGCAGTTCCAGCGCCTCGAGCAGGTTCGGCGCCGGACTCTCCTGCCGTGACGCCGTCACGACCAGCGGTTCACGCGGGAGTTGGCCCCAAACCTGGCGCGCCGTTCGAAGTGCGACGTCTGTGCTGCCGGCCAGCAACTGCTCGAAGACGCCTGCGCGGAGGTGACGGCGGGCGGTATCGAGGGTGCGGGCCTGCTCCAGCGCCAGGCTTGCCAGACCGATCACAGTGTTGACAATGTCTGCTCTGGCGGGGTCCAGCGGCTCGATGGCACCGAGCACCAGGGCGCCCCGCAGGCTGCCTTTGCGGCCGAGCGTCTGCAGCGTCACCGACTGGCCTTTGATATTCAGGTGGGATGCAGAACGGGTTCCCAGGTCTAAGGCACTGCGCACCCTTTCGGCCATCTCGGCAGCAATATCCGAGGGAACCGGACGGTTCCTGGGCATGCGGACGTAGTTGCCCGCGGCGTCATAGAGCGCCACCCAGGTGTGCAGCTGACGTTCCAGCTCACCGAGGATCGAGGTCAGTCCGTCGGGGCGGAGTGCAGCGCGCGAAATGGCCCGCTGCGCCTGCAGCGACCACTCGGCCCGGGCGTGCTCCTCCTTGGCCAGGTAGTCCGCCACCATGCGGATAATCGCGATAAAGGGTGTCCGGTCCGGCACCTCCAGCAGCGGCAGCCCATGGTTGCGGCAGGCTTCCTCCAGACCCGGCGGCAGCGTTCCGTGGATCACCTGGGTTGCGAAGCCCAGGCCCACTATGCCGCGGTCCACCAGCCGGCGCACATACTCCTCATACCTCCGGCCGTACGGCACCTCCGGTGACCGCTGCCCTGCGTCCGCTTGCGTCGCCGTCGTGCCTCCTGCCGCGTCCACAGGGAACTGCGTGCCGTCAGTGAGCAGCAGCTGGCCGGCGTCCAAGAACGGCGTGGGGTCCTCAAGGTCGGAGCTGTGTACCCAGCTGACGGGCTCCTCCAGCTGGGATGCGCCCAGATCGGGCACAACGAGCCGCAGCTTGAGCGACCGGCTGCGGAGGAGGACATTCAGGCTTGGCGGCATAGCGGACCCTTGTGATGTGAAAACGTCGAACGGGATAGCACCGATTGTACAAACGTATACGCGGCAAAAGATCAGTTAGACCGGAAGATGAAGGAACGTCCCAATTCATCCCTCGAGAGGAACCGTCATGGTCGCCAGCCCGGCAACCCTGCCTGTGGCAGACATCAGTGCCGCAGCAACTACCGCAGCCGACGACGTAGCCGTCACCAATGCCGACGTCGTCGCCCTGGACCACGCAAATGTCTTCCATTCCTGGTCTGCGCAGAAGTCCCTGAATCCGATGGCGATCGCCGGCGGCTCCGGCAGCACCGTATGGGACCATGACGGCAACACGTACCTGGACTTCTCCAGCCAGCTGGTCAATACCAACATCGGCCACCAGCACCCGAAGGTCATCGCGGCCATCGCGCAGCAGGCAACGAGCCTGGCCACGGTGGCACCCGCGCACGCCAACCACATCCGGGCCACGGCTGCCGCCAAGATCCTCTCCCACGCTCCGGCCAACATGGAGAAGATCTTCTTCACCAACGGCGGAGCAGACGCCAATGAAAACGCCATCAGGATGGCGCGCCTTCACACGGGCCGGGACAAAGTGCTTTCCCGCTACCGCTCGTACCATGGCAACACCGGCTCGGCCATCGCGGCCACGGGCGACTGGCGCCGCATCCCCAACGAATATTCGCGGGGCCACGTCCACTTCTTCGGCCCGTACCCTTACCGCTCGGAATTTTGGGCCCAGAGCCCGGAACAGGAAACCGAGCGGGCACTGCACCACCTGCGGCGCGTGATCCAGGCCGAAGGACCGCAGTCCATCGCGGCCATCCTGCTGGAAACCGTCCCTGGAACCGCAGGAGTCCTCGTCCCCACGCCGGGCTACCTGGAAGGCGTCCGGGCCCTGTGTGATGAGTACGGCATCGTGATGATCCTCGACGAGGTCATGGCCGGCTTCGGCCGCACCGGCGACTGGTTTGCCTTCGACGCTTTCAACGTAACCCCGGACCTGATCACTTTCGCCAAGGGCGTCAACTCCGGCTACGTCCCGGTGGGCGGTGTGATCATCTCCGGTGCGATTGCAGCAACCTTTGATGAGCGCGTTTTCCCCGGCGGGCTCACCTACTCAGGGCACCCGCTGGCCGCAGCCTCGATCGTGGCCTCGATTGAAGCCTTTGAAGAAGAGGACATCGTGGGAAACGCCGCCCGCATCGGCCGGGACCACCTCCAGCCGGGCCTCGCCGCCCTGGCCGAGAAGCATGCCGTCATCGGCGAAGTCCGCGGTCGAGGCGTCTTCTGGGCACTCGAACTCGTACAGGACCGGGAGACGCGCATGCCCGTCACCACCGAATTCATGGGCCGGATCAAGGCAGAACTCCTGCGCCTGGGCCTGTTGCCGTTCCTCGCGGACAACCGCATCCACGTGGTGCCGCCCGCCGTCGTCACTGCTGAAGAGGTAGCGCAGGCACTGGCCATCTACGACCGGGCCCTCACTGCCGTCCAGGTGTGACCCTGGTCGCTCGCCCGTCCGGGGGCGCTTTGGAGCCAGTTCCGGCTCAACGGGCTCGCTGCTGCGGCGCGTCCGTGTCATAGTGCCCCGGGACGGCCGGCCGTGGTCACGGTCGGGACGCGCCGCCCCGCAAAAGGCCGCACTCCGGAAACGGACCGGGCCACCGTTCCAGACAAAGAAAAACACCCCCGGTCCGAAGACCGGGGGTGTTTCTGATTGCGTGCGCGAGGGGGGATTTGAACCCCCACGCCCTTTCGGACACTGGCACCTGAAGCCAGCGCGTCTGCCGTTCCGCCACTCGCGCGCAACTTCTTTCACCCGGATGGAGGACCCGCGTCGCGGACCGCCAACCTCGTAAAAGCAGCGAGATCAAGCATAACGGACAACCGCGGGAAAACACCAATCGAGCTCCACACGGCCCCTCGGACCACGGAAACCCACGGGCGTGAGCGTCTCTCTTCGGCCTCCAAATTGGTATCTGGCAATGTCCGCCGGCCATACCAGAGCCCGTCCCAGCAGTTCCGCCGCCATGCACATCTGCGCACGTCAGAGCGCGCAGGGAGAAAGATTATGGCAGGCAGTGGCGGGGCCGCTTAAGGCCATTCCCAGCCTCGCCCAGTAGTATCTGGTGTAGGAGTGCCCGGCTACGGAGGGCTTCCGCAAATGTTGTAAACCGAGTTTCGGAACGAACACGGCCCTGCAGTCGTAAGGAAAGGAGAAGGACCATGGGATTGCTGGACAAAGTCGAGCGCGGCATCGAAAAGGCCGTCCGTGGAGTCTTCTCCACCGGTTCTCGTGCCCAGGTTGAGCCCGTCGAGATCGCCAGCCACCTCCGCCGAGAGGTCGACAACAAGGCCCTGACCATCGCCGCGGGCCGCACCCTCGCCCCCAACGTCTTTGACGTCCTCTTGAGCGAGGAAGACTTCCAGCGGGCGCAGGAATGGGGTACCCCCCTCGCAGAAGAGCTGTGCGACGTCGTCATCAACCACGTGCGCAGCCAGGGCTACACCCTCCAAGGCCCGGTCCGCATCAGCTTCCGCCGCGACGACGAACGCCGCGCCGGGGATTTCGAGATCAAGTCCCGGACCGAGAAGACCGCCGATCCCTCCGCCCCGGCCCCGGCGGCACCGGGGGTCTACAGCGATATGCCTGCGGCGCCCACGCGCCAGCCATCACGGCTCCAGCCGGTACTGGACATTGACGGCCAGCGGTACTCGCTCAATGCACCGTCCGTCGTGCTCGGACGTTCAACAGACGCCGACATCCTTATTGACGACACCGGTGTTTCGCGCCGCCATCTCGAAGTCCGGACCGGGCCAGGCACGGCACAAGCGATCGACCTCGGTTCCACAAACGGCAGCTACGTCAACGGCCACAAGGTTGTAGGGAGCTCGGAGCTTATGGACGGCTCCACGATCACTATGGGACGGACAAAAATCACCTTCCGCCTTCTGCCCGCCAACACAGGCGGCCGCGCGTGAGCGAACTGACGATCACCGCCCTGCGTTTCGGATTCCTGTTGCTCCTGTGGGTCCTTATCTTCAGCATCGTGGCCGCAATGCGCCGCGACCTGATGATCGGACGCAAAGCAGCGGCAGGTGCTCCCACCGCACGGCAGGTCCGGAAGAACCCCTCCCTCGCAGAGCCGGCCCCCGCTCCCGTCAAGCAGCAGGCACGCCAGCTGATGGTGACGGAAGGCCCGCTGAAGGGAACCACCATTCCGCTGGGGGCCAGCCCCATCCTGCTTGGCCGTGCACAAGAGGCCACGCTCGTCTTGGAAGATGACTACGCCTCCGGCCGGCACGCCCGCCTGTTCCCGCAGGGCAGCCGTTGGTTCATCGAGGACCTGGGCTCCACAAATGGCACGTATCTGGCAGACCAGCAGCTGACCCGGGCGCTGCCGGTAGAGCTCGGCGTCCCCGTGAGAATCGGCAAGACGGTCATCGAATTGAGGCCGTAGCCATGGCTGCCCCCGATATCCCCGCAGACAGGGCCGAAGGCAAGACACCCACCCCGAAGCGGCCGCTGATCATGCGCTATGCGGCGCGTTCCGACGTCGGCCGCGTTCGCGCCAAGAACGATGACTCCGCCTACGCGGGACGGTACCTCGCCGTCGTCGCCGACGGCATGGGCGGTCATGCCGGTGGTGACGTCGCCTCTGCGGCGACCGTGCTCGACATGATCCATCTGGACCATGACAACTACGACGACGACGACGCCGAGACGGTGCTGGCCGACGAGATCCAGACTGCCAACTCACTGCTGTCGGAACTCGTCCATATCAATCCCAAGCTCGCCGGCATGGGGACCACTGTCACCGCGCTGCTCCTGGCCGAAGGCAAACTTCATTTCGCCCACATCGGTGACTCCCGGGCCTACCGCCTGCGCAACGGCGAATTTGAACAGGTCAGCATCGACCACACCTTTGTCCAGCGCCTCATCGATGAAGGCCGGCTCCGGCCGGAAGAGGCGGAAACCCACCCGCACAAGAACGTCCTCATGCGGGTCCTGGGTGACGTCGATGCCAGCCCCGAACTGGACCTGGCCTCCCTCGACGTCGAACCGGGTGAGCGCTGGCTTCTTTGCTCAGACGGGCTGAATTATGTTGCCGGCCATGTGGTGGAACGCACGGTCCGGGAAACCAAGGATCTGCGCGAGTGCGCAGAAGAACTCGTTGACCTCACCCTCGAAGCCGGTTCCCCGGACAACGTCACGGTTGTGGTCGTGGACATCGAGGAACGGACTCCCGACGACGTCCGGACGGCCGCCGTCGACATCGTGTCCACGCCGGTCGCCGCTGCTGTAGCCGCAGCCGTCTCCCGTTCGGAAAGCGCGCAAGGCGCCGCAGACGCATCCGGGGCCCAGCAGAAAGCCACCGCCGGGAACACATTTGAGAGTCCCGGAGCACAACTTGACGAGGAGGCCGGGGCGGCCGAAGCAATTCTTTCCGGCTCCGCGGACGCGGCGGCAGGCGGCGACGCCTCGAACCCCAGCGGCCTGCGGGACGGGGACGGCAAGGAGCCCGAGTCCAGCACGGATCCTCACCTCGGCGAGCACCTCTCGGCCGAAGTACTGCGGGAGGAACTCTCCACACGGCCGCACGAATTGGTGGGTGCTGCGGCAGCCGCCGCGGAATCAGGATCCATTCCTACCATCGCCGGACGCACCGTTGCGCGCCGGGCCGCGACGGTCCTGACGCACAAGTCCGAGCAGGCCCGCGAGGAGGCGGAGGAGTACCGCGCCGCTCCCCGGGCGCGGCGCTGGGTGACAATTTCCATCGCTGCGGCAATCGTTGCCGTGCTGGCTGTCGGGCTGTGGCTCGGCTATGCGTGGACCCAGACGCGGTACTACATCGGCGAACACGACCAGCATGTGGCTATCTTCAACGGGGTCTCCCAGCGCCTGGGGCCCATCCAGCTTTCCACCCTAGAAACGGTGACCGAAATCAGGATGTCTGACCTGCCCGAATTCTCCCAGCAGCGCGTGCGCCAGACCGTTCCCGCCCGTGACCTGTACGACGCGCAACGGATCGTGAAGAACCTGGAGCTCACCGGAACCACCTCGCCGGCAGACGAGTGCCACACGCCTTCACCGTCGCCGCCGGCCAGTTCCGCCCCGGCAACCCCCAGCCCGGAGGCCGGCGGCACAGTCGCGCCCACCGCTTCGCCCACGCCGACAACTGCTCCGACATGCGAGGCCGGCAAATGACGCAGATCGACCCGACCCCCAGGCCCCGGCGCAACGTGGAACTTGTCCTGCTTGTCCTGGCCCTCGCCGTGGGAATCGGAGCCAATGCCCTTGTCGGCGTGGACCGCGAAAAGGCGTTCGATACCGACTTCTGGTTCCAGTCCGGCCTGCTGACTGCAGCTGCTCTCGCGTTTCACCTCGTGCTGCGCATCCGGGCGAAATATGCCGACCCGGTAATACTTCCCTTGGTCGTTGCCCTCAACGGCCTCGGCCTCGCCATGATCCACCGTCTGGACCGTGTCGGGGAAGACACGGGAAACAACCAGTTGCGCTGGACCCTCGTGGCCATGGCAGTCGCAATCGCCGTCATTTGGTTCCTGAAGGACCATCGGATCCTCCGCCGATTCACGTTCATCTCACTGGCTGTGAGCGCGGCTTTGCTGATCCTGCCCCTCGTGCCAGGCGTCAGTGCCGGTGAGATCCTTGGCGCCCGCGTCTGGATCAGGCTCGGGTCCATGACGTTCCAGCCCGGTGAGATCGCCAAGATCACGCTCGCTATATTCTTTGCGGGGTATCTTTCCTCGAACCGCGATCTCATTCTGCTGGCCGGCCGTAAGGTCGGGCCCCTGCAATTTCCGCGGTTCAAAGACATGGGTCCCATGGTCGCGGCCTGGCTGGTGAGTATCGGCGTCCTGATCTTCCAGCGCGACCTTGGATCCTCAATCCTCTTCTTCGGGCTGTTCCTCGTCATGATCTACGTGGCGACGAGCCGGATCAGCTGGGTCATCATCGGTGTGGTCCTCATGTCCGCCGGAGGGTTTGTCGCCTCCCGCGTCTTTTCGCACGTGGCCCTGAGGATTGACGGCTGGCTCAACGCGTTCACCGAAGAGGTCTACGGCAGGGAATTCGGCGGCAGCCTCCAGATCGTCGAGGGACTATTCGGCATGGCCAACGGCGGGCTGGTGGGCACCGGGCTCGGCCAAGGCAGACCAAACCTCGTTCCCTTCGCGAACAGCGACATGATCATCGCTTCCTTTGGCGAGGAACTGGGACTGATCGGGCTCTTCGCCATTGTCCTGATGTACCTGTTGCTGTTCACCCGCGGATTCCGGGCCGCCCTCGGTACCCGGGACGCCTTCGGGAAGCTGCTGGCCTGCGGGTTATCCTTCGCGATCGCCCTGCAGTGCTTCGTGGTGATCGGTGGCGTCACACGGTTGATTCCGCTGACCGGGCTCACCACGCCCTTCCTCGCCGCAGGTGGATCCTCCCTGCTGGCAAACTGGATCATCGTGGGCCTGTTGCTGATGATTTCGCACACCGCCCGGAGCCCGGTGGACACCACTCCGCTCCCGCCCGGCCAGGAACCGGGAGCCCGGAAGGACGCTCCGGCAAAGCCCTTGCCGGTGCCTTCCTCCGGCCCCCGTACCAGTCCAGAAGCACCCACCGAGGCGGTGAAACAACTGTGAACCAGGCCATCCGCAACTCATGGATCGCTGCGATAGCGATGTTCGTCCTGATCTTCGGCGCGCTCAGCTACGTGCAGGTGGTCGGTGCCGACGAGCTCAAAGCCAACGCCTGGAACAAGCGCACCCTCCTCCAGAACTACTGCAACGACCGCGGTGCGATCATCGTCGGGGGCACCCCGATAGCCGAATCCGTACCGGCCACGGAGAGCTGCAAGTTCCAGCGCACCTACACCCAGCCCGAGCTGTACGCCGGAATCACGGGGTATTTCTCCCGTAGCTACGGCGTGACCGGCCTGGAAAAGACGATGAATGACGTCCTCGCCGGCAGCTCGGACCAGCAGTTCCTCGACAGGGTCGGCCAGCTGTTCCTCGGTAACCAGCCCAAGGGCGCGTCCGTGGAGTTGACGCTGGATCCGGCCATCCAGAAACTCGCATACGACCTGATTCCCGACGGCCAGCGCGGCTCGATCGTGGTGACCAACCCGAAGACCGGCGCAATCCTCGCGATGGTCTCCAAGCCGTCCTACGATCCCAACCTGATCGCTTCGCAGGATCCGGTTGCGGAGCAGGCTAACTTCAATGAGCTCAACAAGGTCCCGGGGATCAATCTCAACCAGAGCGTCAGTGGTCCCACCGGGGCACTGCTGGCCCCGGGATCCGTCTTCAAGCTGGTCGACACCGCCGCCGCCCTCAGCTCGGGGAAGTACAACAAGGACAGCGATCTGCCGAACCCGGCTGAGATGCCCTTCCCCGGGATCCAGTACAAGCTCCCCAATTACGCCGGGGGCAACTGCTACACGCGGAATACGGCGAGTTTCGCCTTTGCCTTGCAGCAGTCCTGCAACACACCGTTTGCGAGCATTGCCCTGGACCTGGGTGAGAAGGCGATCGCGGACCAGGCGGAGAAGTTCGGCTTCGACCAGGGTGTGGGTGACCAGCTCAAGCTGGAGTACGCTCTCAGCAACTTCCCGCGTGACCTTGACCAGGCCGGGCTGGCGCAGTCTGCGATCGGCCAACGAGACGTCCGGGCGACCCCGCTGCAAATCAACTTGATGACTGCCGCTATCGCCAACGGCGGAGTACAGATGCAGCCGAACCTGATCAAGGCGGTGCGTTCCCCGGACCTGCGGGTGCTGGACGAGCCGAAGCCCTCGGCTCTACGAACGTCCACCACGCCTGAGATTTCGCGGCAGATCACCGAGTGGATGACCAGTGTGGTCAGCGACGGCATCGCCCGCGGCGCTGCCGTCCAGGGGGTCCAGGTGGCCGGAAAGACCGGTACTGCCGAGTTGGGCACCGGGCTGAACAACTCATGGTTTACCGGGTTTGCCCCAGCAAACGATCCGCAGGTGGCTGTCACCATCGTCATGCAAGGCGTGGACATCACAAGCGGCGCAAAGCTAACCAGTCCGAACGCGAAGAAGATCTTTGAGGCGGTGTTGAATAAGTGAGGCCTACATCAGGAATCACCCTCGGCGGCAGGTTCCAGCTGACCACGCGTATTGCGATCGGTGGCATGGGAGAAGTCTGGAAAGCCAAAGACCTGGTTCTTGGCCGCATCGTCGCCATCAAGGTGCTCAAGGAGGAATACACCGGTGATCCGGGATTCCTCCAGCGGTTCCGCGCCGAGGCCCGGCACACTGCTCTGTTGAACCACGTCGGCATCGCCAATGTCTTCGACTATGGCGAGGAAGAGGGTTCCGCATACCTGGTGATGGAGCTGGTGCCGGGGCAGCCGCTGAGCAGCATCATTGACCGCGAGCAGGTGCTCTCCCCCGACCGCACCCTGTCCATGATCGCCCAGACCGCCCGCGCGCTCTCCGTGGCCCACGCACAGGGACTGGTGCATCGCGACATCAAGCCCGGCAACCTGCTGATCACTCCGGACGGGCGGGTCAAGGTCACCGACTTCGGCATCGCCCGCCTCGCTGACCAGGTCCCGCTGACCCAGACCGGACAGGTGATGGGCACCGCCCAGTACCTGGCGCCCGAGCAGGCCACCGGCCAAACGGCCACCGGTGCATCGGACATCTACTCACTCGGCGTCATCGGCTATGAATGCCTCACCGGTCACCGTCCGTTCTCTGGTGAATCGCAGATCGCCATCGCCCTCGCGCAGGTCAACGACGCCCCTCCGCCGCTGCCCGAGACACTTCCCAAGCCGGTCCGTGCCCTGCTGATGTCGATGCTCGCCAAGGACCCGAGGAACCGCCCGGCCGACGCCATCAAACTCGCAGAAGCCGCAGAAGCCATCCGCAACGGTGACATCGCCGCAGCCCATGCAGCCGTTCCGGGCATGCTCCTCTTCGAAGCCACCACCGGACCCATCACGGCGCCCACCGATGTCCGCACGGCGGCTACCAGCGTGATCGGTGCGACCGCCGCCGAGGACCGGACGACGTCGGCCACCTCGGCATTGCCGGTAGTCGGCGCGGCCGGTGCCGGTGCCGCCGCCGGGCTGGCCGCCGGTGCCGCCGCCGCCAGCGCCTACGGTGCCCGGAACACTCTGTCCCGTGCCGATGCCCTCGCTGCCGAACGCCAGTGGGTACAGGAAGACGATGACTACGAGGAGCCGATCGATGAGCCGGCCCGGCGAGGCAGGAGCCCATGGACCTGGCCGCTCATTGCGTTGATCCTGCTGGTGCTGTTTGCCCTGGTAGGCGTCGTCCTCACGCAGGCCGGCATCCTGTTCCCGACCCAGGCACCCTCAAGCAGTAACGCCGTGGTCACCAGCTCCAGCGCACCGCCAAGCAGTCCGACCCCGTCCGTGACGTCCACATCCGCCACGCCCACCCCCACCGCCAGCTCGGCCACGCCTACGGAGACGACGCCGGCCGCCGTCAACCTGATCCCGGACGCCTACCGCGGCCGGCAATACAACGACGTGCGGAAAGACCTTATTGACCGTGGATTACAGGTCACCGGTGCCGAGGTCTTCAACGGGGCGGCCCCCGGGACTGTCCTCGACATCGATCCTTCCGGACCGGTACAACCGGGCGAGACCATCACCGTGACCTACTCCAAGGGACCTGAATCCAAGGGCCCGGAGATGGTTTCGGTGCCGGCTATCCCGTCCGGTGCCAGCGAGGCGGCGGTCCAGCAGGCCATCCAGGGCGCGGGGCTGCGCTGGGTCAAGGGTGCGGACGTCAAGGCAAGCAGCAAGGGCGAGGATCCCGGCACGTTCGTCAGTTCCGAGCCTGCCTCGGGCAGCAAGGTTGCAGCCGGCTCCGTGGTGACCTATCACCTCGCGGCTGCCGCGTCCGCCACCCCGACGCCGACCCTCACTCCGAAGCGACAGTAGGCCCCCATTGTCTACTTCACCCCGCACGCCGTCGCACAGGGAGGACAGCGGCCCCCTGAACACCCAGCGCGTCCTCAGCGGACGCTACGAGCTGGGTGAGCTGATCGGACGCGGCGGCATGGCTGACGTCTTCCGGGGCACGGACACGAGACTGGGCCGCACCGTCGCCGTCAAACTGCTGCGCCCGGACCTTGCAAGGGATCCCCAGTTCCAGGCGCGGTTCAAGCGCGAGGCCCAGGCGGTGGCCGCCCTGAACCACCCTTCGATCGTCGCGGTGTACGACACCGGGGACCATGCGGTGCCCGGCGACCATAACGACAGCGTGCGCGTGCCGTATATCGTCATGGAATTCGTGTCCGGAAAAACCATCCGGGACATGGTCCGGGCCGGAGAGGTCAGCATCGACCAGGCGATCGACTTTTCCCTGGGCGTCCTGTCGGCCCTCGAATACAGCCACAAGGCCGGCATCGTGCACCGGGACATCAAACCCGCGAATGTGATGTTCTGCCCCGACACCAACAGCGTCAAAGTCATGGACTTCGGCATCGCCCGGGCGATGGCCGACTCGTCCGCAACAATGACCCAGACCCAGGCAGTGGTGGGCACGGCCCAATACCTGTCGCCGGAGCAGGCGCGCGGCGAGACCGTGGACGCCCGAAGCGACCTCTACTCGGCAGGCTGCCTGCTCTACGAGATGCTGACCGGACGGCCGCCGTTCGTCGGGGACAGCCCCGTTTCCGTGGCCTACCAGCATGTCCGCGAGATCCCGGAACTGGCCAGCAGCCTGAATCCGGAAATTTCCGATGCCCTGGACAGCGTGCTCATGAAGGCGCTCCAGAAGAACCGGGCAGACCGTTTCCAGGATGCAGCCGCGTTCCGCCGTGCCCTGCGCGCGGCCCGCAACGGTGTGGGAGTGGCGCCGCTGCCGGCGAGCGAAGCCCCCACGGATCCGAACGACACAGTGCCCACACCCGAGAACCAGCCAACGGCGGCTTTCCTGATGACCGGCGCCAAGTTCCTCGATGACGTCCCGGGCGGCAGGCTGCGCCCCAGCCAAGGTATTGAGCAGAACGCCCTGACGGCCCAGGCCGCCGATACGTTCGGTTCTCCCGATACCGGCAGCCTTCCACTGGTGCTGCCCCTCGAACGCGAGCACACCACCCAGCAGAAGTCCCGACGTCGCGCCTGGATCGCCACCTTGGTGGTCCTGACACTGCTGGTGCTCTCGGGCGGCGGACTCTGGCTCTACAACATCATGAACCAGGCACCGCCTCCGGTAGTGAAGGTCAACGTGCCCTCTGTGGCATCACTGACGGAATCCGAGGCGCTCCAGAAGCTCTATGACGCGGGCCTTAAGCCGCGGATCAGCCGGGTCCAGCACGACACGGTTGCCAAGGGCACCGCTATCAGTACTACGCCCGCTTCGGGCACTTCCCTGGAGCCCAACGCGGAGATCATCCTCAACGTCTCCGACGGTCCGAGCGCCGTCGCGATCCCCGCCGACCTGCCTGGCCGGACGGAGGCGGCCGCACGCGACGTCCTGCGGCAAAAGGGATTGGTCGGTGCGCCGGCGACCATCATGAACAACAGCTCCACGGTGCCCGCCGGCATCGTCATCACCACCAAGCCGGCTCCCGGTCAGCCGGTCGCGGTAGGAAGCACCGTCGAACTGGTGGTTTCCAACGGCAAGGTCGCTGTACCCCAGCTCATCGGGCTGCCGCTGGCCGAGGCTGACGCCGCCGTAAAGGCGCTCGGGTTGACCCTCAGCGTGACAGAAACCGAGAACTCGCAGGTCCAACCGGGGAAGGTCACATCCCAAGGCGATGCTGCGGAGGCGTTGGTCGAACAGGGCAAGGTCATCGCCGTGACCGTCGCCAAGGCCCCACCGCCCCCGCCCCCGCCGTCTCCGACTCCGACGCCGACGCCAACGCCAACGCCGACCTCCTCGAAGGGGTCGAAGTAGGCACCGGATAACGCCGAGGGAACCCGTCCCAAGGCCGCCCGGCAGGGTCGGCGCGGCCCGGACGGGCGGTCCGTGCGGCCGTTAGTGTTTGATGAGCGGGCTCAGCGATGCTGCCCGCTGGGCGGCACCTGCCATGCCCAGTGACTCCAGCCAGTTGCCCAGCATCTGGTAGCCGCCTTCGGTGAGCACCGACTCCGGATGGAACTGGACACCGCATAGCGGCGCGTCGCGGTGCTGCAGCCCCATGACAATTCCCGTGCCGGTCTCCGCTGTGATCTCCAGAACCTCCGGGATGCTTTCCCGGACGGCAGCCAGGGAATGGTAGCGGGTTGCGGTGAACGGGGACGGGAGCCCGGTAAACACGCTGGAACCGTGGTGTTCCACGAGTGAGGTCTTGCCGTGCATCAGTTCCGGCGCGTGCGTCACCGTTCCGCCGTAGGCTTCGGCCAATGCCTGGTGCCCGAGGCATACGCCCATCATCGGCTTCCCGTGTCCGCCGCACCACTTGATCAGTTCAATGCACACGCCGGCCTCCGCAGGGGTTCCCGGACCCGGCGAGACCAGGACACCGTCTCGCGCCTCGGCCATCTCGATGGCCTCCGCGAGGGTGACGTCATCATTGCGGACGACTGTGGTCTCCGCACCGAGCTCCTGGAGGTATCCCACCAGGGTGTAGACAAAGCTGTCATAGTTGTCGACGACGAGGATCTTGGTTGTGCTCATGGGTGACTTGCCGAACCAATCGTTGAATCAGTGAACTGGGTGAATTGTGCCATCCAGGGAAAAAGGAACTGAACCATCAATACCAGCCCGCCGGTGGCTAGCACCAGCGCAGTGGCAATCCGGAGCCACAAGGGCCCGGGAAGGCGACGGAAAATCCAAGCGTACAAACCTCACTCCTCCCTCATGGCGCGCTGCACCTGTGCTGCTATTTCGGCCGGCGCCCCTGCTGAAACCGGACGCCATTGCTCCAGGAGCGCATAGGCCACGAATCGTTCCTGTGAGCCGAAACGCGGGTTACAGGTGGTCATGGTGAGGTAGCTTTCCGTTGGGGTTGCCGCCGGCTGGAGGGGCACAGGCAGCAACACGTCTGTACGGTCGGGCAGGACGACCTGGCTGTTGCGGAACACGTAGACGTAGAACCCGTTCACGGTCTGGACATAGATCCTGTCCCCGGAAACCAGTGCGTCTATGTTGTCCAGAACGGCGCCATGAGTCTGGCGGTGGCCTGCAACCGCGAAGTTTCCAACTCCCCCTGGCATCGCCGTGCCTGCATAGTGCCCGATTCCCAAAGAGTCCAGGACCGCCGGGCCCGTGCCCTGGACGATTGGCCGGCTGTAGTCCGGACCGAACCTGGGGACATAGAGAAGGCCGATCGTCGTCCCGTCGGCGGGTTCAGGAAAGCTGGGGACGGGGCCGTAGCCCCCTTCCGCCTCCAAGGACGGGGCAGCAGGGCTAACCTGATCCCGGCCGTCCCCCTGGGTTGCGACGTGAACTTCGGCTGACTTCATCTGGCTGGCAAAGTCTTTGACGGCCGCCCGTTGCGTCACCGCGGACTCCAGATTGGTCCACCACAGCTGCCAAGCGATGAAGAGAACAAGGATGACCCCGGCGGTGAGGAACAGCTCTCCCAGAAGCCTGACGGCGCCGGCAGCCCATGCCCCGGATGTCCGGGTGGGGATGACTGCGGCTTTTTCCTCCAGCTGCGGCACCCTGGCTTCCCTCCTGGACGGACGCGGCGGACGCGGGCTCGGCTTGAACTCCGGCTAGAATTGGCTCCGACTAAGAGTTCAAACCCGACCGAGAGCGCACCCACCGCTGGCATATTCCTTCTTGCAGGATATCAAGCCGCGGTTTCGCTCTTGGTCCAGCCCGCCAAGGAGGACCCGTGCCCGAGTCGAAGCCGCGAAAGAGAACCACCCGCGAGCCGCAGCAGGCTTCGGCCGTGGACCAGCACAAGCCCAACGCCGTCTGGTTCAAGCCGGTGATGTTTGGCCTGATGATCATCGGGTTGCTGTGGATCATCACCTTTTACATCAGTGAAGCGGCCTTCCCGGTTGGCGCGTGGGGGTCCTGGAACATTGTGGCGGGCTTCGGCATCGCAATTGCGGGCTTTCTGATGACCACCCGCTGGCGCTCCTGAGCCGTAGAGGGCACACGACAACCGCCTTAGGGGCCGGCACACGCTGAGTGTGCCGGCCCTTTGCCATATCTGCCTTCGCTGACGAATGAAAGCTGGCACGGGGCGGCCGGCAACCGGATGACAGATAATGCTGGAAGCGGCACCACCCTCAGGAAGGACTTGTATGACCCCCGGCAGCACAAGTTTGGTTTTTGGTGACGACGGCCTTGCGCGTCCGCCGTGGGCGGCAGTGGATCCGATGCTGCGCGAATACTATGACACGGAGTGGGGGCTGCCGGTCCGCGATGAGCAGGGACTCTACGAGCGGATCAGCCTGGAGGGCTTCCAGGCGGGGCTGTCGTGGGCCACCATCCTCCGTAAGCGCCCCGCCTTCCGGGCAGCGTTCAAGGATTTTGATCCCGATGCCGTCGCCACCTTCGGTCCGGCGGATGTGGAACGCCTGATGCAGGACGCTGGAATAGTGCGGAATCGGCTCAAGATCCAGGCGGCCATCACCAATGCCAGGGCAACCATCGCGCTCCGGGACGACGGCGGGCTTGTGGACTTCGTGTGGCAGTTCCAGCCCGCATCGACGCCTTCTCCGACCACACACGAGCAGATCCCCACCACGTCCGCGGAGTCCATTGCGTTATCCAAGGCCCTGCGGAAGAAGGGGTTCGCGTTTGTGGGACCGACAACCATGTTCGCCCTAATGGAAGCGATCGGGATGGTGGACACGCACTTAGTCGACAGCCACCGGCGGGGAAGCTCGGGCGTCTGGCCTAGCTGAAGTTGTGCACAGGCCGGATCCAGTTATCCACAGTGTTGATATTGGCCTCCGGCAGGAAGAGTGGCCGAAAAGCCCGGACTGGCCCGGGTTTTAGGCCCTTCGCCATGCTCGAGGCCCAGGAAACACCGCACGACGAGTTATTAACAGTGTGGATTCACTGTGGATAACCCTTGCCGCAGTTTCATTCCGCCCGCCGGCATCGCGACTTGCCGGGCTGCATGGAGCGAAGCCGGGAAAACTCCGCGCCGCACCTCGCTTTCCTGAGTTATCCACTTAACAACAGTCGACTACCCACAAATTATCCACAGGTGGGGATAAGTTGTGGTTTGCAACGGTTGGAAGGCGTTGTGGGCGGGCGAGAGGGTCCGTTGGGGCGGGAAAGGTCGAAGCGCGCCGGGAGCTTCGCTGTGCATAACCTTGTTGAAATCCACGGCGGAGCGCCGTTTTGCCGCGGACGCAGCCTCGTTTCGTCCTCCATTCGCCCCGGCGCTACTGTCCCACTGCCGGATCACGGCGCTGGGACCGCGAGTTGTCCACTTAGCCACAGGCCAACCCACAGGAGTTATCCACAGGTGTGGACACCGTCGCGGCCCGGAGGGGAAAGATCGCCGCCTGGAGCGGTCAGATCGAGGGAAGCGGCCGTGAACTACAGGCTTGTAAGTTACTCACAGTGTGGATAACACCTGTGGATAAGCCGCGGAGGGTTCCGGACGTCCATCCTCCGGACCGCCCGCGTACGGGTGCTTCCTGTGAGGCGCAGGAGCTCAGGACGCGCCCAACTCCGGTATAGGAGGGACATTCATCGGGGGGAGGCGGTGTCGGCACACCAGCCAGCGAGGGGCGGCGCAAGAACCACTCGAAGAGGGCCGGGCCAGCACAAAGTGCGGAGGGCCGGGGCCAGCCCGAGCGCGGGGAGGCGGCGCAAAGACCGCCGAAATATCAGGCGCTGGCGACCCGTAGGGCGCTGAGTCCAACCAGGAGCGCCAGAACCAGCACCAGGCCGGCCGCCTGCAGGAGGCCTCGCCGCGGACCCCGGGGGGCATAGGCAATGGCTGCGGCACAAAGTGCGCCGGTCACCAGGCCGCCGAGGTGGGCCTGCCAGGCAATTTGAGGCACCAGGAATCCGATGACGCCATTGACGGCAATTAATACCCACAGCTGCCGGGTATCGCCGCCGCGGTGGCGCTGGACGACGAGCATGGCTCCGAAAAGCCCGAAAATGGCGCCGGAAGCGCCAACAACCCCGGTCACCTGCTGGCCGGGAACGTAGCCCGGAGTCAGCAGGAGATAGCCCACGGAACCGCCGAAAGCGGAAAGCAGGTAGACCGCAAGGAAACGGATGCGGCCCAAAAGAGGTTCAAGAGCCTGCCCGAACATCCACAGCATGTACATGTTCAGAGCGATGTGAAGGATGAAGCCCTGGGAATGGAGGAAGGCGGAAGTCAGCATCCGCCACGGCTCGAACACTCCGAAGTCCGGGCTGGCATAAACAGTGGCAAAAGCCAGATTCTGGTAGATCCCGTCGTCGGGGACCACCCATTGCAGTACATAGACCAGGGCGCACAGCGCGATAATGAGGAACGTGGCCATCGGACGCCCCGTTGCTATGGCGCCGCCGTAAACAGTCTTGCTGGCCGGCGTCGTACGCCTTGTTTCGTTGACGCAGTCAACACATTGGAATCCGACGGCGGCCGCCCGCTGGCAGTCGGGGCACGCTGGGCGCCCGCAACGCTGGCACCGCACGTAGGCGGGCCGGTCCGGGTGCCGGGGGCACACCGGAATCTGCGCGGACGGCTCGGCCGCCGGAATTCCGTAGCTCATGGCCTGGGCTTAGAGCTTTTCGACGTCAATGCTGTTGATGGTGACGTCCTCGACGGGGCGGTCGCCCATGCCGGTGCGGACACCCTCGATGGCGTCAACAACCTTCTTGGATTCCTCGTCCGCCACCTCACCGAAGATGCTGTGCTTGCCCTGGAGCCAGCCTGTGGGGATGGTGGTGATGAAGAACTGCGAACCGTTGGTGCCCTTGCCCATCTGGATACCGGCGTTGGCCATGGCCAGCTTGTAAGGCTCGTTGAAGGTCAGTTCCGGGTGGATCTCGTCGTCGAACTTGTAGCCGGGGCCGCCGACACCGCGGCCCAAGGGGTCACCGGCCTGGATCATGAAGTCTTTGATGATGCGGTGGAAGATGGTGCCGTTGTACAGCGGCGTACCCGTCTTGTCCTCACCGGTCTCGGGGTGGGTCCAGGCTTTCTCACCGGTGGCCAGCCCGACGAAGTTGTCCACCGTCTTGGGGGCATGGTTGCCGAAGAGGTTTACGACGATGTCGCCGAGGCTTGTGTGGATGGTTGCTTTTGCAGTTGCGATGGCAGTCATGGGGCTATTCTTCCACGGCGGGCCGATACACACAGGGCCGGTCCGGCAGTTCCGCGCTGGGTGAAATCCGGTGGAAATCGGGCCGAAGAATGGCCGGTGAGGGCCGGGCCACGTAGGCTAACTCCAGAACCGTCACATTAATCGGGAGGTAGTTGTGAACAAAGCGGATCGTATTGCCCGTGAGCTGGAGCATTCCGTCAGCACCGGGGTAGAAAACGCCAAGGACTGGGCCGTCCCGCGGGTTGAGGCAGCGGTCAGCTGGGCTGTTCCCCGCCTGCAGCAGGGCCTGGATACTGCTTCTCCCAGGATCCAGGAGGGGCTTAAGTCGGCAGCGCACAACCTGGCCGACGGCGTTGCGACCGTGACGCCCCGCCTCCAGGATGGCCTGGCGCAGCTCGCGCCGAGGATCCACGACGCCGTCGAGGGCGCCACGCCGCGGCTCCACGAGGCGCTGGACAAGGCGACGCCGGTCATCGCCAGCGCCCGCGACCGGGTGGTCGTGGAATACCTGCCGAGGCTGTCTGACCAGATCGGATACGCTTCCGAGGCCGTCCACCGGACCCTCGAAGGCGCCCCGGCCCGGGTGGACGCCGTCGCCCAGAAACTCGGGGACGTGGGAATCATCCATGCCGTCCAGGAACAGGCGAACGCTGCAGGAATTCCGTTCAGGGACGCTGCGACGCAGGCCAGCAAGGCCGTGAGCAACGAGCTTGCCGACCAGCAGAAGCCCAAGCACCGTGGTCTCCTTATCTTCGGTGTCATTGCCGCTGCCGTCGCCGCGGGGGTCGCCGCGTGGAAGGCCTCGCAGCCGGTCGAAGATCCATGGAAGACCCCGGCGCCGGTCACTCCTGCCCCCGTTCCTGCCGCCGCGGTCAACGAGACCCAGGACGCCGCGGACACGGCAGCTGCCGCCGCGGGGGAAGTGCCGGCGGACGCCTCCATCGGGGATCCGACGGCGGCTGCCCCGGGCGCTTCTTCGACGACGGCCAAGCACTCCGCCGTGGACGCGGCCGAGGACAGCAAAGACGCCCCCGGCGAAGTCGCCACGGACGCCAAGACTGCTGTCCAGAATATTGCCGCAGCCAGCATGAACAATGGTGGGGGCAAGGACTCGGGCAAGTAGCCAGAAGTAGCGGCCGCCATTCGGTAGCCGTAAGGGAGGGACTCCGCCACCGGCGGCGTCCCTCCCTTTCCTTTGTCATCTCGGGTGCAGCGGGGGCGAGCAGGGTTGCCCGGGGCTGATTGAGGCCTTGGAGGACCCCCGCACACGGGAGGGAAACCGGGTATGGATGCTAGATTTGAGGGGATGTCACCCGATAGATCCTCCGAGGATGCTTTACACGATGCCGTGCCGCCACCGGCCATCTCCATCGTCATCCCCGCCTACAACGAGGAAAGCGTCATCCGGCAGTGCCTGATCGCGGCGGTGTACCAGTCAGTGCCGGCCCACGAGATCATCGTGGTGGACAACATGTCCAAGGACCGCACAGCCGACATCGTGCGCCAGATGCAGTTGGAGTACCCGGAGAGTCCCATCATCCTGTTGAGCCAGGACCGCGACCAGGGACTGATCCCCACCCGGAACTTCGGCCTTGACCATGCCACGGGCGACATTCTGGGCCGGATCGATGCTGATTCCGTGCTCGAGCCGGACTGGGTGGAGCAGGTCCAGAAGGCCTTTGCCGATGAGTCCGTCCATGCGGCCACGGGGCCGGTGGTGTATTACGACATGCCGATGCGGCGCTTTGGCCTCAAGGCGGACGACAAGATGCGCCAGCTGATGCTCAAGCTCGCCAAGCAGCAGTACCACTTCCTCTTCGGCTCAAACATGGCTCTCCGCCGGTCCGCCTGGGAAGTAATCCGCGGCGAGACCTGCCGGGATGAAAAGGACGAGATGCATGAGGACATCGATCTCTCCCTGCACCTTGCCGATCATGAACTCAGGATCCAGTACTGGCCCCAGATGGTCTCTGGAATGTCCGCGCGGAGGCTCGAGGATTCACCCCGGGACTACCGCTACTACGTGACGCGCTTCGACCGAACGTACAAGGCCCACAACGTCAAGAAAATGGCGCTCAAGGCGCCAATGGTGGTGTTCTTCTCGGTGTACTTCCCGGCGAAGCTGCTGCGCGCCATCCACACGGTCAATACGGCACAGCCGGCGCGCCGCGGGGGCCAGTAGCACCGGGCTCCGAGCAGCTTAATCCGTACCAAGTTCCACTAGGCGTTCGGTGTTGCGCCGCGCGGCCCGTGAACTGCGCTGGCCCAGGACGACGACGGCCAGCCCGACGAGGATCATGCCGAGGCCGGCGTACGTGCCGGCGGGCAGCTTCTCGGCAAGGAAGGCCGCGGCCAGCAAGGCGGCCCCCGGAATCTCCAGCAGGATGATCATGGACACCAACAGCGGGCTCATCGTGGCAAGCAGGTGGTTGAAGGCTGTGTGGCCGATCAGCTGGGCGCAAACAGTGATGGCCAGGATCCCAAGCCAACCGGTGGCATCGAATCCGGCTAGCGGCTGCCCGGACACGAGCGCCATCACGGCGATGAAAGCGGCACACATGCCGTAGCACAGCGTCGTGTACACACCGGTCCCCATTGTCTGGCGGGCCTTGCCGCCGGCAAGGGTGTAGATCCCGGCAAGGGCGCCGCCCGCAACGGCTAGGAGATCGCCCAGGAGGGCATCCGGCGAGGTGCCCATGTCGAACCCGGTGATGGCCACGACGCCGCCGAAGGCGAGCCCCAGGCCCACGAGGACCTGCCAGCGGTGCCGCACACCCCTGAACAGCTGGAAAACGGCGATCCAGCCGGACTGCAGGCAGACTAGGGCGGTGGCCGCGGCCACCGAGGTCAGTTGCAACGAAGTGATGAAGCACGCGAAGTGCAGGGCAAGAGCGGCGGCGGCGGCGAGGGACCAGCGGAAGTCGCGGCCTGTGACCTGTGAGAATTGCCGCGGCTGCCGGACCAGCACGGGTCCCGCCATGACGCCCGCTGCAATGGCATTCCGCCAGAAAGCTATTGCAAGTGCACTGACGCTCGTGGCGCCCAGGGTGGCGGCGATGAGGGGCCCGGACGAGGCCACGCCCAGTACACCCAGGGCGGCAAGGAAGAAGTTCACAGTCCAACCCTAATGCGGCGGCCGTGGTACCAACGGCGGCCGGTCAGCGTCCTTGACGGTGGTGGGCGCCGGTGCCACGCTTAAATCGGTCTCACCCCATCCACAAAGGAGACCACGATGGCGTCAATGATCCGGAAAAGCTTTGATCAACCGGAGGAGACCCGCCCCGTCAAGGACGGGTTGGGGCAGGTTGAACTCGTCCATACCGACGCCGGCCCGGTAGGACGTGCGACGTTCCTGCCGGGATGGAAGTGGTCCCAGCACGTCAAGCCCATCGTCCAGACGGACAGCTGCATGGCCGCCCACGTCGGCTACACCGTCTCCGGGCGCATCAAGGTCGTCATGGACGACGGCGAGGAGATGGAATTTGGCCCTGGCGACTTCGGCGTCATCCCGCCGGGCCACGACGCCTGGGTGGTCGGAGACGAACCGTACGTCTTCATCGACTGGCAGGGCATGGGCGACTACGCCAAACCCAAGCAGTAAGACGGCGGGACCACTTGAGGAACCCCGGACAACGCAAAAGGCCCCGGACCGCTTTCGCGATCCAGGGCCTTCCTTATGGTGGAGGCACGGGGACTCGAACCCCGAACCCCCTGCTTGCAAAGCAGGTGCGCTACCAATTGCGCCATGCCCCCATAAGAAGCAACCCGTCAATCATACCCTAGTTCCGGAGAGCAGCTTTCCCTCTTCCGGACCGGGCATCCGGACTAATCAACCGTGTCGGTCGATTTGCTCCAGACTGTTTTCCGGGCTTCCGAATCCTGCACTTTCCTGTAGAGCAGGACGCCTGCGACCGTAGCTGCAACAACGAGCAACTTCTTCACACGCACCCCGTTCCGGTCCCGGCGAAACCCGGACCATCACCAAACCCCTACGGAAACCTGTACAGGTTCCGTGGGCGTACCAGGACTTGAACCTGGGACCTCTTCGTTATCAGCGAAGCGCTCTAACCGCCTGAGCTATACGCCCCGATGCCTCATCGGGCCGAGATATGACTTTACAGCACATCCCGGCCCGATCTCAAATCGAGGCATTTCCCGGCAGAATCCCCGGGAAACTTGCGGGTTTCAGTCGTCCGTGAGAGTCACACCGATGCCGCCCACCAAGGTGGCAGAGATGTTGTACAGCACGGCTGAGAGCATGGAAAGTGCTGTCAGCAAGACGACGTTGATCACGGCGATGATGACCGCGAAGGAGGCCACCTGGCCCAGCGAGGCCACCTTCTTCAGTTCGAAGCCGCCGCCCTCGGAGCCGGCCAGGGTGCCGAGGAGGCTATCGACCTGGTCGAAAATGCCAGTCAGGTCCAGGACCGTCCACAGCACGATCGCCGCCACAACGGTTACGATGCCGAGGGCCACCGAGAGCAGAAAAGCCATCTTCAGGACGGACCAGGGGTCAACCTTGCTGACCAGCAGCCTGGCGCGGCGCACCTTGGCCCTGGGAGCGGGTTTGACCAGCCCGGGCGGGTTCTGGCCCGGACGCTGCCCAGCCACCCCCTGTCCGGGTCCCTGGGGACGTTGTGCCGCATCCACAGTGCCGGCGGAAGCACCGGGACGCTGCTGCGGGCGGGACGGCGCGCTCACGCGAGGGGCGGATGCGGGCTGCCGCGTTCCGTTGCTGTTGGGCGTGGAATATGAGTCGGGATTACTCACTCGTTACCTCCGGTGTTGTCTTCGTCCAGCTCGGCATCGCCTGATGACTCATCTGACTCCGGGGCCGGTACTGATTCTGCCTCTACGGACCCTTGGTGTGATCCCGTATCTTCAGCCAACGTTACGTCATCCTGCTCGGATGCCAGGCTTTCCTCATCGGTTTCCAGGCCACGTTCGCTGTTGCGAGCGACCTCGATAATGCGGTCGTTCTTGTCCGGCTTGGCAAAAATGACGCCCATCGTGTCGCGTCCCTTGGCGGGAACACCGGAGACGGAGGACCGGACGACCTTGCCGCCTTCCATGACGACCAGAACCTCATCCTCCTCATGGACGATCAAGGCACCGACCAGATGTCCGCGCTCCTCCTGGTACTTTCCGACCTTGATGCCGAGACCGCCGCGTCCCTGGAGCCGGTATTCCTCCACCGCGGTGCGCTTGGCGTAGCCGCCCTCGGTGACGATAAAGACGAACGAGCCGTCCTGGACCACGTCGGCCGCGAGCAGTTCGTCTTCCTCCCGGAACTTCATGCCGGTTACGCCGGACGTTGCCCCGGCCCATCGGGCGCAGGGCCTCATCCGTTGCGGTGAAGCGGATCGACTGCCCCATCCGGGACACCAGCATGAGGTCATCGCTTTCGGATACCAGCTGGGCGGAAACGAGCTCGTCGCCGTCGCGCAGGTTGATGGCGATCACACCGGCGGAGCGGTTCGTGTCGTAGTCCTCGAGCCGCGTCTTCTTGACGAGGCCGCGCTTGGTGGCAAGCACCAGGTACGGCGCCTGCTGGTAGTCCCGCAGGTCCAGCACCTGGGCGATGTGCTCGTCCGGCTGGAATGCAAGCAGGTTGGCCACGTGCTGGCCCTTGGCATCGCGGCCGGCTTCGGCAAGCTCATAGGCCTTGGCCCGGTAAACGCGACCCAGGTTGGTGAAGAACAGGAGCCAGTGGTGGGTGGTGGTGACGAAGAAGTGCTCGACAACGTCGTCGCCGCGCAGCTGCGCTCCCTTGATCCCCTTGCCACCGCGCTGCTGCGAGCGGTAGTTGTCGCTGCGGGTGCGCTTGACGTAGCCGCCCCGGGTGATGGTGACAACCATCTCCTCTTCGGGGATCAGGTCTTCCATCGACATGTCACCATCGAAGCCCAGCAGCACCTTGGTACGCCGGTCGTCCCCGTGCTTGGCGACGATTTCGCCCAGTTCGGTGCTGATGATCTCCCGCTGCCGTTCCTCGGAGGCCAGGATCGCGTTGTATTCGGCGATCAGGGCTTCCAACTCTGCGTGGCGGTCCTGGATCTTTTGGCGTTCCAGGGCTGCGAGCCGGCGCAGCTGCATGTCCAGGATGGCGCGGGCCTGGAGCTCGTCGATGTCGAGCAGCTCCATCAGCCCGTCGCGGGCCGCTTCGGTGGTGTTGGAGGCCCGGATCAAGGCGATGACCTCGTCCAGGGCGTCCAGCGCCTTGAGCAGGGCACGCAGGATGTGCGCTTCCTCCTCGGCCTTCCGGAGTCGGTAACGCGTCCGGCGCGCGATGACGTCCATCTGGTGAGTGACCCAGTGGCGGATGAACGCGTCCAGGCTCAGGGTGCGGGGCACCCCGTCAACGATCGCCAGCATGTTCGCGGCGAAGTTGTCCTGCAGCTGGGTGTGCTTGTAGAGGTTGTTCAGCACCACCTTCGCGACGGCGTCGCGCTTGAGTACGATCACGAGGCGCTGGCCGGTACGGCCGGACGTCTCGTCCCGCAGGTCGGCGATGCCGGAGATCTTGCCGTCCTTGACGAGCTCGGCGATCTTGATGGCCAGGTTGTCCGGGTTGGCCTGGTAGGGCAGTTCGGTGACGACGAGGCAGGTGCGGCCCTGGAGCTCCTCGACGTTGACTACGGCGCGCATGGTGATCGAGCCGCGGCCCGTGCGGTAGGCGTCCTCGATGCCCTTGTGGCCCAGGATCGTGGCACCGGTCGGGAAGTCCGGACCCTTGATCCGCCGGATCAGCTCCTCGAGCAGCTCCTCGCGGCTGGCGGTCGGGTTGGCGAGGTACCACTGGACCCCGTCAGCAACTTCCCGGAGGTTGTGCGGCGGAATGTTGGTGGCCATGCCGACGGCGATGCCGGAGGATCCGTTGACCAGCAGGTTCGGGAACCGCGCCGGGAGAATAGTCGGTTCCTGGTTCTTGCCGTCGTAGTTATCCTGGAAGTCGACGGTTTCCTCGTCGATGTCGCGGACCATCTCCATGGCGAGCGGAGCCATCTTGGTTTCGGTGTACCGCGGAGCGGCGGCGCCGTCGTTGCCGGGTGAACCGAAGTTGCCCTGCCCGAGCGCCAACGGGTAGCGCATGGTCCAGTCCTGAATGAGCCGGACCAGCGCATCGTAGATGGCGGTGTCACCGTGCGGGTGGTACTGGCCCATGACTTCGCCGACCACGCGGGCGCACTTGTTGAACGAGCGGTCGGGGCGGTAGCCGCCGTCGAACATCGCGTAGAGCACGCGCCGGTGCACTGGCTTGAGGCCGTCGCGGACGTCAGGAAGGGCGCGGCCGACGATCACTGCCATGGCGTAGTCGAGGTAGGACCGCTGCATTTCCGTCTGCAGGTCCACCTGCTCGACCCGGTCAGTCAGCACGTCGGTGTCCAGGACAACGCCTTCGAGGACGGGCTCGGTACCGGCCGGACCGGTGGGAACCTCTGGTGTTTCATCGCTCATGGTCTATGTTTTCCGTTTCAGGTATATATCAGTCCAGGAATATAAGGGCCGTTTCGCCGCTAGATATCGAGGAACCGGACGTCCTTGGCGTTCTGCTGGATGAAATTCCGGCGCGATTCAACGTCCTCGCCCATCAGCGTGGAGAAGATCTGGTCCGCTGCCAGGGCGTCGTCCATCGTGACCTGCAGGAGGGTCCGGTGATCGGGGTCCATGGTGGTGTCCCAGAGTTCGGTGTAGTCCATCTCGCCGAGGCCCTTGTAGCGCTGGATCCCGTTGTCCTTCGGGATGCGGCGACCGGCGGCTTGGCCGGAGACCAGCTTGGCGTCGCGTTCCCGGTCGCTGTAGACGTAGTCGTGCGGGGCGTTGGACCACTTGATCCGGTACAGCGGCGGCTGTGCCAGGTAGACGTAGCCGTTTTCGATCAGCGGCCGCATGTAGCGGAACAGCAATGTCATGAGCAGGGTGGTGATGTGCTGGCCGTCGACGTCGGCATCGGCCATCAGGACGATCTTGTGGTAGCGCAGCTTCGCAAGGTCGAAGTCCTCACCGATGCCGGTGCCGAACGCCGTGATCATGGACTGGACCTCGGCGTTGCCGAGGGCCTTATCCAGCCGGGCGCGCTCAACGTTCAGGATCTTTCCGCGCAGCGGCAGGATGGCCTGGGTCTCCGGATTGCGGCCACGCTTGGCGGAACCGCCCGCGGAGTCGCCCTCCACGATGTAAACCTCGCACTTGCCCGGATCCTTGGAGGAGCAGTCGGAGAGCTTTCCGGGCATACCGAACGATTCCAGCGGACTCTTGCGGCGTGCGTTGTCGCGGGCCTTACGGGCAGCCATGCGGGCCTGAGCAGCCGAAATGGCCTTGCGGATGACGTCACGGGCGGGGCCGGGGTTGCGTTCCAGCCAGTCACCGAGCCCGTCGGTGACAACGCGCTGGACGAAGCCCTTAACCTCGGAGTTCCCGAGCTTCGTCTTGGTCTGGCCTTCGAACTGCGGCTCGGCAAGCTTCACGGAAATCACGGCCGTGAGGCCTTCGCGGATGTCATCGCCGGTGAGGTTGTCGTCCTTTTCCTTGATGATGCTCTTCTCGCGCGCGTAGCGGTTGATCAAGGACGTCATCGCGGCACGGAATCCCTCTTCGTGGGTGCCGCCTTCGTGCGTGTTGATGGTGTTGGCGTAGGTATGCACGCTCTCGGAATACGCCGTGGTCCACTGCATGGCCATTTCCAGGGCGATGTGGCGGTCCGTGTCCTCGGTTTCGAAGGCGATCACGTCCTCGTGGACCACATCGACTTTCTTGCCGGAGTTCAGGTGCTTCACGTAGTCCAGCAGGCCCTCGTCGTACTGGTAGACGACGGTGTGGAACTCTGCAGGGACTTCGCCTTCCGTCGGAATGACGTCGAGGTCAAGGTCCTCGTCCGCGGAGTCGGACTCCGCGGCCTGGCGTTCGTCGGTCAGCGTGATGCGCAGGCCCTTGTTGAGGAAGGCCATCTGCTGGAAGCGTGCGCGCAGGGTCTCGAAATCGAATTCCGTGGTTTCGAAGATGCTGGCATCCGGGTAAAACGTCTGGGTGGTACCGGTCTCGTCGGTTTCCTCGCCCTTGACGAGACCGCCCTGCGGCTTGCCGCCGTCGGCGAAGGACATCCGCCAGACGTGGCCCTGGCGGCGGACCTCCGTGTCGACCCGGCTGGAGAGAGCATTCACCACGGAGATGCCGACGCCGTGCAGGCCGCCCGATACCGCGTAGCCGCCGCCACCGAACTTGCCGCCGGCGTGCAGGATGGTCATCACCACCTCGACAGTGGGCTTGTGCTCGGTGGGATGCATGTCCACCGGAATGCCTCGCCCGTTATCGACCACCTTCACGC
Source organism: Arthrobacter sp. B3I9 (assembly GCF_030816935.1). Classification (NCBI taxonomy): domain Bacteria; kingdom Bacillati; phylum Actinomycetota; class Actinomycetes; order Micrococcales; family Micrococcaceae; genus Arthrobacter; species Arthrobacter sp. B3I9. The sequence goes on from NZ_JAUSYO010000001.1 coordinate 306,999, forward strand.
CGCCGTCGGCCTGCAGAACGATTTCGATGTGCGTGCAGTAGCCGGCCAGGGCCTCATCGACCGAGTTATCCACCACCTCATAGACCAGGTGGTGCAGGCCGCGCGGCCCGGTGGATCCGATATACATGCCCGGCCGCTTCCGGACCGCCTCCAAGCCCTCAAGCACCGTGATGTCGCTGGCACCGTAGCCGTGGCGCGTATCAGCTTCGGCCGGGATATCCGCAGCTTCCGCCACTACTTCTTCCACTTCGGCAATTTCTGTATTGTCGCTAGCCACAGGCGCTTTCGACTCCTCTATGTTCGATGGAGGCCGGCCGTCACCCATCCGGAAGGATGGCGTCTGCCGACAGGCACGTCTCTGATCACACCGTTGAACCCGCTGAGCCGAGGAGCCGCCTGCCGCACGCAGACATTGCGTCGGAAACGGACTCAGTCAACGTTTCACCGGCGCCCAATTATCTACCATGATTCTACCGTGCCCAGTAGCCCAAACCCGCATTCTGGGGCGCCTGCCGGGGACGAAAATACCGCTGGGAGGCCGCAGACTCCGTCTGCAAGCGTCCCGGCGTCCGAGCATGGGGTGCCTATACGGCCCCCGGGCCTTGAAGCGCCCTGCATGCCGTCTGTAGATTTTTCTACGGCTTATGCAGGGAGTGAGGCAAAACCGGAGCTCGATTGACGGCTCGGCCTACCCGTAGGTGTCCCGCGGCCCACGCCCGTTGACCGTCCGTCCGCCCTTCCGCCAGCTGGGCGCCGCCGGCCCGAGCACCTGGATCTTCGTCACCACGCCGTCCCCCAGCTCGGTCCGGAACTTCTCGAGCAGACTGAAGCTCAACAACCGCAGCTGCGTGGCCCACGCGGTGGAATCACAACGGACGTGCAAGGTGGTGTCATCGAAACTCTCAGGAGTGCAGTGCGCCGAAATCTCCGGGCCCACGAGGTTCGCCCATTCCGCCATCACCGACCCGACGGCCACCGGGGAGGACCAGCCGCGTTCGGCAACAAGGCGGCCGACCACCTTGCCCAGGCCGAGGGGGTCCCTGCCGGTGCCGTGGAATTGCCCGAACCCCCGGGTTCCTCCGGCGCTGCGGTCGGACTTGGCCGCCGTGGCACCACTGCGCGGCGGAGCTTTCCGGCGGATTTCACCGCGGGCAGCGGCGGCCTCGCGCATCCTGTTGAGCGCGGACTGGGCAGCGTCGATGTCGTCAGGATCGCGGCCCGGTTGCAGGCCGCCGTCGATATCCTTATTCATCGATCTTCCGGCTCATCGATTCCTCCCGGGATGACTTTCACCCGCCGTCCGGCCAGCTCCGCGGGAATGTCGTCCTCGACGGCGGCCGTCACCAGCACCTGCTCGGCGCCGGATACTATTGCCGCCAGTTTACGCCGTCGCTGGACGTCCAACTCGGCAAACACGTCGTCCAAAATCAGGATGGGAGCGGACCCTCCGGTGCGGGCGTCGTCGAGCATCACGTAGTAGGACGCCAGACGCAGGGACAGACACATCGACCAGGTTTCGCCATGGGAGGCGTATCCCTTTGCGGGGGCCTGTCCGAGGACCAGTTCAAGCTCATCACGGTGCGGCCCCACGAGCGAAATCCCGCGGTCCAACTCCCTGCGGCGCGAGGCCGCGAACGCCTGGACGTAACGGTCGGTGAGTTCCGCTACGGACAACTGGCGCAGATCCTCCACCGCAACGCCCACGGCACCGCCGGCGGCCGCCGGCCCGGCGCCGTCGTCGTCAACAATGCCTTGCAGCGTTGAACGGTAGATGGCACCGGCTTCCTTGGACCCGTCGGTGAGTTGCGCGTAGGCGCTTTTGAGGTGCGGCCGGAGCCGTTCCACCAGTTCCAGCCTCGCGTGCAGCAACTCGGCCCCCGCCCGTGCCATGTGCTGGTCCCACACATCGAGGGTGGCCTCGTGGCCGCTCGTGAATTTGCCGGCCCGGCCGGATTTGAGCAGGGCGTTGCGCTGCTTAAGCACCCGGTCGTAGTCGCTTCGAGTTGCGGCATGGCGGGGCACGAGGCTGACCAGCAGCTCGTCGAGGAAACGCCGGCGGCTGGACGGATCGCCCTTGACCAAGGCTAGGTCTTCCGGCGCGAAGAGCACCGTCTGGCAGATGCCCAGGACGTCACGGGCGCGGACCGGGTTGCTGCGGTTGATCCGCGCACGGTTGGCACGGCCCGCATTGATTTCCAGTTCCAGAACGGTCGACTGCTCGCCGCGGACCAGCCTGGCCCGGATCAGGGCCCGCTCCGTCTCGAAGCGCAGCAGCGGGGCGTCGGAACTGACCCGGTGGGAACTGAGCGTGGCGAGGTAACCGATGGCCTCCATCAGGTTGGTCTTGCCGATGCCGTTGGATCCGACCAGAACGGTCACACCCGGCGTCAGGCTAAGGTCCACCTGGGCGTAACTGCGGAAATCAGTGAGCGAGAGTTGTTCGAGGTACACGCCGGGTTCAGGATTTCAGGGCAGGACTATTTCGCCGGGCGTGTGGCATGCCCGCCGAACTGGTGACGCAAAGCGGAAACCATCTTCATTGCGGGGGAATTGTCTTCGCGGGAGGAGAAGCGGGCAAACAGCGCCGCCGTGATGGCCGGGGCGGGAACGGCGTTGGCGATCGCTTCTTCCACGGTCCACCGTCCTTCGCCGGAATCCTCCACGTAGTCGTCGATGGACACCAGCCCGGGATCCTCTTCCAAGGCTTTGACCATGAGGTCCAGCAGCCAGGAGCGGACAACGGTGCCCTTTTGCCAGGCCCGGAACGTTCCCGGAAGGTCCGTGACGATGTCCTTGGCCGCCAGGAGTTCGTAACCCTCGGCATAAGCCTGCATCAGACCGTATTCGATGCCGTTGTGGACCATTTTGGCGTAATGGCCCGCCCCGACGCCGCCCACGTGGACGAAGCTGTCGGCCCGGTCACCTTCGGGGCGCAGCGCGTCGAAGACCGGCAGGGCGCGTTCGATGTCGGCCGGATCGCCGCCGGCCATCAGCCCGTAGCCGTTCTGGAGGCCCCAGACGCCGCCGGAAACGCCGCAATCCGCAAAGTGGATGCCTTTTTCGGCCAGGGCCGCGGCGTGTTTCTGGTCCTCGGTGAACCGGGAGTTCCCGCCATCGATTACCAGATCGCCGGCGTCGAGCTTGGTACCGAGCTCGGTGATGACGGCATCCGTGATTTCACCGGACGGGACCATCACCCAGATCAGGCGCGGCGCGGGAACCGCGGCAATGAGCTCATCCACGCTGGCGACGTCGGCCACGTCCGGGTTCCGGTCAAAGCCCGTGACGTCGATTCCGCCTGCGCGCAGCCGGTCGCGCATGTTGAAACCCATCTTGCCAAGGCCGATCAGTCCGATGTGCAAGGTATGAACTCTTTTCTTCGCTGTCTGCTTCGAGTGGCCCGTTGTCACCCAACTGGCTCGCAATTGGGGTCGTTATGAGGGGTCAAAACGACATGTGCTGCGAGTTAGTTGGGCAGCCGGACCGGCATGACGAGGTAGCGGTAATCGCCCTGATCCTCGCCGTCGGCGTCGTGCTGGGCGGTAATCATTGCGGGCTTGGGCGCCGACGTGAAGGAGAACCGGACGTACTTGGTTTCGATCACGCTCAGGCCCTCGACCAGGTAGTGCGGGTTGAAGGCCACCGTGATGTCGTCCCCGCTGAGCTGCGCCTCCAGCTCTTCGGAGGCCTGGGCGTCCTCGCCGGTGCCCGCGTCCAGGTGCAGCTGGCCCTGGGTGAATGCTAGGCGGACCGGGGTGTTGCGTTCTGCCACCAGCGAGACGCGCCGGACCGCTTCGACGAGTTCCTGGGTCTGCACGGTCGCGTGGATCGGAGTGGACTCCGGGAAGAGGGAACGGATCTTGGGGTAGTCGCCGTCGACGAGGAGCGAGGTTGTGGTGCGTCCGCCGCTTTCGAAACCGATGAGCCTGCTGTCATCGTCGGCGAGGGCGAGGTTGATCTCGCCGCTGCCGCCAAGGGTCTTGGCCACTTCGTTGAGGGTTTTGGCCTTGACCAGGGCGCTCGTGGAGATTCCTGGGGTGACCGGCTTCCAGGGAACCTCGCGCATGGCAAGCCGGTAGCGGTCCGTGGCGAGCAGGGTGATGAGATCGTCCTCGATCTCCATGCGCACGCCGGTGAGGATGGGCAGGGTGTCGTCCTTGCTGGCTGCAATGATCACCTGGGAAACGGCCTGGGCGAAGGAATCACCGGGGACCGTGCCGCTGAGCGCAGGCAAAGCCGGTAGCGGCGGGTACTCGGCCTCGGGCATCGTCGCAAGGTGGAAGCTGCTCCGGCGGCAGGTGAGGGTGACTTTGTTGCCGTCCGTCTCCACGTCCACGGGTGCGGAGGGCAGGCTCCGGCAGATGTCCGCGAGGAGCCGCCCCGAGACGAGGATGGTGCCTTCGGTGGCAATGTCAGCGCCGATTTCCAGCCTGGCGGAGGTCTCGTAGTCGAAGCTCGAAAGGCTTACGGTGCCGGCTTCGGCTTTGAGGAGCAGGCCGGAAAGTACGGGTACAGGCGGCCGCGGAGACAACGACCGGGCGGTCCATGTCACGGCTTCTGCCAGGACGTCCCGTTCGACTCTGAACTTCACGGAAGGGTGCCGCCTTTCATTACTGCTGTCATTGCTAAATCGCCGGGCTGCCGCCGTGTTCAGCGGCGAAGCCGAACGTCGTCAACAAGTTGCATGCGGGCCACCGGGCCCCGTGGCCCAAAGGGGAACCACAAAAGAAGTCCGGGACGGACGCACTGCAGACAGCTTAGCCCCACGAACCGGTTTCTCCCATCCCCGGGTTACATCCCTGTGGTTCGGCCGGCGGCCCGCTGCTTGGTTTCCGGGCCGGGGCCGGAACGGACCTGGGCTGGACGGGGAGGGCGGAGAAACTGTTGTTTGAGGGAATTTCATTTTTTTGGGATTAGTAGTGTTAATAACTGCTGTGGATACTGTGGATAACCCCGATTCCCGGTACGGTTCCGCGGTTCAGCCCTGTTCATGGACTGTGGGTGGAGCACGTTTTAAACAGGCTGTGGATGGGGATAACATTTTTGGCCGTTCGGACGATCCACAGCTGGCTTAAGGGTTTTAAGCCCATCAACCGCGGTTGTCCCCTTAACTGTCCACAGGCTTGTCCACAGGCCCCTGTTAATAAGGTATGAGTGCGGCGCGGGACGCGTCAGGAATTGCGCTGCTGTTGCTTGATCCTGTTGGTCAGCTCGGTCACCTGGTTGTAGATCACGCGCCGCTCGGCCATCAGTTCGCGGATCTTCCGGTCCGCGTGGATGACGGTGGTGTGGTCCCGGCCGCCAAGCTCCTGGCCGATCTTGGGTAGGGACATGTCCGTGAGCTCGCGGCACAGGTACATGGCGATCTGCCGCGCGGTCACGAGGGTCCTGGTCCGCGACTTGCTGCAGAGTTCCTCCATGCTGAGCTTGAAGTACTCCGCCGTCTGCGTCAGGATCTGCCCTGAAGTTATTTCCTGGGCTCCGTCGTCGGTGATCAGGTCCTTCAGCACCATCTCGGCCAGGGCCACATCTACGGACTGGCGGTTCAGGCTGGCGAACGCCGTGACGCGGATCAGCGCCCCCTCCAGTTCGCGGATGTTGCTGGAGATCTTGGACGCGATGTATTCCAGGGCGTCGTCCGGGGCGGAGAGCCCCTCGCTGAGGGCCTTCTTGCGGAGAATGGCGATGCGGGTTTCCAGTTCCGGCGGCTGGATGTCGGTCAGCAGGCCCCATTCGAAACGTGACTTCATCCGGTCTTCGAAGCCCGCAAGCAGTTTCGGCGGCTGGTCCGAGGTGATCACGACCTGCTTGTTGTTGTTGTGCAGGGCGTTGAACGTGTGGAAGAACTCCTCCAGCGTGCGGTCCTTGCCGGCCAGGAACTGGATGTCATCAATCAGCAGCACGTCGACGTTGCGGTAGGTGGTCTTGAAACTGGTGCCCTCATCGTCCCGGATGGAGTTGATGAAGTCGTTGGTGAATTCCTCGGAGTTCACGTACCGGACCCGGATGCCGCTGTAGAGCCTGCGGGCGTAGTGGCCGATCGCGTGCAGCAGGTGCGTTTTGCCAAGCCCGGAGTCGCCGTAGATGAACAGCGGGTTGTACGCCTTGGCGGGAGCTTCAGCCACGGCCACGGCGGCGGCGTGGGCAAACCGGTTGGAGGATCCGATGACGAATGTGTCGAAGACATACTTGGGATTGAGCCGGCCGAATTCGTGGGAAGTGCTCGGCAGCATCGGCTGCGGCTTCAGCTCGACGGCCGGATCAGTCGCAAGGGACAGTTCGACGGCGGGCTCCGGTTCGCTGTGCAGCGGCACCAAATCAGTGTCGACGTCGATTGCGCAGCGGATCTCATCGGAGAAAACGCTGCGGAGGGCGTCGTCGAGGGCTTCCTTGACCTGGGTCTGCAGAACTTCACGGGTGAGTTCATTGGGAACGGCCACCAGGAGGGTCGAACCGATGAGTCCTTGCGCCTGGGCGAGGATGACGAAGCCGCGCTGCCTCGGTGTCACACGGTGGTCGTTCTCGAGAAGGCTCACTACCCGCCGCCAGGAACTTCCGACAGTATTGGCTTGGTTGGCTTCGTCTACTGTCATCAATCAGTTCCTCATACTTGCTTGTCGGCATTACCTGCAGCCATGAGGCCCGAACCAGTGCGCTGGCGCCGGCTGAAATCCACAGGGTTATGCACAGTCCGTGGATAATTGGCTACTGAGACACTCTAGGGGATGAAAAACCTAGAAGATAGCTGGGGTGTGTCCTGTGGATAATCACACGGTTGTAGTTCGAAACCGGGCACCGTGACCTACTTCATCCACAGGCAGCGGCCCGAGTTAGCCACAGTTGGGGAAAGGCTGGGAAGCGCCCCTCGGTTTGACTCCGGTGCCGGTTTAGCCCTAACGTTGTGAAGTCCTTTGTGCACGCTTTTCGCCCTCTGTCTTTATCTCCCCGACGCCCCGCGTCTTGCGAGTCGAGGGAAGCGGCACATACAAAACTTAGCGTCGGCCAGTTCTTCCCCTTGATCGGGTGGGCGCACCTTTGATCCACTGGAGTAACTAACGTGAGCAAGCGGACTTTTCAGCCGAATAACCGCCGTCGAGCCAAGAAGCACGGCTTCCGCCTTCGTATGCGTACCCGTGCCGGCCGCGCCATCCTGGCAGCCCGTCGTGGCAAGGGTCGCACCGAGCTGTCGGCCTAAATAACTGACTCGTCGGTCCACCTCCCTATGCGAGTTCAGCGGTGCTAGCCACCAGAAACCGTCTACGGACATCAACCGATTTTTCAACCACTGTACGTTCCGGTGTCCGCAATGGACGCCGGAACGTAGTGTTATATGCGGCAGTCCTCGCTGCCGACGAGCCGAGCCGGATCGGATTCATCGTTTCCAAGAGTGTCGGGAACGCTGTTGTCAGGAATCTCGTTAAGAGGAGACTGAGAGAAGCAGGCGCTTTGTCGTTGCAGAAATACGGTTGCGGGTTCGCCATCGTGGTCAGGGCCCTGCCCGCCGCGGCCGGTGCCAGCTGGGACCAACTGCGTAGCGACTATGACGCCGCTCTGGAGACAACGATGAAACGGCTGGGCAGCCGCCTTCCGCAGGCTGCTTCTTCAGTTTCTGATGAGACAACACAGGAAGGGACACCGCGTGCATAACTCGACTGCCGCCGTCGTCCCTGTTCCTACTTCCCGCCTGGAATCCGCCGTAACGTGGCTGGGCCGGGCGGTGTGGAACTTGCCCCGCAACATCCTGATCTTGCTCCTGTTGGCCTACCGCAGGCTCATCTCACCCCTGTACGGCCAGGTATGCCGCTTCTTTCCCAGCTGTTCGGCCTACGCCCTTGAGGCGATCACGGTCCACGGTGCGGTCAAGGGAAGCTGGCTCGCCGCGCGGCGCCTTCTGCGCTGCCATCCCTGGAATGCCGGCGGTGTGGACCACGTCCCCGCCGGGAAGCGCGCCTGGCCCAAGGGCCGCACCCCCACAATTGTTGTACTGAACAACCCGGATACGTACTTGGCTGCTCAGTCTGATGGAGAAGGCCGCACTGCGGCCTGACGAATAGGGATAACGTATGGACATCTTCGAAACAATTCTGGCCCCGTTCAAATGGCTGGTCTCAATCATCATGGTGGGATTCCATGACGGTCTAAGCGCCATTGGCATGCCTGCTGCGAACGGCTGGACGTGGACCCTGTCCATCATCGGGCTAGTGCTGGTGATCCGTGCGGCCCTGATTCCCGTATTCGTCAAGCAGATCAAGGCCCAGCGCGGCATGCAGCTCCTGCAGCCGGACCTGAAGAAGCTGCAGGACAAGTACAAGGGCAAGACCGACCAGCTGTCCCGCCAGGCTATGGCGCAAGAACAGATGGCCATGTACAAGAAGCACGGCACCAACCCGTTCTCGGCGTGCCTGCCCATGCTGATCCAGATGCCGTTCTTCTTTGCCCTCTTCCAGGTGTTGTCCGGCATCACCTCCGCCGCCACCAAGGGGCAAGGCATCGGGGCGATGAGCCACGACCAGGTGGTTCAGTTCGACGAATCCAGCATCTTCGGCGCGCCGCTGTCCGCTTCACTGCTGCACGGCCTCCCCAACGGGACCGGCAACCAGGTATCCGTCATTGTCCTGACGATCGTGATGATCCTCGCCATGACGGCATCGCAGTTCATCACGCAGAAACAGATCATGGCAAAGAACATGTCTGAAGAAGCCATGGCCAGCCCGTTCATGCGCCAGCAGAAAATGATGCTCTACATCCTGCCCATTGTCTTCGGCGTGGGTGGCATCAACTTCCCCATCGGTGTACTCATCTACTGGACCACCACCAACCTGTGGACCATGGCACAGCAGTTCTTCGTGATCCGCCGCATGCCGACCCCCGGATCCCCCGCCGCCAAGGCTCTGGCCGAGCGCCGTGCCGCCAAGGGCCTGCCTTCCCTGCCGCTGACCGGGGCGAAAAAGGCCGATGCCGAGGCCGCCGAGGCCGCTGCGCTGGTCGCGATGCAGGCGAAGGCCCAGCGCGTCCAGCCACAACGTAAGAACAGGAAGAGGAAGTAATGTCTGCCGAGAGCACCGAGCAAGCTATTTCCGCCGAGGTTATCGAAGAACAGGACGACGCCGGCCAGGAAGTTCTGGGCGACGCTGACCCCGAGAAGGGTTCTTCCGCCGGCCGCCTGGAAGAAGAGGGCGACGTCGCCGCGGACTACCTCGAGGAACTGCTGGACATCGCCGACATCGACGGCGACATCGACATTGAGGTCCGCAACGGCCGGACCTACATCTCCATCGTTACCGAGGAAGAGTCGGCCGGTCTGGAGAACCTGGTGGGCCGCGACGGTGAGGTCCTCGAGGCGCTTCAGGAACTGACCCGGTTGGCGGTCCTTTCAGCCACCGAGAACCGGTCCCGCCTGGTGCTGGACATCAACGGGTACCGCTCGGACCGTGCAGGGGATCTGCAGAAGATCGCTGAGGACGCCGTCGCGTCCGTCAAGGAGTCGGGTGAAGCCGTTGCACTGGCCCCGATGAGTGCCTATGAGCGCAAGATCGTGCACGACGCCGTCGCAGAGCTGGGCCTCGTCAGCGAGTCCGAGGGCGAAGGTGCCGACCGGCACATTGTCGTCTCTGCCGACTGAAACCTCCGGATAGCACATGGTTGAAATTACCCCCGCCGAGCTGAAGGCCGCCGAGGCCATCTTCGGTGGCCGCTTGGACCTGGCGAAGCGTTACGTTGAACACCTTGCGACCTCCGGCACCGAACGTGGCCTGATCGGGCCGCGTGAGGTGCCGCGGTTGTGGAGCCGGCACGTGCTGAACTGTGCCGTCATCGAAAGCCAGATCGCCCATGGCAGCCACGTGGCCGACGTCGGAAGTGGAGCCGGATTGCCGGGCCTGTGCCTCGCCATTGCCCGCCCGGATCTTGAGCTGACGTTGATCGAGCCGCTCGAGCGGCGCGTCATCTGGCTCCAGGAAGTCGTTGACGACCTGGGCCTCGAGAATGTCACTGTCATGCGCACCCGTGCCGAGCTTGCCGTCGGCATGGTGGATGCCGATGTGGTCACAGCCCGGGCGGTCTCTGCGCTGGCCAACCTGGCCGGACTCACCATTCCGCTACTGGCCGGTAAGGGTGAAGTCGTCGCGATTAAGGGGCGCAGCGCCGGTGAGGAAATTGAAAAGGCCACCAAAGTGA